>CAZHQA010000053.1:0-23645 GCA_964533955.1 uncultured Reyranella sp. | reverse complement strand
CCCGACATGGCCTCGCGCATGACCGACGATGCAACCGTCGCTGGCGTCGAGATCGGCTTCGCCGAAGCGACGGCATTGTCGGGGACCGGTCCGTGGACGGTAGAACTCAGCGATGGCGACAAACACACGGCGCATTCGGTCGTCATCGCCACTGGACTCAACAAAGGCAAACTCGGCCTGCCGAACGAAGCCGCTTACGAGGGGCGGGGAATCTCCCATTGCGCCCATTGCGATGGTCCTCTGTACGCCGGCCTGCCCGTGATCGTGGCCGGAGCAGAGGGCTGGGCGGCGCTCGAGGCCAAGGAACTGGTCGGGTTGGCCGGCGGAGTCACCGTGATCGACTCTTCCGCCACATCAGCGCCAGCCGGCGTTCCGCACATCACCGGACGCATCGTCGGACTCGCCGGCGAGGATGGTCTGCAATCCATCGACGTCGAGACCAACGGAACGCGCACGAGCATTCCGGCCAGCGCGGTGTTCGTCTATGTCGGCCAGTCTCCCGCTGCGGAATTCCTGCCGGAATCTCTTGAACGCGACGCCACGGGGCATATCGTGGCCGATGCCGAAGGCCGCACCTCGGCGCCGACGGTGTTCGCCGTGGGCGACGTGCGGTCCGCAGCGAAGTATTATTTGTCCGAAGCCATTGCCGACGGCCAGCGTGCTGCCCGGGCGGTGATCGCGGCCTTGAAGAAGAGTTGAGGAGGATCCTCCATGCGTATCTACAATCCGACTTTCGGCGTTTCCGCCGCCGGTGGCGAGAAGACGGCGTTGAAGCCGGTCAACTGGACGACCGACGCGATCGCCCTGATCTCGAACTCCAAGCCCAATGCCCGGGAGTTGCTGTGGGGTATTCGCGACAAGCTCAGTGCGCACCGACAGGTCGAGAACATCAAGTTCCTGGCCAAGAACAGCGCCAGCCAGCCGGCACCGAAGGAATTACTCCAGGAGGTCGCGGCAAACTACCGGGCCGCACTGCTAGCCCTAGGTGATTGAGGAAGCTGTTCATCGTGGAGTTTCCACGACAGCATCGAACTCGAGAAGCTCGGCATCACGGCCTACGTGATCGCCACTGAGACTTTCAAGCCGCTGGTCCTGGCCCAGGCGAAAGCCCGCAAGATCGAGCCGCGGTTGATCGTCGTGAAGCACCCGGTTGGCGGTCTCAACGCCGACGAGCTCAAGGAACGCATCGAAGCGGCAATGAAGGGACTGACCGAGGCTACCGGCAAATGAAGGACATCGCCGACCAGGAAGTGATCGATCTCGAGGACATGGATGTCGAGGCGTTCAACGAATTCGCGGCGCAGCAGGGCTGGAGCGACGGCATGCCGCTCTACGTGCCGACCGAGCAGAAGGTGGCGAAGTTCGTCGAGACGGTGCGCGGCGACAACCGCCCTTTCTCGCCCGTCCCTCCACGCCAGATCGTGCCCACGGTGCAGGCGCTGGCGGCAAACGCCGTGATGGCGGGATGCAAGCCGGAGTACTTTCCGGTCGTGACCGCAGCCCTGCGCGGCGTGCTCGATCCCGAGTATAACCTGCACGGCTCGCTGGCGACGACGCACTCGTGCGCGCCCATGGTCATGGTGAGCGGTCCGATCCGCAAGGAGCTCAACATCAATTGCGGCTCGAACTGTTTCGGCCAGGGCTGGCAGGCAAACGCCACGATCGGTCGTGCACTTGGGCTGATGCTGCTGAACGTGGCGGGTGCCAAGCCGGGCGAGATGGACCGCTCGACCCAGGGCAATCCCGCCAAGTACACGTTCTGTTTCGGCGAGAACCAGGAGGAGAACCCCTGGACGCCCTACCACGTGCAACGCGGCTTTGCGCCGAACGACAGCGTCGTGAGCGTGATGTCGGGCGAAGGCCCGCACAATCTCAACGATCACGGCTCGACGACGGGAGACGGCCTGCTGACGACGTTCGCCGGCGGCATGGCCAACCCGGGTGCCAATACGGTCTACGGCAAGGGCCCGATGTTCGTGATCATCGGCCCGGAGCATGCCGCGACGCTGAAGCGCGACGGCTACACCCTCGACAGCATCCGCGAGGAGCTGTGGAAGCGTTCGCGCATCCACCTCTCGCGCATCTCGAAGGAAAACCTCGATACGTACGAGAGCACCGGCCACAAAGCCGACGGTGACTGGCTGACGATAGGACGCAGCCCGAACGACATCCACATCACCGTGGCGGGCGGTCCGGGCAAGCACTCGGCCTTCATTCCTTCCTTCGGCGGCACCACCGTCGCTGCGGTGCGCATCGCACGATGAACGAGTGGTGCGGCTGGCCGGTCGTCTCTGAGACGACCGCGTGGGAGGCCGCCCAGCAGATCCTGGCGGATGCCGAGCTGAGTGACGGCCTTCCTCTTGTCCCGCCGACTGAGCGGCGCCTGGAGGGGATGGCCGCCGTCGTCAGCGACCGCGGCGCATCCCGAGGCATGATGCCGCCGATGTTCGGCGACATCACGCCCGAAACCGTGGCTTACCAGTGCGTCATCGCCGGTGCCGTCCCGGCCGAGCTGCCGGTCGTACTGACGGCCGCACAGGCCATCCTCGAACCCGAGTTCAACCTGCTGGGCATTGCCACGACGACCGGCAGCGCCTGCGTGGCGCTCTGTGTGCACGGTCCGATCGCCCGCAAGCTTGGCGTCAATGCCGGCACCAACTGCCTGGGCCCGGGGACGCGCGCCAACGCCTGCATCGGTCGCGCGCTGCAACTCTGCCTGCGCAACATCGGCGGCGCCCGCTCCGAAACGGGCGACATGGCCACCATGGGTCAGCCGGGAAAATTCACGCTCTGCTTCGGCGAACGGACCGATGGGCCCTTCCCTACCCTGACCGAGCGCCACGGCTTCGGTCGGAATGTCGACGCGATCACCGTGATGGGAATCTCCGGCACGGCCGAGGTGCTGCCTGGTGACGGTGAGGGCGCCACACCCGAGGCCATCCTCGAGCCGATCGTCGCCGGCATGCGCGCCGAGATCGTGATGTCCAGCCAGAGCCGGAAGAATGAGCGCGGCGAGCAGGTGTTCCTGCTGCCGCTCGAGCTGGCCCAGAAGATCGCCCGCCATGATGCCTGGGACATCAAGCGCATCCAGCAGTACGTGTTCGACAGGGGCGAAGGCGTCGCTAGCGCCCCCGAGGCGATCCATCCGATCGTCACCGGCGGCGCCGGTTACAAGATGGCCTACTTGCCGATCTGGGGCGGCGGCTCGCGGACGGTGATGCGCAAACTGTAGCTCGGGACGGCTCTTGAGCGGGCCTGGGTCGTGGCGATGCTCAGACCTTCCAGCCCAGCCACTCGCAAACGCCGCGGCCCATCACTTCTTCGAGGTCCGAGCCTTTCAGCCACGGCATCTGCTCGGTGAACATCGTCACGCCCTGCTTGTAGGAGCACGGCAAGCGCGACCAGTCGGTACCCCAGAAGGTGCGCTTGGGGCCCAAGGCATCGAACACCCGTCGAATGTGTGGATGCACCGACTTGAACGGATAGGTCTTGTCGCCGGCGTAGCAGGGCATGGCCGTGACCTTGGCCGCCACGTTGGGCCGCCTGGCCAGCGCCAGCACATTGTCGAGCGTGGCGAAGTTGGTCGCCTCGGTGACGTCTTTCCCGCTCTTCAGACCGAGATGGTCTAGCACCAGCCGCAGGCCGGTGTAACGCCCTGCCACCTTGTCGGCGAGATGCATGTATTCGTGGTGGAACAGCACCATCGCCGGGATGCCGAGCTTCTCCATCTCGCCCCACACCCAGTCGAACTTGCCGTCCAGCAGCGGCTGGCGAAGCACAGGCGTGTGGAAGGTGAAGCGCATGCCGAGCATGCCCGGCTGCTTCTTCCAGTCCTTGATCGTTTCGCGCGCGCTGGGCGCGTCGGGATCAAAGCGGCCCATGGTGGCGAAGCGCTCGGGATGGCTCTTCGCCGCGTCGTTCGCAACGTCGTTGCGGTCACCCTCCCACGACGGCGGCACGAGGATCACGCGGTCGACTCCGGCCTTGTCCATTTCGACCAGGAGCTCCTCCTTACCGAGCGGCGCACGATGCGGTTCCGCCCGCGCCGGCCACGGACGCTCGGGCGTGCTGGCGGCCCAGATGTGGACCTGTGCGTCGCAGATCATCATGGCCGGCGGTTCCTCCAGGGACGTGCTTGCTCGAGTTGATTGGCGAGCGAGTAAAGGGTTTGCTCGGCGCCGAAGCGGGCAACGAAGTGCAAGCCGATCGGCAGGCCGTCATCGGTCCATTCCAGCGGTACCGACATCGCCGGCACCCCGGTCGCATTGCATACCGCGGTGAACGGAGTCATCGGTGCGACGGCTTGCTCGAACTGCTCGGGCGAACCATCCATGCGCACCGTGCCCAGCGGCAGGCTGGTCCGCGCGATCGTGGTCGACAGCAGAACGTCGTGTCGTTCGAGGAAGGCCCCGAGCTGCCGGCCCGTACGATGGAAAGTCTGGACGCTGCGGATGTACTCGTCGGCAGAGACGGTGCGGCCGCGCTCGGCGTAGGCGCGCGTCACCGGCTCGAGATCGTCCGGACCCGGCACCCGGCCGGCCGCCCGCAGCTGGATATTCGTCCAGGTGTTGGCGCACATCACGCGCCAGAACGCGGCATTCAAGGTCGCTGCATCGTAACCGGGCGAAGCCTCTTCGATCTGATGGCCGAGATCCTCCAGCAGCTTGACGGTACGTTCGATCGCTTTCACCAGTACCGGGTCGAGCGGTCCCTCCCCTACCGGTTTGCGCATGAAGGCAACGCGCAGCCTGCCCGGCGCACGCGTCGCGGCATCGAGAAACGAACCCGTCGCAGGCGGCGCACGATACGGATCGCCCGGCTCGCCACCGGCGAGCGCATCGAGCAAGGCGGCACTGTCGCGAACCGAGACCGAGACGCAATGCTGCGCACCGGCACCGGCCAACGTCTCTCCGATTGGCGCCAGGCTAATTCGCCCACGCGACGGTTTCAGGCCGAACAGGCCGCACAAGCTGGCCGGGATGCGGATCGAGCCGCCGCCGTCAGTGGCATGGGCCATCGGCAGCAGGCGCGCCGCGACGACCGCCGCCGAGCCGCCGGAGGAGCCGCCCGGCGAGAGGTCGGAGCGCCAGGGGTTTATCGTCGGGCCGCCGAAGGCTGGCTCCGTGGTCGGCGCGAGGCCGAACTCGCTGGTGTTGGTGCGACCGACAATCACCAATCCGGCGCGACGCATGCGAGCCACGGCGGCACTGTCAGCGGCGGCCACCGGAATACTGCCGAAGAACCTCGAACCCAGGGTCGTCGGATGGCCAGCGCAGTCCGCCATCAGCTGCTTGATGACGTAGGGCACGCCGTGGAACGGCCCGTCGCCGGGTGGCGGCGCGTCGTCATAGAAATCGGTGACGGCGTTCAGCCGATCGTTGGCCCGACGCAGTGATGCCATTGTGGCGTCGAGCACTTCCTTTGCACTGAGCTTGCGCGTACGGATCAGGTCCGCGACGGCGAGCGCGTCCTGCGTCGCAAAGAGGTCGTCCACCTCAGTTCCGCCAGCGTTCGAGGTTGGCGGCCACGAAGGCGTCGTCGTTCAGCTCGGGATAGGTAACGTAAAGCCGGTCGATACCCTCGCTCTGGCCGGCGCTCAGCTTTTCATTTGGGTCGAGGCACTCGATCGAGCGCATCAGCCCTTGCCGGCGCAGGATCTCGTGGCAGCCGGCAATACAGCCGGCGAATTCGTGATCGACGTCGAACACCACCGAATTGCAATCGGTGACAAAGGAATCGAGCGCCAGCACTTCCGGCGGGATGGCGCCGGCCGATACCGAAAGCTTGAGCCGCTCCAGCATCCCGACCGCACCGTGCGTCCACACGCTCCAATGGCCGAGCAGTCCGCCCTGGAAGCGCAGCGTCACCTCGCGGTTGCCGGTGCGGACCACCATCGGCGTCACGAGATCCGCGACGATGTGGTCGTCGTTGCCCGTATAGAGCGTGATCCGGTCCTCGGCGTGTGCCTGCACGACGCCGACGGCGACGTCGAGGGTGCGATAGCGATTGAACGGTGCCACCTTGATGGCCACGACATTGTCGATGGCAGCAAAGCGCGCCCAGAAGGCGCGCGAGAGCGGGATGCCGCCCACCGCCGTCTGCAAATAGAAGCCGATCAGTGGCATCTCCAGAGCAACGGCAGAGCAATGTTCGATCAGTTCATCCTCGCTCGCACCCTTCATCGCGGCGAGTGAAAGCAGAACGGCGTGATAGCCCATCGCGCGTGCCGTCTTGGCTTCCTCGACGGCCTGCGCGGTCTTGCCGACCGCGCCGGCGATCATGACCAACGGCCGGTCGGTCCACTCGCGGGCCGTCTCGATCGCGAGCTCAAGCACCGGCCGGTAAAGCCCAACTTCACGGATAGCGAACTGTGTCGAGTGCACGCCGACGGCCAGACCACCGGAGCCCGCATCCACGTAGTAACGGCTGATCGCGCGCTGCGACTGCTCGTCGAATCGGCGGTCGGGTCCGAGCGCCAACGGATGAGCCGGGATCACGGCGCCGCGGCGCAGGGTCGAAAGAACCTCTTGAGGCAGTTCGTGCCAATGCATGCGGGTACTTTATCCTAACTCTGGCCCGGCAAGGGCAAACAGATGGCCGGGGTCGTGC
This sequence comes from uncultured Reyranella sp., assembly GCA_964533955.1. Lineage (GTDB taxonomy): Bacteria > Pseudomonadota > Alphaproteobacteria > Reyranellales > Reyranellaceae > Reyranella. The sequence goes on along the minus strand of CAZHQA010000053.1, from coordinate 17,036 downwards.
AGGCCGGGCGCTATGCCGAGGGTCATGCGCATGTAGCCGCGCGGGGTCGTCGCACCCTGCCGTTCGAGCCATTTGCGGATTTCGGCATGCGCATCGGGAACGTCGACGATGAATGGCCCCGGCCGTGACGCAGCTGCCTGCGCGAGCAGCGCCAGGCCGGTCGTTTCATCACCGGCGACAACAGGACCGATTGAACTCGCGGTCCGCCCCTCCCGCCCCAGAACAAAACCGTTCAATCGCCCTTCCGCTTCGGAGATCCAGGCGGCGTCGGGTTGGCGGTTGGCGAGATGCCTCAGCAACGCCGGACGCTCCATGCCGCTCATCGCGCAGTCGTAGGCGATCACCGCGGGCAGATCGGCGGCCGTCAGCGGGCGAACGGCGACAGTCGACGGTTCGGGCTTCGCGCCGGCGAAATGCCAGCGCGAGATCCTGTACAGGTCGTGGAAGCCCATCGGCAGGTAGATCGGCCGTCCCTGCTCCGTCGCGTCGAGGCCGGCAACGGCGCCGCTCTCTTGCACCTCGGCGATACAGCGCCTGAGCAGGCTCGTGCCGACGCCGGCGCGACGCAGCGCCTTGGTCACCAGCACCATGCTGATCCAGGCCAGCTTGTCGCCGAGCGGCAGCACCAGAGAGCTGGCCTGCCATTTCCCGTCTACGCCGCGGCAACCGAAGGCGCGGCCCGCACCCAGCATGAAGCGCCAGTCGGCAATGTTCTGGTTCCAGCCGGCTTCGATGGATAACGGCCACACGGCCTCAAACTGGTCGGCGGCAATCGGCGCGATGAGCGGCGCGTCAATACCTGCCATCGCGCACCTCGTAGTGCGTGGGCTTGTTGAGGGTGGCCATGTCGCGACTCAGCCAGTCGGCCGTCCATTCGACCATCTTCGCCAGCGGCACGCTCGGCGGGCCGAACTCCTTCACCATCCTGCCGGCATTGTTCAACCAGCCGGTTGGTGCGGGCGTTCCGGTGAATTTGGGCCTCTTGCCGAGAAGCTTGCCGAATTCGCCGGCCAGCCGGCGGACCTCGATCGTTTCCGGTCCGGTGACGTTGATCGGCGTCGTCGGCTTGGTGGCGTGAGCCAGGCAGCGCAAGGCCACCCTGTTGGCGTCGCCCTGCCAGATCACGTTGACGTGCCCCATCGCAAGGTCGATCGGCTCGTCGTCGCGCACCTTGCGGCAGATGTCGTGCAACACGCCGTAGCGCATGTCGATGGCATAGTTCAGCCGGAACAGGCGGCCGGGCGTGCCGTGCAGCGCCGAGAAATACTCGAACATGCGCTCGCGGCCGACGCAGGAGTTGGCGTAGTCGCCCGGCGGCGGCACCGGCGGCACGTCCTCCGTGGCGCCGCCACTGTCGACCGGGACGAAGGGATAGACGCAACCGGTCGAGAAGACGACGATACGCGAGGCCTTGAACACCTCAGCCACCATCGCCGGCACCTGCACGTTCATGGCCCAGGTCAGCGGCACGTTGCCGGCCGCGCCGAACTTTCGGCCCGCCATGAAAACGACGTTGGGAGCCTTTGGCAGGCGCTCCAACCCGCCACGGTCGAGCAGGTCGAGCGAGATCGCCTCGACACCTGCCCGTCCCAGTGATTCGCGCACGCCCGGCTCGCTGAAGCGAGCCACGCCGATGACGCGCTTGCCGAGCGGGGCCGCCCGCTTGGCCAGGCGCGCCAGGCTTGGCCCCATCTTGCCGCCGACTCCGAGCACCAGGATGTCGCCCGAAAGCGTCTTGAGGTCGCTCACCAGCTCTGGTGACGGGGAGCTCATGAACTCCTCGAGCACTTCGACGCTGTCGAACCGCTGAGGCAATGACGCCTGGCTCATGTCGTCACCCCTGTCGTGATTGCCGACGTCCTCGGCGTCATCGAGCGGAAATCCATCTCCGCGCCGACGGCAAAACCCGGCACCGCAAGCGACCCCAGGGCAATGCGGCCGCCGGCCGCCTTCAATCGCGCCGGGTGGCCGTCCCTCTTCTCATAAAGATCGCCATGGGCACGAACGAAGGCGCGCTGCTCGAACTCGGAGGCGAACGACATGCCATCGACGAAGTGATGGGCATTGCGCTCGACATGGGTCATGCCGAGCAGGGACACCAGGGCGAGATCCTGCTGCACGCTCACGCCCGGCAAGGTCGTCAGGTCTTCGGCCGACATGAAATAGCCTGGTCCGAGCCTGGCGACTCGCGAGGCATTCAGGATCGACTTGTAGAAGCCCTTGCAGTTCTTGCTCGAGACGCCGGCATAGCCGAGCGTCAGGGCCGTCGGGAAGGACGACAACTCGCTGTCTGATTCGTCGATGATCACCGGCCTGAACTTGGCCAACGGTTCGACGGATTGGCTGAGCGCCATCGCCCGCTTGATCGGCTGCTCGATGAACAGTGTCGACCGGGCCAGGCGGGCGAGCCTGGGTTCCTCCGTCACCTTGCGCCACAGTTCGACGATGCCTTCGACATCGTCGAACTGCTCGTTACCGTCGAGCGTGGCGCAGTAGTCCGGCAGCCGACTGTCCAGCACCGAGGCAATGCGCATCAAGCGGTCGAGATCGGTCCTGCTGTCGCCCCCGACCTTCAGCTTGTAGTAGCGGCCGCGGTAGTATGACACGACCTCTTCGAGCGTTTCCGGCAGGCCATCGTTGACACGCTCCATCGGTGTGCGATCGCCCGCCGTCAGCGGATCAACCAGCCCGACCGTATGGCGCAACTCGATCGTTGGCGCAGCCGTCAGCCCGGCGAGAAAGGCCGTCAGTTCGAGCTGGTCGATGTCGGGCGTAAGCTCGGTCGCCACTATGCCCGGCATGTTCTGCGTGATCATCTGAGCGAAGGAATTACCGGTCGCCTTGCCCAGCGCATCCAGGATGGCGCGATCGAGCAACGCCGGTCCGTAGCTTGCCACCAACGGATTGAGGCGAAGCGAGGCACCCTTGCGCTGCTGCTCGCGATAGGTCCCCGAAAACAGGTCGAACGGCGTAGCGGCGCCGAACGCCCTGTAGTGGCCGATGGCGATGTCGAGCGATTGGCGCAGCTGGTCGAAATTCTGCTTGTCGGTGAATTCCGGGCTCTTCTCGAACCATTTGGCGGCCAGAGCCTCGGCGGCGACACCCTGGCAGCTCCTCCCGTCGGGCAATGCGATGCGCACGCGAATGACCGCCTGGATGCCGCCGGTAACAGTGATGACGCCGAAACGAAAGGCGAGCCGATTGGTCATCGGCCGCTCGTAGCGTTCGACCTCCAGCAACCTGACCTTCATGCGCGCTCCAGCAGGCCCGATATATAGCCGATCATGCGCGCGGCGCAGGTCGGCCCGTCGGGTTCATAGACGAACGGCTCCATGGCGACCCAGCCGGCATAGCCGGTCTCGGCAAGCGCCAGGAGGATCGGCCCGAACCTGTCGTCGCCCTCACCCGGCCCGCGCCGGTTACGGTCGTTGAACTGGATATGAGCCATCAATCCGGTCGGCATCCAGCGTCTGATCACGTCGCCCACTGGCTCGGATTCCATCCTGCCGGCGGCCAGCGTGTCGACCATGGACTTGAAGGCCGGATTGCCGATTCTCTGCACCACCGCCGAAGCCTCGGCCAGCGTATTGATGAAATTGCATTCCGGAGCCGACAGCGGCTCCAGGCAATAGACCACACCCGCCTTCTGCGCCGCCGCAGCGGCGATGGACCACGCTTCTTCCGCGCGTCTGGCGTCGGACGAGCCGCCGAGGCGCCGCTGCCCTGGCGAGCCGTGAACGAGATAGTGGCCGCCCAGTTCAGCGCACAGGTCGATAGAGGCGCGCAGCACGTCGACGCTCTTCTGCCACACCGCCTTGTCCGACGTGGTGATGGAGAGCCCGGCCGGCGCCGCAAGCAGCCAATGCAGGCCGCTGACCTCGATGCCGGCATCGGCGCAGGCCCGACGAACTTCGCTCCGCTCGGCCGCCGGCATGCGCCAGCCATCGTCGCCGAAGGTGAATGGTGCGACCTCGAGTCCACGATAGCCGAGTTTCGCTGCCAACTCGCATTGCCGCACGAAAGAAAGCTCGCGGATCACTTCATTGCACAGAGATAGCTTCACCGCAGAGCCTCGCCTTGATGGGTCCCTTTGATGGCCGATGGGTTGACGACCAAAGGGGCCTTCGTCAGTCTCGCCGACAGTGGGGTAAATCATCGGGAAGATGAAGGCAATCAGTCGCCAGTATTGGCCGACCGTGGCGCTGTTCGTCGCGCTGCTTGTCGCCTGGCAGATGGCTGTCAGCCTGGGCGGCATCCGCGAGTATCTGCTGCCGTCGCCGCTTACGGTCTGGAAGTCGCTCTGGGCGAGCGACGTCGCCTGGCATCAGCATATCTGGGTCACGACCTGGGAGATCGTGGGGGCCTTCCTGATGGCCGGCGCGGTCGGCGTGGCGCTCGGCGTGGCGATCGCCTGGTCGCCGCTGCTCGCCAATGCGCTGGTGCCGTTCCTGGTGTTCGTCAACACCCTGCCCAAGGTCGCGATCGCCCCGTTGTTCCTGATCTGGATGGGCTACGGAATCTTTCCCAACATGCTGATGGGCGCGCTGATCGGCTTCTTTCCGGTGGTCATCAACACCGCGGTGGGCCTCAGCCAGGTCGAGGCCGACATGCTCGACCTCGGCCGCGTGTTCAACGCGCCCAAGTGGAAGATCTACGCCAAGATCCGCATCCCCAACGCCCTGCCCTACATCCTGAGCGCGCTCAAGATCACCGCGACGGCCGCGGTCGTGGGTGCGATCGTGGGCGAGTTCGTCGCCTCCCAGAGGGGCCTGGGCTACGTCATCGTTGCCACTCAGAGCAGCATGAACACTGGCGTGGCGTTTGCAGCGCTGGTCTGGATCTCGGCGGTGGGATTGCTGCTGTACGGCGCCGTGGTGCTGGTCGCGCATTTGTGGGCGCCATGGGCCGAGGGGCTCGAGTAAGGGAGAAGGATTCATGAACCGTACATTGTCGCTGGCGTTCGCCGCGTTGCTGGCCACCGCCGGCAGCGCTTCGGCGCAGGAAAAGTGGATCTTCGCGCTCAACTGGTTCCCGGTCGGCGACCACGCCGCCTACTGGGTGGCGCTCGATAAGGGCTACTACAAAGCGAGGGGCCTCGACGTCACCTTGGAGAATTCCAAGGGCTCGGGCGACACCATCGCCAAGGTCGATACCGGTCGGGCCGACGCGGGCCTCGCCGACGCCGCCGTTCTGATTGCCTCCAAGGCGCGCGGCACCACGGTAAAGACGGTCGGCATGGTGTTCGACAAGACGCCGCTCAACATCTTCAGCCTCAAGAGCAAGCCGCTCGCCAAGCCCAAGGACCTCGAGGGCGCCTCGCTTGGCTCGCCGCCGGGCGACGCGCAGCGCCAGATGTTCCCGGCCTTCGCCAAGGCCACCGGCATCGATGCGAGCAAGGTCATCTGGGTCAACATCGAGCCCGCGGCCAAGATCGCCGCCGTTGCAGAGAAGCGCATGGACGGCGTCGGCGACTACACGACCGGACTGCCGCTGTACGAGAAGGCCGCCGGCAAGGGCAATGTGGTCATGATGCAGTGGGCCGATTTCGGTTTCGACCTCTATGCGATGTCGATCATGGCTTCAGAGAAGACCATGAAGGAGCGGCCGCAGCAGCTGAAGGCATTCGTCGAGGCGTCCTACATGGGCTGGCGCGACGTCATAGCCGACCCGAAAGGGGCCATGGAGATCTTCAAGAAGCGCGTGCCGGAGATCGACGTCGAGGCGCTTACCGAGAACATGATGATGGGCATCGAGCTGATGAAGACCAAGCAATATGCCGAAGGCGGCATCGGCTCGATCGACGACAAACGCATGTGCGCTTCGGTCGATCTGGTGAACACCTACATGGGCCTGCCCAAGAAGGTCGAATGCGCCGACGTCTACACCAAGGACTTCTATACCAAGATCGCGATGCCGAAGTAGGCGCGGCCCGGCGATTGTGACGACCAAGCTGATCGACCTCTCCGGGGTCGGCATGACGTATCAGGCGGCGAGCGGCCCGGTCGAGGCGCTCGCCGGCATCTCGCTGGCGGTCGGGGCGGGCGAGTTCGTGTCGCTGGTCGGCCCGAGCGGCTGCGGCAAGTCCACGCTTCTGCGCATCGTCGCGGGCCTGCGACCCGCGACGCTAGGCACCGTGACCGTGGGCGGGCGCGTCGTCAGAGCACCCATTCCTGATATCGGCATGGTGTTCCAGGCGCCAGTGCTGCTGAAATGGCGCACAATCCTGCAGAATGTACTGTTGCCGGCCGAGCTCGCCGGCAAGGAACCACGCAACTACTGGGCGCGCGCCCAGCAGCTGCTCGAGATGGCGGGCCTGCAGGGCTTCGCCGACAAGCTGCCGCGCGAGCTGTCGGGCGGCATGCAGCAGCGCGCCGCGCTGTGCCGTGCCCTGCTGCTCGATCCGCCGCTGTTGCTGATGGACGAACCGTTCGGCGCGCTCGACGCCATGACGCGCGACGACATGGCGTTGGAGCTCCTGCGCATCTGGGGCGAACGGGATCTGGAGCGCAACCAGCGCAAGACGGTGCTGTTCGTCACCCACTCGATCGGCGAGGCTGTGTTCCTGTCCGACCGCGTTGTGGTCATGACGGCCCGCCCCGGCCGCATCGCGGCGGATCTCGCGATCGGCCTGCCCCGGCCCAGAACCGTCGAATTGCGCGCCTCCGAGGGCTTCGGCAGGCTGAGCCTCGAGATCTTCCGGGCACTCACGGGGCGGGTTGGCGCAGACGGTATCGCCTGATAAGACGCCCGCGACAACGCCCCACAGGAGGGGCCAGGAGCAGACATGGCAATCGCCGCCACCCCGATGAAAAGCGCCGCCAAGGGCATCAGCGCCGACGCCAGGCCCTTCGACTGGGAGGATCCGTTCTTCCTCGACGACCAGCTCACCGAGGAAGAGATCGCGATCCGCGACGCCGCGCGGGCCTATTGCCAGGAAAAACTCATGCCGCGGGTCATCGAGGCCAACCGGCACGAGAAGTTCGACCGCGAGATCATGAACGAGATGGGCGCGCTCGGCTTGCTTGGCTCCACCCTGCCCGAGAAATACGGCTGCGCCGCCACCAACTACACGACCTATGGCCTGGTGGCGCGCGAAGTCGAGGCCGTCGACTCCGGCTACCGCTCGGCGATGAGCGTGCAGTCTTCGCTGGTCATGCATCCGATCAATGCCTACGGCTCGGAAGAGCAGCGCATGAAGTACCTGCCGAAGCTCGCGACCGGCGAATGGGTCGGCTGCTTCGGCCTGACCGAGCCCGACCACGGCTCCGATCCCGGCAGCATGAAGACCCGCGCCGTCACCGTGCCGGGCGGCTACAAGCTCTCGGGCTCCAAGATGTGGATCACCAACTCGCCGATCGCCGACGTGCTCGTGGTATGGGCCAAGCTCGACGGCGGAGCGATACGCGGCTTCATCCTGGAGCGCGCCTGGAAGGGCATCGCCACTCCCAAGATCGAGGGCAAATTCAGCCTGCGCGCCTCGGTGACAGGCGCCATCATGCTCGACGAGGTCATGGTCCCGACCGAGAACATGCTGCCCAACGTCTCGGGCCTGGGCGGTCCGTTCGGCTGTCTCAACAATGCACGCTACGGCATTGCGTGGGGAGCCATGGGCGCCGCCGAGTTCTGCTGGAAGCAGGCGCGCAACTACACGGTGGAGCGCAAGCAGTTCGGCCGCCCGCTCGCCGCCAACCAGCTGATCCAGAAAAAGCTGGCCGACATGCAGACCGAGATCGCGCTCGGCCTGCAGGCCTGCCTGCGGGTCGGCCGCCTCAAGGACCAGGGCCATGCCCAGCCCGAGATGATCTCGATCATCAAGCGCAACAACTGCGGCAAGGCGCTCGACATCGCCCGGGTGGCGCGCGACATGCACGGCGGCAACGGCGTGTCGGACGAGTACCACGTCATCCGCCACGCCATGAACCTCGAGGCCGTGAACACCTACGAGGGCACGCACGACGTGCACGCCCTGATCCTCGGCCGCGCCATCACCGGCTTCCAGGCCTTCACAGCGCAGAACTGATGCCCGATCTGCCACCGGTCGGCGACGCGGCGCTGGTCGTCGTCGGCGCCCTGGTGGCGGGCTTCCTCAATGGCCTGAGCGGCACCGGCTATGCGCTGGCATCGCTCGGATTCTGGCTGCACGCCATGCCGCCTGCCACGGCGGCACCCCTGGTCGCGCTCTGCTCCGTGATCGGCCACATCCAGTCCCTGCCGCGCATCTGGCACGGCGTGGTCTGGCAGCGCCTGTGGCCCTTTCTCGCCGCCGGCCTGCTCGGCGTGCCGCTGGGCACCCTCCTGCTCGAGCATGTGCGCGTGCAACCCCTCAAGGTCGGCGTAGGCCTGTTGCTGATTCTTTACAGCGGCTGGATGGGCCTGGTGCGCCGCCCCCCCATCGTGACCGGAGGTGGACGGCTGGCCGATGCCGCGATCGGCTTCACCGGCGGCGTGATGGGCGGCATGGCGAGCCTGAGCGGACCTGCTCCGGTGATCTGGGCGCAGCTGCGTGGCTGGAACATGCACGAGCAGCGTGGCGTCAATCAGCCGTTCAACATGGCCGTGCTCGCCATGGCTGTGATCACGTCAGCCATCGCGGGCTTCCTCGACCGCGAGTTCTTCATCTTCGTGGCCCTCGCCCTGCCCACCACGCTGATCGGCGCACGGATTGGCCTGAAGCTCTACGGCAAGGTCGACGACCGACAGTTCCGCCTCATCGTACTCGGCCTGCTCGGGCTGTCGGGTGCGACCCTGATCGTCTCGTCGCTATGATCGCAGGCCCTCCGCAAAGGGCCTGCTCGCCGCCGGCGTCAGCCGGCAAGCCAGCGCAGGCAATCGGCCTTCGCTAACGTCTCGTCCAGCCCGGAAGCGTCCTTGGCGGCGGCATATTTGCGGCGGATCTCTGCCAACGAGCGCGCATGGTATTTCTGCGGTTCCTGGGACCACGGCAGGCCGCCGAGCTGAAAGGCAAACGTCTTGTCGCCCTTCTCGATGGCCACGGCATTGGCGCTCGACCATGGCAGGAACCTGCCGCCAACCTCCTCCGCCAGCAGCGGCATCAGGCCTGGCGCCAGCGTCGTCCACGCCTCGAACGGACCCTCCGCCTTGGGCGCCAGCATTCGGCCCACCCAGGCCATTACGTTTGGCGCCGACGCGCGCATGATCGCGCCCGGTGTGGGATCGGTCGCCGTCTCGTAGAACTGGCCCCACAGGCCGAAGTCCGCCATCGCCGGCCGGCCGCCCAGCAGATAGGGACGGGTCGCGAGATGGCCGTTCAGGATCTCGAGCGTGCGCTTGAACGAAGCCTCGATAAGTGGCCGGGTCGTGTCGTTGGAGCCGACAAAACCGAGACGGCCGCTCATGCGCTGGGCGACGGCGGCGCGCGCCTGCGCCACGGCCAGCGTGCCCTGGTCGCCCATCATCTGCTGGGCAATACGCTCGGCCGTCGCCCAGCAGTCGGGCTGGTAGGCCCAGCGGTAGTGAAACATCCACTTGTTGCCCCACTCGTCGCCGTATTCCTCGAGCAGCGCCGACAGGAAGGCGAGCGCCTCGTCGCCGGGCATGATCGAGGGCTCCGGATGCGCCGCCTCGAAGCGCTCGATGATGGGCGTGGAGTCCTGAACGCCCTCGCCCTCGGACGTCACGACCAGCGGCACCAGGGGCAGCTTGGCGTATTTCTGGAACTCGCTCTGGTTGGCCGGCGAGCGCAGCAGCCATTCGTGCGCCAGGCCCTTGTAGCGGAAGTAGGAGCGCACCTTGACCGAATAGGGCGACAGCTCGGAGCCGAAGATCCGCGTGCTCACAGCCAGTGCTTCCGCTTTACCCAGAAGAAGATGCCGATCACCACCGCCGCAACCCAGAACCAGAACCAGATGTAGCCGTACTGCCAGCCGAGCTCGGGCATATTGCCCTTCTCGCGGTCGAAGTTCATGCCATAGAGGCCGGTGAGGAAGGTGAGCGGCAGGAAGAAGACCGTGATCACCGCCATGGTCTTCATCACCTCGGACATGCGGTTGTTGGCCTGCATGAGATAGACTTCCATCAGGCCGTTGGTCATTTCGCGATAACTCTCGACCAGGTCGAGCACCGCGACCGAGTGGTCGAAGCAGTCGCGCAGGTACGTACGCGTCTCCGGCATGATGAACGGCGTCTCCGGCCGCATGATCGCCAAGATAGTCTCGCGCTCGGCCCACTCGATGCGGTGGAAGGCGACCAGCGCGCGGCGCGCCTGGTGGATATGGCTCAGCGTCTCCTGCGTGGGATGGCCGAGCGCCTCGTCTTCGAGCTCCTCGAGGTGGTTGGCGAGAGCCTCGATCAGGGGGAACTTGCGGTCTACGACCAGATCGATCAAGGCGTAGACGAGATAGTCGATACCGAAGGTCCGGAGCCGCGAGCCTGCTGTCTGCAGGCGATCGCGTACAATCTTGAAGATGTCCTTCTTGTGCTCGTGGAACGAGATAACGTAGTTCTCGCCGAAGAAAATGCTGACCTGACGCAGCCTGATCTCGCCGTCTTCATAAGCCGGATCGTTCAGGACGATAAAACCCTGACCGTCGTAGAGATCGAGCTTGCCGCGCGAGTTGGCGTGGAACACGTCCTCCAGCGCCAGCGGATGCAGATTGAACGCCATCCCGAGGTCCCGCAACATTTCCGAGCTCGGCCGGCCCGCCACGTCGATCCACGTACGGCCGGGCGTGCCGAGATGGAAGCGGCATTCGTCGACCTCTACGCCGTGCAGTACCTCGCAATCGTCGTGGGTGTATTCCACCAGGGTGAAGTCGAGCGCCTCGTCCGGCACGGGCGCGCGCCCGGCGAGCGTGCCCGGCGCGGTACCCGGCTTGGTATGGCGATGAACGATGCCGTCCATGATGCTGCTTCGGACTTCCTGCTCTTGCTGCCTATTGCGGCCGCTTCTTCACAAGGTACTTGTGTTCGCCATCACAGACCAGCACGCCGGCCTGGTTGTGAATGGTGAGCTTCAGGGTGACCGTGCCGGTCGTCCGGCCGGACTTTACCTCGCTTACCTCGAGCATGGGATAGAGCGTGTCGCCGCAATAGACCGGCTTCAGGAAGCGCGAGGACTGCTCGAGAAAGCCGATCAGCGAATCGCCAATCACGTGCGGAAAGATGCCGGCCCCTGCGGCGCCTTGAATCGCCACCTGCAGGCCGTGTGCCAGCATGTCACGGTGGCCGCGGGCCTTGCAGTACTCCCGGTCATAGTGAATCGGATGGTTGTCGCCGCTGGCGAGCTGGAAGGCCGCGAACAGCGCTTCCGTCTGGGTCCGCGAGTTGATGTAGAACTTCTGGCCAACCTTCAGGTCCTCGAACCAATGGGTCGGCCCGAAGCGATGCTCGGTCGGATCGAATTTCGCCTCAGTCACGTGCCCTCCCTTGTGGCGGCACCCTAAAACAGGCCGCCCAGTGGTTCGAGGCTCTTTTCCAGAAAGTCAGGCCGGGCATCGTCGCTGCCCGATACATGGGGCGGCAGGCCGACGCGATTGTGCCAGTAGACCGGCATGCCGACCGCCTTGGCGCCCGGCACGTCGGAGGCCGAGCCGGCCACGAACAACGTTCGTGCCGGTACCGTACCGAGCTTCTGCAGAACCGCCCGATAGACCTCGGGCCGCGGCTTGTAGAAGCCGGCGCTCTCGGCGGTCTCGACCAGATCGAACAAGACACCGACGCGCCGCGCGGCGCGTGCGCCCAGCCGGCTCGAGCAGTTGGTGGCAACGGCCAACGGGACGGCGATCCTGTCCAGCACCGCAGATGCCTCGGGCCAGGCAGTCAGTTCGTCCCAGCGTTCCTCGAGCTCCCGACCCAACCGCTCGGACAGCCCGACATCGCGGGCAGCCTCGCGCACCAGGGTCTCGTAGGGCCGGTAGGCGCCGCAGCCATAAGTGATCTCGAGATAGCGGCGGCGCCATTTCATGCCGTCGTCGGCCGAACCGGCGACGGCGTTCCACAGCGTCCAGGAATCGATCAGCGCCGTCAGCAGGTCGAAGACGACGGCGTCGTATCTCACGCCGCCAGGGCGAGCATGCGCTCGCGCCAAACGTGGACCGGATCATCCTTGTCGAGCAGCTCCAGCGTCGGGCTCATCGTGCGCGGCCACAGGAACGTCCCCAACAGGATGTAGTCTGGATAGGCAGCAGCCTCGCCGGACAGGAACTTCTGCTCCCTGAGGATGCGCCGCGCCGGCTCGAGCGCAGTTCGGAACGTCGCCAGGCCGGTCTCGCGCGCCTTCTTCTGGAAGCCCGCGAAGTCCGTCGTTCCGATGCGCTTGCTGCGCGACTCGACGACGTAGTCGCGGTCCTGCGGACGGCAGATTTCGACCATGTCGGCCACCACCATCGGAAAGATGGTGGGGTTGACGGCGGTGTCGGCCCAGCTGTTGACGAAGCGCGCATAGGCGTGGCCGGGGTCGTTCGGGAATAGTGTCTTGTCGGGATAGGTGCGTTCGAGATGCTCGGCGATCGCCCAGCTGTCCTTCACGACCTTGGTGCCGTCATGGATGACCGGCACGGTCGTCGAATCGGCAAAGGCGATCTTCTGCTTCTCGCCAAAGCCCATTGGCTCGTCGCGCCAGCCGAGCCCTTTGTGCTTGAGCGCAAGCTTGGCGCGCCAGCAGTACGGGCTGGGGCGGCGGTCTCCGGAGAAGACGAGGTCGTAGAGCGTGATCATTTTCCGTCCAGCATCCGGATGATGCCCGAGAAGTCCTTGCCGGCATGCCCGCTGTTCACGAAGAGCGTGAACAGCTGGGCAGCGCTGGCACCAAGCGGCGTGCTCGCGCCGGCCGCGTTGGCCGCCTGCTGGGCAAGCAGAAGATCCTTCAGCATCATCGCCGCCGTGAAGCCCGCCTGGTAGTCGCGGTTGGCGGGCGAGGCCGGCACCGGGCCGGGAACGGGGCAATAGTTGGTGAGCGCCCACGACTGGCCCGACGAGGTCGAGGCAATGTCGAACAGCTTCTGGAAGTCCAGCCCGAGCCGCTTGGCCAGCATGAAGCCTTCGCTGACCCCGATCATCGAGATCGCCAGCATCATGTTGTTGCAGATCTTGGCCGCCTGACCGCTGCCGCTGTCGCCGGCAAGCACGATGTTCTTGCCCATCTTCTCGAGGATCGGCCTCGCCTTGGCGAACGACGATGCCGGGCCACCGCACATGAAGGTGAGCGTACCCGCCGTGGCGCCGCCGACGCCGCCCGACACCGGAGCGTCGATCATCTCGTAGCCTGCCGTCTTCGCCAGCGTGGCGACATGGCGGGCGCTGTCGACGTCGATGGTCGAGCAGTCGATCAGCAGCGCTCCCTTGGCGACGTTGGGCAGCACATCCTTCTCGTAGACCTCGCGCACATGCTTGCCGGCCGGCAGCATGGTGACCACGATCTCCGCATCCTTCACCGCTTCGGCCGCGCTTTTCGCCTTGTGGGCCCCCTTCTCGACCGCCGCGGCGACGGCGGCATCCGACAGGTCGAAGGCGGCCACGTGATGCTGCGCCTTGCAGAGATTGGCGGCCATCGGACCGCCCATGTTGCCGAGACCAATGAAGGCGATCTTCGCCATGGCGTTCTCCCTATTCGAACTTGAGATCGTTGGCGGCGGGCTTGAAATGCGACTCGACCATGTTCCGCGTCACGCCCTCGATGGTCGAGGGATTCCACTTGGGTTTCTGGTCCTTGTCGATCAGCAGTGCGCGCACGCCCTCGAAGAAATCATGCCCGGGCAGCATGCAGGCCTGGCTCATGCGATACTCGATGGTCATCGAATCCTCGAACGAGCGGTTGGCGCAGCGCTTGAGCTGCTCGAGCGTGATCGCCATGGCGAGCGGCGACAGCTTCATCAGCGCAGCGAGCTGCTTCTGCGCCCACTCCCCGCCGACCGCCTTCAGCCGCGCGACGATATCGGACACCGACTCGGCGGAGAAGCATCGATCTATGTCGGCCATCATCGCCGGCAGGGTACGCGCTCCGGCGTCGGCCGCGAACCGGCCGATCACGGCATCGACCTTGCGGTCGGCGTCCGGGCCGGAGAGATCGGCGGCGCCCAGCGCTGCCTGCAGGTCGTTCATCTTCGCGCTCGGCACGTGAGCGTCGATGATGCCGGCCCACAGCGCGTCAGCCACCTTAAGGCGGTGGCTGGTCAGCGCCAGGAAGGTGCCGAGCGCGCCCTGCAGGCGGGTCAGGAAATAGCCGCCGCCGACATCGGGAAACAGGCCGATGGTGGTCTCCGGCATGGCGAACAGGAATTTCTCGCTCGCCACCGAGTGCGAACCGTGCACCGACAGTCCGACGCCGCCGCCCATGTCGATGCCGTCGATCAGCGAGATCCACGGCTTGGCGTAACGGTAGATGCGGCGGTTGACGATGTACTCGTCGCGGAAGAAGTCGCGCCGCAGCGTGCCCGATGTCTGCCCCGTGCCTTCGCGGTAGAGATTTGTAACGTCGCCGCCGGCGCAGAATGCCCGGTCGCCGGCGCCGCGCAGCACGACTGCCTTAACCTTGGGATCCTTCTCCCAACCGGGAATGACCTTCTCGAGCTCGAGGATCATGCCGTGGGTCAGCGCATTCAGCGCCTTGGGACGGTTCAGGGTAACGACGCCGAGGCCGTCCTTCACTTCAAACAGGATTTCCGCTTCCGACAACTCATTGCCCCATCAACAGACGCCGAGAAATGATCACGCGCATGATCTCGTTGGTGCCTTCGAGGATCTGGTGCACGCGCAGATCGCGCAAATAGCGCTCGATGGGAAAGTCCTTCAAGTAGCCGTAGCCGCCATGCAATTGCAGCGCGTCGTTGACGACGCGGAACCCCACGTCGGTGGCGAAACGCTTACCCATGGCGGCGGCCTGCGTCGCCTCCGGCGACTTGGCGTCGAGCAGCGAGGCGGCGCGCCAGATCATCAGGCGGGCCGCGTCGAGCTCGGTCGCCATGTCGGCGAGCTTGAATTGCGTCGCCTGGAAGTCGGCGATCGGCTGGCCGAACTGCTTGCGCTCCACGACATAGCGCGACGCCGTCTCCAGGCAGGCGCGTGCGCCGCCCAGGGAGCAGGCGCCGATGTTGATGCGCCCGCCATCCAGTCCCATCATCGCTATCTTGAAGCCGTGCCCCTCGGGCCCGAGCCGGTTGGCGACCGGCACCTTGCAGTTCTCGAAGATCACCGCCGCGGTCGGCTGGCTGTTCCAGCCCAGCTTCTGCTCCTGCTTGCCGAACGACAGGCCCGGCGTGCCCTTCTCGACGACCAGGGTGGAGATGCCGCCGGCACCCGGCCCGCCGGTGCGCAGCATCACGACATAGATGTCGCTGCGCCCGCCGCCCGAGATGAAGGCCTTGGTGCCGTTCACGATGTAATGGTCGCCGTGCATTTCAGCGCGCGTGCCAAGGGCTGCCGCGTCGGAGCCCGCGCCGGGCTCGGTGAGGCAGTAGCTGGCGAAATGCTCCATCGAGCAGAGCCTG
This sequence comes from uncultured Reyranella sp., assembly GCA_964533955.1. Classification (GTDB taxonomy): domain Bacteria; phylum Pseudomonadota; class Alphaproteobacteria; order Reyranellales; family Reyranellaceae; genus Reyranella. The sequence goes on along the minus strand of CAZHQA010000053.1, from coordinate 1,593 downwards.
GGCAGGAAGCGCTGGCGCTGCTCGGCATCGCCGAAACCGTCGATCATCCAGGCGGCCATGTTGTGGATCGAGATGTAGGCCGCGGTGCTGGGACAAGCAGCGGCCAGTTCCTCCATGATGAGCGCCGCGTCGAAGCGGGAAAGCGCCGAGCCACCGACATCGTCGCTGACATAGATGCCGCCGAAGCCGAGTGCCGCCGCTTCGCGCAGGGTCTCGGCCGGAAAGATCTTCTCCGCATCCCACTTGGCGGCCTGCGGCAGCATCCTCTCGGTCGCGAATTGCCGCGCCGTATCGCGGAAGGCCTGCTGGTCCTCGGTGAGGGTGAAATCCATGCGCGCCGGATCATATCGGGGGGCCATCTTCAGTCAAACAACCCACGTTGCAGGCTGCGGCGGTTCGCGCCATAACCCGTCGTCATGGCGAAACGCTTCTCTACTCTCGGTCGCTATCCCACGACGCGCCTGCGCCGCAACCGGCGGAGCGACTGGTCGCGCCGGCTTGTCGCCGAGCACAGGCTGTCGGCCGACGACCTGATCTGGCCAGTGTTTGTCCAGGAGGGCCACAACGCCCGCACCCCCGTGGAGTCGATGCCCGGCGTCGATCGCCTCTCAGTCGACCTGTTCGTCGAGGCGGCCAAGAAGGCACGCGATCTCGGCATCCCGGCAATCGCCATCTTTCCGGAGACCGATCCCAAGGCCAAGACGCCCGATGCGCGCGAAGCCTACAATCCCGGCAATCTCGTCTGTCGCGCGACGACGGCGGTGAAGAAGGCGGTGCCCGATATCGGCGTGCTGACCGACGTGGCGCTCGATCCCTTCAACAGCGACGGCCATGACGGCATCGTGCGTGACGGCGTGATTCTGAACGACGAATCGGTCGAAGCCCTGGTCAAGCAGGCCATCGTCCAGACCGAGGCCGGCGCCGACATCCAGGCACCGTCGGACATGATGGACGGCCGCATCGGCGCCATCCGCAAGGCGCTCGATGCAAAGGGCCACCAGCACGCGCAGATCATGTCATACGCCGCCAAGTACGCCTCGGCCTTCTACAACCCCTTCCGCGACGCCATCGGCAGTTCGGGCGCTCTCAAAGGCGACAAGAAGACCTACCAGATGGACTACGCCAACTCCGACGAGGCGCTGCGCGAGGTGGGCTTCGACATCGAGGAAGGCGCCGACATGGTGATGGTGAAGCCCGGCCTGCCCTATCTTGATATCGTGCGCCGCGTGAAGGACGCCTTTGGCGTGCCGACCTATGCCTACCAGGTGAGCGGCGAATACGCGATGTTGAGGGGCGCCGCCGACCGGGGCTGGCTCGACTGGAACAAGGTGCTGATCGAGACCTTGACCGGTTTCAAGCGCGCCGGCTGCGACGGAATCCTCACCTATGGCGCGGTCGATGCGGCGCGGCTGCTGAAGGCGAAATGATCGAACGGCCGTCGGCACGATTGATCCTACTCGATCCGCAGGACCGCCTCTTCCTGTTCAAGGTCCACCAGCCCTCGGTCTACGACCCGGCCGATCCGTTCCAAGGCCCGTTCTGGGTGATGGTCGGCGGCCTGGTCGATCCGGGCGAGGAATACGCCGCGGCGGC
>CAZHQA010000052.1:0-23718 GCA_964533955.1 uncultured Reyranella sp. | reverse complement strand
GGCCGGCAACTTGTGTAAAACAACATGGCACCGTCACCGATTTCCCGCCTGCGCAGCGTAGCGCTCGGCGTCACCGACCTGGCCGGAGCCGAGAAGTTCTTCGTCGAGGTCTGGCGGCTCGCGGTGTCGGACCGCTCCGGCGAGGCGGTCTACTTGCGCGCCACAGGCAAAGACCATCATGTCCTGTCGTTGCACAAATCGGACAAGACGGCGCTGCGCAACGTCACGCTGCGGGCCACCAGCGCTGACGATCTGCAGCGGCTCGAAGCCGCGACGAAGGCTGCGTCCGGCACCGTCGTCTCGCCCATCGGGCCAATCGCCGAGCCGTGCGGCGGGACCGGCCTCACCATCAGGGACCCGCACGGACGGCTGATCCGCATCGTGCACGGCGACCGGCTGGTCGCCGAGACGGCGGGCGACGGCGACCGACCTGTGCGCCTCGCCCACGTCGTGCTGAACAGCCGCGATGTCCCGGCGTCACAGAAATTCCTGGCCGACGGGCTGGGCTTCAAGCTGATCGACCGCACGCGCATCATGGCCTTCATGAACTGCAACAGCGATCATCACACGATCGCCTTTGCCGATGCCGACAACGACGCGTTGAACCACATCGCCTTCCTGATGCCCGACCTCGAATCGGTGATGCGCGGCGGCGGCCGGCTCAAGGATGCGGGATTTCCGATCGAATGGGGACCGGGCCGGCACGGGCCGGGCAACAACGCCTTCAATTATTTCGTCGGGCCGGAAGGCATCGTCGTGGAGTACACCGCGGAGGTCGAACAGGTCGACGATCGCTATGCCGTCGGCACGCCGGACAAATGGGGCTGGCCGCAGGGTCGCTTCGACCACTGGGGCATCTCCGGGCCGCCCAGCGCGCGCCTCAAGGAAGCGCAACGGCAGGTCCTGTTCGGCTGATCGCGGGCCACCGCCGCCGGCTGGCCTGGCCAGCTAGATCCCGAGGTAGCGCTCCCACAGGCCGCGGTCGGCGGCGAGCTCGGCGGAGGAGCCGGTCCAGGCGACCCGTCCCCGCTCGAGGATGGTGTGGCGCTCGGCCAGCGTCACCAGCCGGTCGACGTATTTGTCGATCACGAGGATCGCGAGACCGCTGCGGCGCAGCTCGGCAAGCACCCGCCATATCTCCTCGCGCAGCAATGGCGCCAGGCCTTCCGTCGCCTCGTCGAGGATGAGAAGCGACGGATTGGTCATCAGGGCGCGGCCGATGGCCAGCATCTGCTGCTCGCCGCCGGAGAGCTGCGAGCCCATGCTGTCTGCGCGCTCGGCGAGCCGAGGAAACAGGGCGCAGACGCGCTCGAGCGTCCACGGCGCGGCAGCGCCGCAGCGATCGGCGGCGAAGGCCACCAGGTTCTCGCGCACGGTGAGATTGGCGAAGATCCGGCGGCCTTCCGGAACGAGCGCGATACCGGCCCGGCCGACACGGTCGGCCGCCCATCCGTCGATGCGCCGGCCCTCGAAGCTGATCGTGCCAGCCGTCGTCTTCAGCAGTCCGACGATGCAGCGCACGGTCGTGCTCTTGCCCATGCCGTTGCGGCCGAGCAACGTCACCGCCTCGCCTGGCTCGATCTTCAGGTCGACGCCAAACAGCACCGGCAGGGTGTCGTAGCCGGCCTGCGCGCCGACGACGTCGAGCAACGCCGTCATGCGGGCAGTTCCTCGCCCAGATAGGCCCGGCGCACTTCCGGATGGCGGCGCACTTCGTCGGGTGCGCCGCTGGCGATGACGCGCCCATAGACCAGGGTCGAGATCCGGTCGGCGAGCCGGAATACGGCGTCCATGTCGTGCTCAACCAGCAGGATGGTCCGACGGCGCTTGAGCGTTTCGAGCAGGCCGAGGATGCGCCCCGCTTCGTCGGGCGCCATTCCCGCCATCGGCTCGTCGAGCAGCAGGATGCGCGCCCCGGTCGCCAGTGCCAGGCCGAGCTCGAGCTGGCGGCGCTCGCCGTGCGCGAGCTCGCCGGCCAGCCGATCGGCGCGGCTGCTCAGCCCGACCGCGTCGAGCTCGGCTCGGACGCGACCGTCGTCCCTTTTGACTCCCGCCCCCTGGAGAGCCAGTGCCAGGTTCTCCAGCACCGTGAAATTCGGAAAGAGGCTGGTGATCTGATAGGAGCGCGCCACCCCGAGCCGGACGCGGCGATGCATGGGCAGGCCGGCAATGTCACGGCCGTCGAGCGCGATCGTGCCGGCGCTCGGCTTCAGCGCCCCCGACAGGAGATGGATCAGCGTCGTCTTGCCGGCACCGTTCGGGCCGATGACCGCATGGAGCTCGCCCTCGGCGAGGTCGAGGCTGACATCGTCGAGCGCCAGGATGCCGCCGAAGCGCTTCTGCAAGCCGCCGACGCGCAGGATCGGCGCGCTCATGTGCCGGCTCGACGCCGGCGCACCAGACCGCCGAGGCCGTCCGGCGCGAACAGCACCACGGCGAGCAGCACCACGCCGATGCCGAGCGGCCAGTGGATCGTGCGCTCGGCGATCGCCTCCTCGGCGATCAACAGCGCGGCGGCTCCGAGCGCACCGCCCAGCGGCCGGCCGGCGCCGCCCAGGATCACCATGATCATCAGCAGTCCGGACTCGGTCCACTGCAGCAGGTTGGGGCCGACCAGCCCGTTGAGACTGGCGAGCAGCCCGCCGCCCAGGCCGGCCGCCGCGCCGGCGGCGACGAAGACACCGAGCTTGAGGCGATAGGTGGGAAAGCCGATCGCCTCCATGCGGGTCTCGTTGTCGCGAATGCCCCGCAGCGCCCGGCCGAGCGGCGCGTTGAGCAACCGGCGTCCTGCCGCCAGCGCCGCGATCAGGATCGCCAGCGCCACATAGTAGAACGCCGCATCACGACCGAGATCGACGACGCCCAGCGATGGCCGGGCGCTCAGCGTCAGCCCATCGTCGCTGCCCAGCACGCGCAGCGACTGCACGAGGTAGTAGGCCATCTGGCCAAAGGCGAGCGTGATCATGATGAAGGTGACGCCGCGCGTGCGCAGGCTCAACGCGCCGATCAGCAATGCCAACAGAGCGCCGGCGAGCAGCGACGCCGGCCACAGCAGCCAGGCCGAGATGATCCCTGCCGTCATCAGTACCGCGACCGAATAGGCACCGGCGCCGACGAAGGCGGCGTGGCCGAAGCTCACCATGCCGCCATAGCCGATCAGCAGATTGAGGCTGCTGGCGATCAGGGCGTAGATCAGCACGCGCGTGGCGAACACCACGTAGAACGGCTGACCGAGCGCTAGCGCGGCGAGCGGCAGCAGCGCCAGGGCCGCGACGGCAGCGAGTGTCGGCCAGACCGGCAACGGGATATGGAGCGTGTCGCGCATCAGCCGCGCGCCGGGAACAGGCCGGTGGGGCGAAAATAGAGAACCGCCGCCATCAGCATGTAGACCAGCAGGGAGGCCACCGCCGGCCCCGCCTCGGCCGCGATCACCGAGGGAAACAGCTTGCGGAACAGGAACGGCAGGAAGGCGCGGCCGGCGGTGTCCAGCAAGCCCACCAGCAGCGAGCCGACGAGCGCTCCCCTGATCGAGCCGATGCCGCCGACGCTGATGACGACGAAGGCCAGGATCAGGATGTTCTCGCCCATGCCGACCTGCACGGCGAGCAAGGGGCCGAGCAGCGCGCCCGCCACGGCGCTGAGCGCCGCCCCCACCGCGAAGACCAGGGTGAACAGCAGGCGCGTGTCGACGCCCATGACTTCCGCCATCTCGCGGTCCGACGCCCCGGCGCGCACCCACATGCCGGCGCGCGTGCGCGTCACCAGCAGGTAGAGCAGCAGGGCAATGGCCAGGCCAACACCGATCACCACCAGGCGGTAGGCGGGGTAGCGAAAGCCGCCGAACTCGATCGGGCCGGACAGGGCCGGCGGCGTATTGAGCAGAATCGGCTGGCTGCCCCAGATCATGCGCACGATTTCATTGGCGATCAGGATCACCGCAAAGGTCGCCAGCACCTGCGACAGGTGCGAGCGGCGATAGAGCCGGCGCAGCAGCGCCATCTCGAGCGCCACGCCGACCAGCGCCGTGCCGGCAATCGCCGCCACGATGCCGAGCAGGAACGAACCCGAGGCCCCGATCACCGCGGCGGCGAAATAGGCGCCGATCATGTAGAGCGAGCCGTGCGCCAGGTTGATCATGTCCATGATGCCGAACACGAGTGTCAGCCCGGCAGCCAGCAGGAACAGCATCAACCCGAGCTGCAGCCCGTTCAGCAGCTGCTCGGCGATCAGGGAGAGAGGCAACCGTTTCCCGACCTAGTTCATCTTGCACTTGGCGGCGTGGACATCCTGGAAGTCGCTGAACACCTTGCCGACCGTCTTGTTGGTAATGCGGCCGGTCGGATCCTGGTAGACCTCCCGCAGGTAGTAATCCTGGATCGGGAAGTTGTTCTTGTTGAAGCGGAACTTGCCGCGCGTGGCGTCGAACTTCGCCTCGGCGAGCGCCTTGCGCAGCGCCTCCTTGTCCTCGACCTTGCCCCCTATCCTCTTCACGGCGGCGTCGACCAGCAGCGCCACGTCATAGGCCTGCGAGGCGTACATGGTCGGGGGCCGCCCGTACTCCTTCTGGAATTCCTGGACGAACTTCTTGTTGGCCGGGTTGTCGAGGTCGGCCGCCCACTGCGAGGTGTTGAGGATGCCGATCATCGGCGCACCGACCGCCTTGATCGTGTCCTCGTCGGCCGAGAAGCCGGGCGTATAGAGCTTGGCCTCCTTCTCGGCGCCGGCGGCGACGTACTGCTTGACGAAGTTGATGCCCATGCCGCCGGGCAGGAAGAAAAAGACGGCATCGGGCTTGGCGGCGCGGATGTTCGCGATCTCCGCCGCGTAGTCGAGCTGGCCGAGCTTGACGTAGACCTCGTCGGCGATCTTTCCCTTGTAGAAACGCTTGAAGCCGGCGAGCGTCTCGCGGCCGCCCGGGTAGTTGGGCGCGATCAGGTAGACGTTCTTCAAACCGCGCTGGTTCATCACCTCGCCCATGGCGCCCGGGATGTCTTCGTTCTGCCAGGCCACGGCGAAGAAGTTCGGGTTGCACTTCTCCCCGGCATAGTCCTCGGGCCCGGTATTGGTGCTGAGATAGATCGTGCCGGAACCGAGGATCGCCGGCATGACCGGCAGCAGCACGTTGGAAAACACCATGCCGGTGATGAGGTCGACCTGGTCGCGCTTGGTGAAGCGCTCGACGGCCTCGCGGGCGACGTCCGGCTTCTGCTGGTCGTCGACCACAGTCACGTCGGCGGGAAGGCCGCCGAGCTTGCCGCCGTTCAGTTTCACGGCCAGCAGGAAGGCATCGCGCATGTCGACGCCGAGCGCGCCGCCGGGACCCGACAATGTGCTGAGAAACCCGACCCTGACCTTGTCGGCCGCCTCGGCCGGCAAGGCCGCCACCGCCGACAGCAGCAGCGCCGATATCAGTCTTCTCATGACCGCCCTCCCTTGCCCGACCGCCGGGCCCGTCACAGCCACGCCTGCAGCACGTATTCGTACGGCCCCTCCGCGTTCACCAAGTCGACGCGCTGAAGCTTGATGCGATGGCCCGCCTTGGTCTTCTTCAGGTGGTGAACGTACGAGCCGGCGAAATGGCGGGTCGTGTCGTTGCGGAACTCCATCATATGGAAGCGCGAGCGGACGACGAGATCGCCGCTTCTGGCGTCCTCCTTCTCGATGATCACGTTGCCGACGACGTGGTTGGTGCCCCACGCCGTCTTCTGCGACCAGGCGCGCGGGTGGGTGAGCCGTTTAAGCCGTACCGTCATCAGGTTGCGGTCTTCCCAGAAAATCGACGGTACGCCCTCGCCGGTGGTCTGCTCGGGGTTTGCCGGCATCCAGTAGGTGCCGTCGTCGGTGAACAGGTCGATGAAGTCCTGCCAGCGCTTGCCGTCGAGGCATTCGGCCTGGCGGTAGAGGAGCTGCTCGACGTCGCGCAAGGTATCGTGGCCGTTCGGCTTCTTCGGCTTTGGCCGCCTGGCGGCCACCTTCTTCCTCGCCATCAGTGCGCCCCGTTCATGTACTGGGTCCACGCCTTGAACTGATTGCGCATGGGCTGCTCGGAGGTGCCGATGACCGAGGTCGTGACCTCATTGGTCTCGTGGTCCTGCCCGGCGTTGCGGTGGAAGCTCACCCACTCGCCGCCCTCCGATTCGAGGCCCTTGTGGCACTTCCAGAAGTTCCACAGGTCGTCGGCATTGACCATCGTCGACGGCGAGTTGACGAGATTGTAGTAGCCGAGCGCCCGGCGGTAGATCGCCTCGGGCGCGCCCTTGAGGCGGAAATGCCAGATCTCGGTCAGCGTCTTGTCGACGCCGAGCGGCCTGACGGCCCGCAGCTGCTGCAGCGGCGATTGCACTGAGAGGCCGGGATAGAGCAGCACGTGGTGGATGTTGACGCCGAGGATCTCCTCCATGCGCTTCTTGCCATAGGCCTTTTGCATCACCTTCTCGTAGGCCAGCGTATCGGGGTCGCGCGGCCGGAGGCCCATGTAGCCGGTCAGGATGCAATGGCCGTGGCGATAGCCGATGGTCTGGAAGGAATCCCACTTGGTGATCGGTGTCGCGAAGGCCGAGAGGAAGTGATAGCTGAGCGGCGCGCTGCCGCCCTTCTTGCTGATCGCCTGCTCGACCTCGCCGGCCGCCCGGCCGGTCGATTCGTGCGTCACCGAGGGGTGCAGCGCGTCGAGCTGGTTCTCCAGGAAGATCTTCCAGTTCGACTGCTGGATCACGCGGAAGCAGGTCGGCACCACCTCGACCTCGCCTTCCGGCGCGCGGTCGCACATGTCGTCGAAGGCGATCTTGGCCGGGCCGAGCCAGTCGAGGAGCGAGGGCCCGTCGGCGGCCAGGCTGGCAAACACGAAGCCGCGGTAGGCCTCGACACGCGCGGCCGTCTTGACGTTGCAATTGTCGTCACCCGGCGTCAGGCGCGTGCCCTGATAGCCCTTGTCGAGCGGAATCGCCTTGCAGCTGCCGTCGGTGTCGAACTGCCAGGAATGGTAGGAGCAGATCATTCCCTTGCCGACATTGCCGCAGCGGTCGCCGTAGAGCATGGCGCCGCGATGCGGGCAGCGATTGTAGAGCACGCGCACCGAGCGGTCGGAATGGCGAACCATGATCATCGGCTGGCGCCCGATCTGCACCGTCCAGTAGTCGCCGATCGCCGGCACCTGGCTCTCGTGCCCGACATAGGTCCATACCTTGTTGAATATGCGCTCCATCTCGAGCTCGAATATCGCGGCATCGGAATAGACGCTGCGGTGGACGCGATCGGGCTCCACCGCCTTGGCGATATCCAGGCCGTTACCTGCTCCCATCACGGTCTCCCTCCACGTCGTCTCGCGCCGTCATGCTCGTTCCCAGGCAAGAGCCTACAACATCGCCTTGCCTTCGCTCAGGGCTATATATGATAGCAGACCGGGCTGGCGGGCACGCTTCCGGTTCGATCAGCCGGAGATGCCGATGCGGGGGAAGCGGGGCAACGTACGGCCTCCGTCCAGCACGATCGCGCGGCCGGTCATGAAGTCGAAATCCGGCGAGCAGACGAGAAGAACCATGCGTGCAATCTCCTCCTCCGTCACCAGGCGGCCAAGAGGCGTACCGGCGATGGCCGCTTCCTTGTAGACCGGCATGGTGTCGGTCCGAGCGCTGGCGATCTGGCTGGGTACCACCGCATTGACGGTGATGCCGGGCGCCAGCTCCAGCGCCAGGCTTTCGGTCAATGTCAGCAATGCCGCCTTCGCCAGACCATAGACCGAATGGGTGCGCACGAAGCCCGACGTGGCTCCGATGTTGACGATGCGCCCCCAGCCCAGCCGTTCCATGGCAGGCGCGACCGCTTGCGCGAGAAGATAGGGCGCCTTGAGGTTCGCGGCCATGACCGCATCCCATATCTCCGGCGTCAGGCTACGGAAGGGTGCGTCGGCATAGGGACCGGCATTGTTCACGAGGATCTGGATGGGGCCCAGCGCGCTTTCGACGCTGCCCGCGAGTGCCTGCGTTTCCTCGTCCCGGGCGAGATCGGCGCGGAACGGCGCCGCCTTGCCGCCCGCCCCGACGATGCGGGCGACGACGGATTCGGCCTCCTCCATCCGGCTGCGGCAATGCACGGCCACGGACGCACCCAGCCGTGCGAGCTCCAGCGCAATTGCCGCTCCGGTGCCCGACGACGAGCCGGTAACGAGCGCGACCTTGCCCGCGAGCGCGCGATCGTCGGTCACGGATCGACGAGCGTGGTCCAGATCGACTTGGTCTTGGACCGGTCGAGATACTTCTCGTAGAGCTCGCTGATCAGATCCTTGCCCAGGGTCGCGATGTCGGCCGCATAGGCGTCGCGGCCGGTGATCTCGATCCGCTCCAGGTAATGCCACGGACCGCCGGCCAGCGGGCCGGTGACGTCGGTCAGGCGGTGGGTACGGTAGGAGATGATCGACGGCAGCTTGGCTGCCACGACGTAGTCGACCTCGCGCTCGTAGCGCTCGTAGGCGTCGCGGTCGACGCCGGGCTTCAGGGCCGCCAGCACATATCTCACGATCGGCATTGTTTTGCTCCGGTTCGTCGGTTCACGGCTCGAGCAGCTCGGACCACAGGGCAACGGTCTTCGAGCGGTCGAGATACTTGGTGTAGAGGAGATCGAGGAATTCCTTGCTGCCGGTGGCGGCCTGCTTTTCGTAGGCCTCGCGGCTGGTCACCTCGATGCGTTCCATGAAGTCCCACGGTCCGCCGTCGATGCCCATGTCGAGCTCGTTGATGCGATGGGTGCGATAGCTGACGATCGACGGGTTCTGCGCGGCCCTGACATAGTCGACCTCGCGCTCGAATTTCTCGAACGCATCGATGTCGACGCCGGGTTTCAGTTTCACCAGCACGTAGCGGACGACGGCCATAGCGTTTCCTCCTGTCAAAGTTCAGACCAAGTGGCATGCCGCGAAGTGACCGGGTGCCACCTCGCGATAAGGCACCGGCTCGGCGCAAACCGGCTTGGCCAGCGGGCACCGGGCGCGCAGCCGGCAGCCGGCTGGAATGTCGATCGGGCTCGGGATCTCGCCGGCCAGCACGAAGGGATCGCGCCTGGCCTCGGGATCGGGCACCGGCACCGCGGCGAGCAGCGCGCGGGTATAGGGATGGCTTGGCCGGTCGAACAGCTCGCCGGCAGGAGCCTCCTCGACGATGACGCCGAGATACATCACCGCCACCCGCGACGCGAGATAGCGCACGGTCGCCAGATCGTGCGAGATGAAGAGGTACGAAAGCCCATGCCGCTGCCGCAGTTCCTGCAGCAGCAGGATCACCCGCGCGCGCAGCGAGACGTCGAGCGCCGAGGTCGGCTCGTCGAGCACGATCAGCCGCGGGTTGGTGACCAGCGCACGGGCGATGTTGACCCGCTGGCACTGGCCGCCCGACAGTTCGTGCGGATAGCGGTCGGCGAGTTCGAGGCCGAGACCCACCTCCTCCAGTGCCGCCTCGGCGCGCTCCCGCCGCTCGGCCACCCCCAGTCCGGTATGCAGGCGCAGCGGCTCCTCGACCATGCGCCGCGCGGACAGGCGCGGATTGAGCGAAGCGGCCGGATCCTGGAACACCATCTGCAGGTGGGGACGCACGGCGTTGAAAGCCTCGTCGCTGAGAGCCGTGAGATCGGTCCCCTCGAAGCGCACGCGGCCGGAGGTGGGATGCACCAGCCGCACCAGGGCACGGGCCACCGTGGACTTGCCACACCCCGATTCGCCGACCAGGCCCAGGGTCTCGCCGGCCTGCACGCCGATCGACACGCCATCGACCGCGCGCACCACCGGCGCCTGGCCGTCCGCCAGTCGACGCAGCCACGCCGCCGTCCCCCGCAGCGGGAAGTGAACCTTGAGCGCGTCGAACTCACAGAGCGGCGGCACGTCCACTCTCCACGGCGAAGCAGGCAACCAGATGCCCGGGCGCGACTTCTGTCATGTCCGGCCTGGTCTGCCGGCAGCGCTCCTCGACCCAGGGACAGCGGCCGGCGTAGCGGCAGCCCGGCGCCACGTTCAGAAGCGACGGCACCGCGCCGGGAATCGGCTCCATCGCAACCTCCCGGTCGATGCGCGGGATCGAATGCACGAGCGCCCGGGTATAGGGATGCGACGGTTGGGCGAACAGCGAGCGGACCGGAGCGACCTCGACGACCTGCCCTGCATGCATGACGACCACCCGGTGGCAGGTCGTGGCGACCACGCCGAGATCGTGGGTGATCAGCAGGATGGAGGCACCCGTCTTGCGGCCAAGATCGCGGAGCAGGTCGAGGATGCGCGCTGCCGTCGAGACGTCGAGACCGGTGGTCGGCTCGTCGGCAATCAGCAGGCGCGGCGAGGTGGCGAGCGCCATGGCGATCATCACCCGCTGGCACATGCCGCCGGAGAACTGGTGGGCGTACTGGCGGGCACGCCGCTCGGGCTCGGGAATACCGACCAGCGCCAGCATCTCGACGGCGCGCTTCTTGGCTTCGGCGCGCGGCAGTCCCCCATGCAGGATGAAGAGCCGTGCAATCTGGCGGCCGACTGTGATCAGGGGGTTGAGGGCGGTGCGCGGCGTCTGGGAGATCATGGTGATCTCGGTGCCGCGGATCTTCTGAAGATCGTCTTCGCCCAGCCGCGTCAGGTCCCGCCCGCCGAGGACGATGCTGCCGCCGGTCAGGCGGCCGGGACGGCGGATCAGGCGCAGGATGGCGGTCGCCGTCACCGATTTGCCGGAGCCCGATTCGCCCACGAGCCCCAGGATCTCGCCTTCGCGCACCTCGAAGCTCGCGCCATCGACCGCCTCGACCTCGCCAAAATCGGTGGCGAAGCGGACCGAGACGTCACGGACCTCGATGACCGCCGCCGTCATCGCACGCCCCGCATGCGTGGATCGAGGAAATCCCGCAGGCTGTCGCCGATCAGGTTGAAGGAAAGCACCATCAGCACGATGGCGAGACCGGGAAACAGGAACAGCCACCATTCGCCGGTGACGATGTACTGGGCGCCCTCGGCGGTCATCGAACCCCATTCGCTCTGGGGTGGCTGGATCCCGAGGCCGATGAAGGACAGCGCCGCCATGGTCAGCAGCGCATAGCCCATGGCCAGGGTCGCCTGCACGATGATCGGCGGCAAGGCATTGGGCAGCAGGTGGATGAACATGATGCGCCAGGCGGGGTTGCCGACCACGCGCGCGGCGTCGGCATACTCCATCTCGCGGATACGGAAGATCTCGCCACGGATCAGCCGCAGGTAGTTCGGGATCTGGGTGATCGAGATGGCGAGCAGCACATTGCCGACGCTGTTTCCCAGCGCGGCGGTAATCGCCATCGCCAGGATGAAGGCGGGAAAGGCCATCACCGAATCGACGCAACGCATGATCACGAGGTCGACGATGCCGCGATAGAGGCCTGCCACGACGCCGATCGAGCACCCGATCACCAGCGCCAGCGCCGTGGCGCCGAACGCGACGGCGAGGTCGACCCGGCCGGCATGGACGATGCGCGAGAGCAGGTCGCGGCCATAAATGTCGGTACCCAGCCAATGATGCAGCCCCGGAGCCTGCAGCGCGGCTTCGGCATCCGTGGCATCGGGCTCGTAGGGCGCGACCCAGCCGGCCAGAACGGCGGCGAGCGCCATCAGCACGATCAGGGCCAGCGCCAGGGCCGACAACCAGTTCCGTCGCAGGCGCAGCCAGGCAAGCCGCATGGTCGAGGGTACGGCCGCAATCCGCGGGGGCGAGAGATCGACCATCACTCCAGCCGGATGCGCGGATCGATCAGTCCGTAAAGGATGTCGATCACGAAATTCACGATCACGTACAGCAGGGCCACGAACAGCACGAAAGACTGGATCGGACCGGAGTCCTTGGTCATCAACGACGTGATGGCGTAGTTGCCGATGCCGGGCCAGGCGAACACGCTCTCGACCACCGCATTGCCCGCCATCAGGAAGCCGAACACGATGCCCAGTATGGTGACCACCGGGATCATGGCGTTGGCCAGCGCATCGCCATAGATCACGCGCCGGCGGGGAATGCCGGCGGCCCAGGCTGCCTTGACATAATCCGACTCGAGAATTTCGAGCATGGTCGAGCGCACCATGCGCGCAATCGGTGCCATGACACTGAGGCCCAGGGTGAGCGCGGGCAGCATGAGCTGGTGCACCGCCGAACCGAGCGCCTTCCAGTTGCCGGTCAGAAGGCTGTCGACGACATAGAGGCCCGTGACGGCCTGGGGCGGCTGGATGCCGGCTCCGAGCCGGCCGAGCGGGGGCGGCGCCACGCCGAGCAGGTAGAAGAAAACGTAGAGTGCCAGCAGGCCGGTCCAGAACGTCGGCATGGCGACGCCCGCCACGCCGACGACGCGGCCGATATGGTCGATCGCGGTGTCGCGATGAACGGCCGACTGCACGCCGAGCGGGATGCCGAACGCCAGGGCGATGAGCAGGCTGGCGAGCGTGAGTTCGAGCGTGGCGGGCAAGCGCTGCCTGAAGTCCTCCAGCACCGGCCGGCCGGTCGACGCGCTCTGCCCGAGATCGCCGTGCAGCACGCCCCCGATGTAGCGGCCGTACTGCACCCAGTAGGGCTGGTCGAGACCCATCTCCTTCTCGAGTTCCCTCACCATCTCGGGCGACACCAGCGGGCCCGCCTTCACCACGGCCGGATTGCCCGGCAGGACGTAAGTCAGGGTAAAGGTGATGATGGTCACGCCCACCAGGGTGGGAATGACGAGCGAGAGCCGGCGCAGGAAATATCCGAGGAACGCCACCGCGCTGGTCGCCGCCTCAGGCGGTCTTGAGCGACGTGAAGCGTTCGAATGTGTCCCAGCGCTTCTCGACGCCGACGAGGTCGTTGCGCATCACCCGAGTCCAGTTGTCGTACCAGAGCATGCCCCACACCGCGTCATCGATGACGATCTTCTGCGCCGCCTTCGCCGCCGCCAGGCGCTTCTCGGGGTCGGTTTGGTGGTAGTTCTCGTCGAGAATCTTGTCGAGCGCGGGGTTGTTGTAGAACGCCGTGTTGGTGCCCTTCGAGGTCGAATGGAAGAGCGGCACCATGTGGAAGAACGGATCGTTCACCCACGACTGCCAGGTCTCGATCGACAGCTGCATGTCGCCCTTGGTGGCGAGCTGGCGGAAAGTCGCGTCGGTCTGGCGGGTGATGTTGATCTTGAAGCCGATCTTCTCCAGCTCGCGCTGAATCCAGACCGAGGCCTCCTCATGCGGCTGCCAGCCGATGCGGACGGCAAGGTCGAGCGCGACCGGCGTCTCGACGCCCGCCTCCTTCATCAGCGCCTTTGCCTTGTCGAGGTCGTACTTGTACGGCGAGAGCGCGCCGTCATGTCCGGGCGTGAGTGCCGGCACCGGCGACTTCATCGCCGAACCGTAGCCCATCAGCACGTTGGGCACGATCGCGGCCACCGGGATGGCATAGTTGATCGCCTGGCGCACCTTGACGTTGTCGAGCGGCTTCTTGGTCTGGTTCATCGCCAGCCAGTGGCACGTCGTGTCGGGCACCGTGACGATGCGGAAATCCTTCTCGCTCTCGAACGGCTTGATGTTGCGCGGCGACAGGCCCGGCCGGCCGATCACGAGGTCGATCGCCTTGCGCTTGAGCAGCAGCACGCGGTCGGCCTCGTTCGGCACGAACTTGAAGACGATCTTCTGGAAGGCAGGCTTGCCGCGCCAGTGGTCCTTCCGCGCCTCGAGCACGACCTCGACGCCCGGCGTATTGGCGGTCATGACGTAGGGGCCCGAGCCGGCCGGATTGCGTTTCGCCCAGTCGGCGGCCCATGGGTCCTTCTCGGTGGCATTGGGTTTGACCAGTTCCGGGTCCAGTGCCGTGATGGTCATCAGGGCCAGGAAATTCAGCACCATGGGCTGCGGCGTCGGCCCTTTCATGTCGAGCGCGATCGTCATCGGATCACGCACCACGATCTCCTCCGGCTTGGAGACCTGGATCATTCGCGGCATGATGAACCGCATGTAACCGGGCGATTGCAGCGCCCGGTCGAGCGAGTATTTCAGCGCCGCAGCGTCGACCGGCCGGCCACTCGGGAACGTCATGCCCGGTCGAAGCTTGAGCACGACGGTCGCGCCGTCACGCTCGAACGCCCAGGACTCGGCGAGGCTGCCCTCGAATTCGTTCGGGAAGGAACGCGACACGCCCTTCATCCCCTCCATCGGCCGCACCTTCCACGACACGACCGGGTCATAGAGATTGCACTGGACGGCGTACCCGCCGACCGACTTGAAGACGTGCGGATCGAGGCTGTCGATGTCGCTGTCCCAGGCGACGGTCAGCGTGGAACCGGACTGGGCGCTGGTCGGCCGCACGCCCAAGGCGCCTACCGCCGCCGCCGCCGCCGCGGACGAGAATTTCAGGAATGTCCGCCGATCCGTCTTGCTGTCCATAGTCGTGACCCCTTCCTCTTCCCCAGTGCCCATTCAGCCCAAGCGTTCCGGCGGTGTCAATTGATGACCTTTTTCTGGAACATCCTGACGGCCGATCTGCAGGATTTGGGCCATTTACGGCCGCGATCGTTCCAATTATAGCTCGTAGGACCGGCGAAAATGGAACGCGGGAGATTCGTCATGAATTCAGTGGGCAACGTCGCGCGGGTGCTTCGGCTGTTCACGCCGGATCGCAGCGTGTTGTCGGTCACCGAAGTCGCGCAGCTGCTGGCGCTGCCCAAGAGCTCGTCGTCGCGCCTCTTGAAAGCCATGGCGGAGACCGGCCTGCTCGTGAACGCGGACGCTGCCGCAGGCTACGCCGTGGGCAACCTGATCTTCGAGACGTCGCGCCGCCATCGCGTCAACTCGACCTTGAGCGTGGTCGCCGATGAGGCACTGGCGCGGATCGTCAAGGCGACCGGCCATACCGGCTACATCGCCATGCTCGACGGTACCGATGTGCTTGGCCTCAGGATGCGACCGGGCAGCAAGCCGTTGCGCGTCGTGACCTCGCCCGGCGACCGGTTGCCCGCCTTCTGCTCCTCGACCGGTCGCGCGATGTTGGCACGGCTCGACGATTCGGCGGTGCGCGGGCGCTATCCGGGACCATTGCAACCGCCGTCACCCAATGCCCCCCACACGCTCGACGACCTGCTCGCGGCACTCGCCGTAGTCCGCGACAAGGGATGGTCGCAGGCCACCGACGAGAGCCTGCCCGGCGTCGAATCGATCGCCGTCTGCGTCGAGGATCGCGAAAGCGGCGAGCGGGTCGCGATCTGCGTCTCCTATTCGGCAGCCATGATCTCGGCCAACGAGAAGTCGCGCATCGTCACCTTGCTGACGCGGGCGGGCTGCGAGCTCGGGCTGAAGTTCGACGACGAATTCTGGACCGCGCCACGGTTTGCCGCCTTCGCGGCGCCGTCATGGAACGAAGCTGCCTAGAGGGGTTGCCGAAGATGTCTCTCGAACTGCTGATGCTGGGGAACGTGCCTGTGGCGCAGATGGTCGAGCGGGCGAAGCTCGCTGAAGCCAGCGGCTACGACACGCTGTGGGTCGCCGACGAGCGCTTCTATCGCGAGGTCTACTCGACCTTGACGGTCCTCGCCCAGAACACGTCGCGTGTGAAGCTCGGCACCTGCGTCACCGATCCGTTCGCCCGCCACCCGGCGCTGACGGCCATGGCGATCGCCACGCTGGACGAGATCTCCAACCAGCGCGCCATCCTCGGCGTCGGCGCGGGCATCTCGGGCTTCGTCGAGCTCGGCGTGGTGCGCAAGAAGCCGGCGGCGGCGATCCGCGAGATGATCGAGGTGGTGCGTGCGCTGCTGAAGGGAGAGTCGGTCGACTTCCACGGCGATGTCGTGTCGTTCAACAACGGCAAGCTCTCCTTCAAGCCGGTGCGGGCAGACGTTCCGATCTATGTCGCGAGCAACGGCCCGCTCGGCCAGCGTGTGACCGGCGGCATCGCCGATGGCGCGATCATGGAAGGCTGCGGCAATGTCGAGGAGGTGAGGGCCTTTCGCGCCATCCTTGCCGAAGGCGCCAGGCGAAAAGGCCGCGATCCGTCCGCCGTGAAGGTGGTGCTGCGGCTCAATGCCTGCGTTGCGCCCGACGGCAAGAAAGCGCGCGATGGTGTTCGGCTCGGCGTGGCGCGCATGCTGGCGGCGGGACGGCTGAAGTTCATGACCGCCGAGCAGCAGGGCCTGACCCTGACGCCCGAGCAGATCGAGCCCTTTGCCAAGGTACGCTATGCCGATGGTGCCACGCCCTATACCCCGCTGTTGCCGGCGATCACCGACCGCCACGTCGATGCCTTCACGCTTGCCGGCTCGCCGGACGAGGTGGTGCAGCACATGAAGGAGCTGCAAGCAGCGGGGGCCGACGGCTTCATCGTCATGCCCCTGCCCTGCGATGCCGCAACCGCGGAGCAGACGCTGGTCGCACTCGGCAAGGAGGTCTGGCCGCGGGTGAAGGGATAGACCATGAGCTTCGCGTTCCTCCGACCTCCGAGCCTCGAAGCAGCGATCGCCGTTGCCCGCGAGCATGGCGAGGCCGCGCGCTTCCTGGCCGGTGGCACCGATCTGATCATCCAGATCAACCGGCGGCGTGTGGCGCCGCGTCACCTCATCAGCCTCTCCGGACTTGGCCTCGACACGATCGCCGAGACGGAGAGCGAGTTCGCCATCGGCGCCATGGTTACCCATGACGCCGTGGTGACCTGCCCGGCCTTCCAGAACCAGCTCAAGGCGCTGACCGAGGCATCGGCGGTCGTGGGCGGCCGCCAGGTGCGGAACATCGCCACCGTCGGCGGCAACATCGTCAACGCCTCGCCGGCGGCGGATCTGGTGCCGGTGTTGCTGGCGCTCGATGCCACCGTCGATTTGCGCGGCGCGGCCGGCACGCGGTCCCTGGCCCTCGACCGGTTCCTGGTCGAGCGCGGACGTACCGACCGGCGTCCTGACGAAGTTCTGGTCGCCGTCCGCTTCGACAAGCCTGCCATCGACGGCGCCACGGCCTTCCTCAAGGCGGGGCGGCGCAAGGCGATGGAGATTTCGCTGATTTGCGTGGCCGCCCATCTGACTCGTGGCGGCAGGACGCGTATCGCCATCGGTGCAGCCGCATCGCGCACGATACGGGTGCCGGAGGCCGAGGCGCTGGTCGAGAAAGGCGGACGCGCCGCCTTCGCCAAGGCCGGTCGCGTTGCCGCCGAAATGGCGACGCCGATCGACGACGTCCGGGCCTCCGCGCGCTATCGCCGGCTTCTCGTCGCAACGCTCGTCGAAAGAGCGCTAGCAACCTGTGCCCTGCGCATCGACGAGGCTGGGCGATGACCCGCAACGCGCTCGATCTCACGATCAACGGCGAGCTTCACCAGCTGATGGTCGAGCCGCACTGGTCGCTGCTGCATGTGCTTCGCCGCGAACTCGGCATGACCGGCACCAAGGAGAACTGCCTCGAAGCCGAATGTGGCGTCTGCACCGTACTGCTTGACGGCAAGGCCGTGAATTCGTGCATCCTTCTGGCCGAGCAATGCCGCGGCCGCGCGATCGTCACCATAGAAGGACTGGGTGACCCCGAACATCTGCATCCCATTCAGCAGGCATTCATCGAGCATGGCGCCGTGCAGTGCGGCTACTGCATTCCAGGCATGATCCTCGCCGCCAAGTCATTCCTCGACGAACGCCGCGGCCATGTGCCGAGCGAAGCGGAAGTGCGCGAGGCGCTGTCAGGCACGCTCTGCCGTTGCACGGGCTATCAGAAGATCGTCGACGCCGTGATCGCCGCGGCACGCCAGCTCAATTCCTGGCCGGAAGAGATGCGGAGGGACTCATGAGCGCCCGGCACTATCGCGTCGCCGGCAAGCGCCTGAAGCGCATCGACGGAATCGGCAAGGTGACCGGAAAGCATGTCTATGCCTCCGATTTCGCCCTGCCCGGCATGTTGTTCGGCAAGATCCTGCGCAGCAGCGAGGCCCATGCCCGGATCAAGCGGCTCGATGTCGCCAAGGCGCTGGCGCTGCCCGGCGTGCGTACGATCCTGACGGCCAGGGACATTCCGCAGATCCGCTTCGGCACGGCAATCAAGGACCGTCCGGTCTTTGCCGAGGATGTCGTGCGCTTCCGCGGCGAGGCGATCGCGGCGGTCGCCGCGATCAGCCTGGAGGTCGCCGAAGCGGCGGTGCGAGCGATCGAGATCGAATACGAGCCATTGCCGGCGGTGTTCGACATGGAGGACGCGCTGAAGCCCGGCGCGCCGCTGGTTCATGCTGGCTGGAGCGACTACCAGGCCCTGCCGGTGTTCAACCGGGAGGGGAACATCTCGGGTCGCTCCTCGATGGGTGGCGGCGACGTCGCGGCGGGCTTCGCCCAGTGCCATCGCATCTATGAGCATCGCTTCACGACGCAGCACGTCCATCCGGGCTACACCGAGCCGCGCACGGCGATCGCGAGTTGGGACGGCAACGGCGATGTCAGCGTCTGGTGCAATACCCAGCTTCCGTTCGACATGAAGAATCTGTTGGCCGAGGTGCTCGACCTGCCTGCCAACAAGGTACGCGTGATCGTGCCCGGCATCGGCGGCGGCTTCGGCGGCAAGCTCAGGGTCGGTGTCGAGCACATCGCGGCCTGGCTGGCGCGCAAGTCGAAGCGGCCGGTCAAGCTGATGACCACCAGCGAGGAAGAGCTGACCGATGCCTATCCCCGCCAACCCACCGTTATCACGCTCAAAACCGGCGTCAGCGAGGACGGCCTGCTGATCGCGCGCGAGGGCAAGGTGCTGCTCGATTGCGGTGCCTACGCGAACTCGGGCCCGGCGACCGCGGCGATCGCCCTGCAAATGGTGGCGGGACCGTACCGGACCCCGCATTTTGCCTTCGAAAGCGTGGCGATCTACACCAACAAGGGCTCGACCGGCTCGTTCCGCGCCCCGGCGGGCCCGATGGGCAACTTCGCCGTCGAATCGCAGATCGACCTGATAGCCGACGATCTCGGCATCGATCCGCTCGAAATGCGACTGCGCAACGTCTATCGCGAAGGCGACAAGGGACCGGCCGGTGACACGCTGACCAGCGTCTCGATCGAAGAATCCCTGCTCAGGGCGGCCGAGGCGATCGGCTGGAAGGACCGCAAGCCCGGCCCTGGCCGCGGCAAGGGCATTGCCTGCTCGTGGTGGCTGACCACCGGTGGCTCCTCGGGTGTCTACGTGAAGATCAATCCCGACGGCACCGTGACCGTGGTGAGCGGTGCCGTCGAACTCGGCAGCGGCGCCATGACCGGTGCTGCCCAGATCCTGGCCGAGGAGCTGGGCGTCGATCTTACTGACATCAATGCCACCGACGTCGACACGCACCTCTCGCCCTACGATTACGGCGCGCAGGGCAGCCGCACGGCCTTCTCGGTCGGCAATGCCTGTATCGCGGCCGCCAAGGACCTGAGGCGGCAGATCGGCGCACTGGTGGCGCCGCTGTGGAACGTCGCGCCCGACTCGATTCGGCTCGAGGGCAAGGGCGTAGTGAGCGGCGACAGGCGCATGTCTCTGGCCGAAGTGGCTGGCTTGTCGCAGCGCACCGGCGGTG
This sequence comes from uncultured Reyranella sp., assembly GCA_964533955.1. Taxonomy (GTDB): domain Bacteria; phylum Pseudomonadota; class Alphaproteobacteria; order Reyranellales; family Reyranellaceae; genus Reyranella. The sequence goes on along the minus strand of CAZHQA010000052.1, from coordinate 4,228 downwards.
GACTGATATCGCACGGCACCGCGATCCAGCCGATGCCCACCTTCGATCCGGCGCGCGTGAAGAACCATCCGCTGCCGGCCTGGACCAGCCACAGCTTCCACACCCATGCCGTCGACCTGTCGGTCGATCCCGTGACGGGCGAGGTCTCGATCCATCGCTACGTGGTCGCGCAGGATGTCGGCTTCGCCATCAATCCGACCTATATCGAGGGCCAGATCGAGGGCGGCGTCGCACAGGGCATCGGCCAGACGCTGAGCGAGGAAATCGTCTACGACGGCGGGCGCGTGCTGAACGCCAATCTGACCGACTACAAGATGCCGACGATGATGGACGTCCCGCGCGTCGAATGCATCCTGATCGAGAAGCCGAGCGTCAATGGGCCGTACGGCGCCAAGGGCGTCGGCGAGCCGCCCTGCATTCAGCCGCCGGCGGCGATCGCCAACGCGATCGCAGCGGCGACGGGCGTGCGCGTGACGTCTCTGCCGATCACCGCCGAGAAGATCGCCCTCGAGCGCCTGGACGGGACGACCGGCTGATGCTGGTTCAACTCAAGCTGTGGGGAAACCTTCGGCGCTTTGGGCCGCAGGGTGTCGCGTCGGTCGAGATGGAGTTGCCTGACAGCGCCACCGTCGACGATCTCGTGGGCCGCCTCGGCGCCGACCACGAGGTCTTTGCCGCGGCCGTGAACGGCAGGGTCGTGGCTTTTTGTACCCGGTTGGCCCCAAACGACCGCGTCTTCCTGTTCGACCATCTGATGGGCGGCTAGTCCAGGCCTTCAGAACTCGAGCAGATTGTCCCGCAGATGCTTGTGCGCATAGGCTTTGCGGGTCAGCCCCCGGCGCTGCAATTCCGGCACCAGTCCCTCGCACACTTCCATGACGTAGCGTCGGTCGAAGTAGCTGTTGAAAATCAGGAAGCCGTCGCCGCCCACCTCCTCCATGATCTCCTGCATCATGCCGGCGACATGATCGGGCGTACCGGTGAAATCGATGCCGTCCTTGCGGGCATAACTGCGCACCAACGAACGCGGCGTCTTGCCGATCCATTTCGCCAGCGCCGACTGGTGCCCGTTCGTCTTCAGGTCGGTCGGCAACGGGGCGTCGAGCTCGAATTGCGCGAAATCGATGCCGGTAAGACGCGACATGCTGGAGAGCTGCATGTCGATATGGGCCTCGGCGGCCGCAGCCTCCCGCCGCTGCCGCTCGCGCGCGGCCTCCATCGTCGCGTCGACGATCGGGTGGGCGAGAAACAGCAGCTTTATATCGTCCGGATTGCGGCCGAGTTCCTTCGCACGCCTGCGAATGCCGTCGCGGTACGCCTTCATCGACCGCGGCGTGCCACCACCTTCGGTAATGATCGTGTCGGCCCAACGCGAGGCGAACTCCAGCCCGCGCGGCGAGCCGCCGGCCTGGCAGATCGGAACCCGACCTTGCGGCGAGCGCGGTGCATTGAGCGGGCCTCGGCACTTGAAATACTTGCCCTCGTGATGGATCGCGTGGACCTTGCTGCCGTCGGCGAAGACCTGCTTGTCGCGATCGAGCACGACGGCATCCGGCTCCCACGAGTCCCAGAGCTTCGTCACCACATCGGCAAATTCGTCGGCCACATCGTAGCGCTCGTCGTGCGGTCGATGCTTCTCATGCCCGTAGTTCTGCGCGGCGCCGTCATTGCTGCCGGTGACGCAGTTCCAGCCGACCCTGCCCTCGGTCGTGTGGTCAAGCGTGTTGACCAGCCGCGCCAGCAGGTACGGAGGGTATTCGCTCACCGAAAGCGTCGGCACGAGTCCGAGATGATGGGTGGCCTGGGCGAGGTACGGCACCAGCACCGCCGGGTCGAGCTTGGGCGTGCTGGCCGCGTATTTCAGGTAGGTGTCGTGCGAACCCTTGTAGGTGTACGGCACGTTCGAGCTGTCCTCGATGATCATGTAGTCGAAGCAGGCGCGCTCCATGCCCTGGGCCAGGTCGATGAACAGATCGGGCATCATCCAGCGGGCGACATCTGCGCCGGGAAAATCCGAGCGCCAGCTCTTCGGGCCGTAGCCCTGAGAGAGGAACCACGCGAGATGAAAAGGCTTTGGCGCCATGCCTCGGAACTCCATCAATTTGTCACGCTCGGCTGACCGAGCGCCACGCACGGAACGTGCCGTAGAATATGCGGTTTCCCGGGGGCGATATGCAAAGCCCCGCGGCGCTGCGCGTGGTCTTCGTCCTGCGGCTCGTCTACCTGCTCCTGATCTGCCGATGACAGAACCGGAGCCGAATGCTTCAGAGTGTTCCAGGAGCGCCTTTCACGGGATTAGGAGGCGCAGAGGTAATGTCCGTTGCCGAACAGCATCGAGCGGATGCTCTTGCGGGCCGAGGCAAGGTAGCAGATCTGGGCAACGTCACCGTAGCTGTAGGCGACCTTGCCTGCCAAAACGACCATCATCGAGCGCGGCTGACGGACGCGTCAGGCCGAAGACCGATGCCCCCAGTGTCAGCGCGCCCAGTTGCCGACGCGTCTGCTTCAACGAGATGGTCATGGTAAACTCCTCCAACCTGGCGCGAGGGTGGCCGACTCAGTCGCCGAGCACGTCGCTCAGGCCACCGAGCGCGTTCAATGCCGGGGCAAATCCGCTGATCGGCGCGGTCTGGATCACGGCCTCGATCACTTCGGTACGGCTCAGGCCCATGTTGAGCGCCGACTGGCCGAACTTCTTCACCTGACTATCGAGCTTCAGCGCAGTGAAAGCGGCCACAGCGACCAGGGCCCGCTGACGCAGATCGAGACCAGGACGGAACCAGATCTCGCCGTATCCGTACTGGACAGCGAGCGGGTAAAGCGCGCCCGTCACCGTGTTGCCCGGCGTGGCGTATCCCTGGGTGGCCCGGTCACCGTGTAGCTGCTCCATCAGATGGCGGCCTCGGGCGGTCAACGCCTCCAACGTATCGTCACGCGCCGTCGCTTCCGGCATGGCGAGGCCGCGGGTGGCAAATACTGTACCCGCCGCCTCGACGGCCTCTTCCGACGCGGCGAAGCCGGCATAGATGCCAATCTGGATCAGGATTTCGACGATCGACCGTTCGGAGAGGCCGAGTTCGAGTGCCGCCCCGACATGCCTGCGAAGCTTGGCCAGTCGCTGTACCGCGGCGAGCGCAGCCAGGGCACAAACCATGCGGTCGGCGAGCGCCAGGCCGGGCCTGCTCCATATCGCTCCGTAGCTCACCTCCGTATTCAGCGTCCGCAGAAACGCCGGCGCGCCATCGTCGTCGCCGAACAGGCGCCGGCGCATGGCTTCGCCCTGCTCCCTCAAGGTTGTCCGCGTGCTCATGGTCAAATCCTCTTCACGCCGATCGCGTAACGCCAATTCACACTCCGCCGGTCACGTCGATGGTGAGGCCGGTGACGAAGTCGGCGTCGGCCGAGGCCAGGAAGCAGATTACGTTGGCCTGGTCGGCCGCATCGGCGACGCGTCGCAGCGGCGTGCGCTCGATCTCCTCGGCCTGGGAGGCCTGGGAACGCTTGTCCCAGTGCGGGCGGATGCGTTCGGTCAGTGTGATGCTCGGCGCGATGGCGTTGACGTTGATGCCCTCGGGACCGAGCTCGTGGGCGAGCTTGCGGGTAAAGGCGATGATGCCGCCCTTCGCAGCGGCATAGGCGCTCGAACTGTTCCAGCTCAGTCCGCGCCCGGCAATCGAAGCGAGATTGACGATCTTGCCACTGCGCCGCCGTTTCATCACGGGAATCACCGCATGGCTGAACAGGAAGGTGCCGTCGAGGTTGAAGGCGATGAGCTTCTGCCAGTCGGCCAGGGTCAGCTGATCGGTAGTGGCCGCCGGCTTGTCGATCACCGTGCTGCCGCCGACCGCGTTGACCAGAATGTCGATCCGGCCATGGTCGCGCTCCACTTCGGCGACCAACTGGTCGACCTGCGCCGCGTCCAGGGCGTCGACCAACCGGCCTTCAGCCTTGCCGCCGGCCAGGCGCAACGCAGGCACCGCCTCATCCAGCCGGCCCTGATGATTGTCGACGGCGATCACGGTCGCACCTTCTCGCGCCATGATGGCGGCGGTGGCCCGGCCGATGCCATTTGCCGCCGCCGTAATCAACGGCGACACGGAAAATATCGTTCCGCTTGTTGAAGAAGCACTCCGGGAGGGTCTCTCCCCCCTGGAGGTGAGCAACGAAGGTCTGGTGCCGGGTCTCGAAGAGGTGGCCTTCACCATGAAGTCGCTCGGCGACGCCATCG
>CAZHQA010000051.1:0-23843 GCA_964533955.1 uncultured Reyranella sp. | reverse complement strand
CGGTCGAACGGACCAGCTTGCCCGGTCTCGCTCCGGTCTCCTCGCCCTTCTCGAAGATCGGCACCCCCGAGCAGATCGTCATGTCGTAGCCGTCGACATGCTGCACCAGCCGGCGGCCGCCGGCCGGCAGGTCGAAGATCATCTTCGGGGAATGGAGGTGGAGACCGTCGAAGTCGATGACGTTGACGTCGGCCTTGAGGCCGGGCTTGAGCCGGCCGCGGTCGCGGAAGCCGAAGAAATCGGCGGTCTCGCTGGTCATCCGCTTGACCACGTATTCCAACGGAAGGCGCGGCCCGCGCGTACGGTCGCGCACCCAGTGGGCCAGCATCGTGGTGTTGAGCGAGGCGTCGCAGATCACGCCGCAATGCGCCCCGCCGTCCGACAGACCGAGCAGCGTGTGCGGGTCCTCGATCAGCTCGCGCACCACCTCGAGATCGCCATGCACGTAGTTGGTGACGGGGAAGTAGATCATCCGCCCGCCGTCGCCGCCGACCAGATAATCGTAGCAGAACTCGGCCGCGCCGACGCCGGCACGTTCGGCCATGGCGGCGATGCTCTTCTCCGGCGGCGGCTCGTAGTCGGGCGTATCGCCCAGCAGGTACATGCGATCCCAGCGCGTCGCGATCTGGCGCGACAGCGGCGGCAGCACCTCGAGCAGCCGCGGCGAGGCCTCCTGCGCCAGGATCGTCCGGCGGATCTCGGGATCGCGCAGCCTGGCCAGCATCTCGGCCGGCGGCAGCTTGGCGAGGGCGGCAAAGGCCTCGCGCAGCCCGAAGGGATTGAGCGAGGTGCAGAGGCCCAGGGTCAGCCCGACCGGGCGGCCCGCGACCTGGGCCGAGAGCGGCAGGTTGTCGGCGCGGGCCGCACGCACGCCATCCATCAGGCGGCGCCAGCGCTGGGGATCGTAGCTGCGGTCGGTGAGCAGGAACCAGACCGGCCGGCCGCTGTCCTTTGCCACCTGGCGCATCCAGCCGAACTCGGCGGCCTCGTCCTCGAAGTCGGACAGCATGCCGAACGCACCGCGGCCGGCACGGCCCATCGCCCTGCCGATGGCGAGCAGCTCCTCGTGCTCGGCATAGCGGCCGGGGACCAGGTCGCCGTCCAGTGTCTTGTGCTGGTCGGTGCGGCTGGTGGTGAAGCCGATGGCGCCGGCCTTCAAGGCCTCCTCGGCCAGCCGGGCCATCGCCTCGATGTCCTCGGCGGTCGCATGCTCGCGGGCGATGGCGCGCTCGCCCATGACATAGACCCGCAACGGGTGATGGGCGAGCTGGGCGGCAACGTCGATGGTGCGCGGCAAGCGCGCCAGCGCATCGAGATAGTCCGGGAAGCTCTCCCAGTCCCACTTCAGGCCTTCGGTCAGCGTGATGCCGGGGATATCCTCCACCCCTTCCATCAGATCGATCAGCGCCTTGTGGTGCTGGCGGCGGACGGGCGCGAAGCCCACGCCGCAATTGCCGAAGGCGATGGTGGTGGCGCCGTGCCAGGAGGACGGCGCCAGGACCGGGTCCCAGGTGGCCTGGCCGTCGTAGTGCGTGTGCACGTCGACCCAGCCCGGCGTGACGATGCGACCTTCGGCCTTGAGCTCGCGCCGGCCCGGCCCGGCCTTGCCGCCGACCTGGACGATGCGGTCGCCGTCGATCGCAACGTCGCCCGACGCCGCCGGGGCGCCCGTGCCGTCAACGATGGTGCCGCCTCGGATCACGATGTCATGCATTGCCTGTTCCGCCGTCGAAGATGCCAAGCGGTCAGCTTTTCACACATCGATGGGCGCCGGAAGCCGAACTATGGCATCGTGCCCAATCATGAACGCAACCCGACGCATCGTCCTGAGCATGGCTGCGCTCGCCGCCGGCGGCGCGCTTCCTGCAATCGCCCAGACGACGGCCTTCCCGTCGCGGCCGATCAGGCTGATCGTGCCGCATGCGCCGGGCGGCAACTCGGACACGTTCGGCCGCATCCTGGCGCTGAAGCTCGGCGAACGCCTCAACCAGCAGGTCGTGGTGGAGAACCGGCCCGGCGCCGGCGGGACGCTGGCCAGCGCCCTGGTCGCCAAGAGCCCGCCCGACGGCTACACGCTCGTCGTGGCCGACAACGGCACGCACGCCATCGCACCGACGCTGTACGGCGCCAAGCTCACCTACGACGTGTTCAAGGACTTCGCGCCCATAACCCTGGCGGCGAAGTTCCCCACCGTGATCATGATCCACCCGTCGGTTCCGGCACGGAACGCGAAGGAGTTCGTCGCGCTGGCCAAGAGCGAGCCGGGCAAGCTCACCTATTCGTCGGCCGGCACGGGCAACGGCTCGCACCTGACAGTGGAGTTGTTCCGGGCTGCGGCGGGCGGGATCGACATGGTGCACGTGCCCTATAAGGGTGGCGCGCCGGCCGTGCAGGCACTGTTGGCGGGCGAGGTGCAATTGACCGCGGTGAGCGTCAACACGGCGCTGCCGCACATCCAGGCCGGCACGGTGCGGGCGCTGGGTGTGGCGTCGTCGAAGCGCTCGCCGGCGCTGCCCGACGTGCCGACCTTCGTCGAGAGCGGCATCGCCTTCGAGGGCGACAGCTGGCTCGCCATCATGGGCCCGGCCGGCATTCCCGCCGACGTCGCGGCCAAGCTCAACCGCGAGATCGCCGTCACCTTGCGCGAGCCCGAGACGCAGGAACGCCTGGCCAAGATCGGCCTCGAAGTGGTGGCGTCCTCACAGGACGAGCTCGCCCAGGTCCTGCAGCGCGACGTGCCCAAGTGGGGCAAGGCCGTCAAGGATTCCGGCGCAGTTGCTGACTAGACCTCATGCTCATCCGGACCGCGGACCTCCAGGTCCGCTCATGATCATCGGAGCGCGCCCGCAACCCAGCTATAGATTGACGCTGGCCTTCGTCGCCGGTCCCCAGTCGATGAAATCCCTGAACGGCAGGAAGCTGCCGTCGTCGACGCCGATCTCGGCCGCGATCAGCGCATTCAGCTTGTCGTTCATGCGGCCGATCAGGTCGCGATGGCGTTCGAAGTCGTAGGCGAGGTTGACCGCCTCCTCGGGATCGGCCTGCAGGTCGTACAGCTCGAGGTCGTTGTGGGCACGCAGTTCGTCGAGCGTGCGCGGGTTGTTGAAGCCGCGGAACGCGAAATAGCGCGTGAACCGGTAGCGCTCGTCGGTGATCGAGCGGATCGACACCCGGAGCGACCAGTCGATCGGAAACGATTCGAGCGTCTTCAGCCGGTCGGTGCGGGCGACCGACTTGTCGAGCAGCGTCTCGTACATGAACTTGGTGAAGCCGGGATCGTGCACCATGAACTGGCTGTAGCAGAACAGCACACCGCCGCGCGCGCGCGTGAAGCCCGGATCGACCGGCTGGCGCAGCAGCGGGCCGATGTCCCGGCCCTTCATGCGGGCCATGACATCGGCGACGGGCGCCGTCGACTTGCCGGTCATGGCGACGATGCTCGGCACCAGATCGACATGCGACGTGAGCTCGCCGCACCGCTGGCCGCCCCGGGTCGCGGGATGGGCGATCAGCAGGGGCACGTGATTCTGCTGGCGGTAGGCCGTCGTACCCTTGCCGGACAGGCCGCCGTGCGAGCCCAGCAGCTCGCCGTGGTCGGACGTGAAGACGATGATCGTCTTGTCGGTCAGGCCGAGCCGATCGAGTTGGTCGAGGATCTGGACGACCTGCTGGTCGACGTCGCGGATGGCGTTGAAATAGTAGTTCTGCCGCTTGCGAAGGCGCCATTCCTCGTTCGGGATCAGGCCCGTCAGGTAGCCGTTGGCGGCGTGATAGATGCGATGGGCGGGCACGCGATCCGGTGCGTCGAGCGGCTGCCGCCAGGTTGCCGGCAGGGGGATCTCGTTCCACTCCTGGCGATACAGCGAGTCCTGTGGCGGGAAGGCGATCTTGAACTGGGCGTCCCTGGCCTGGACCGTCTCGCCGGGACGGTCGGTGTTGACCCACATCACGTCGTGCGGATTGACGAAGTTGACCGCGAGATACCAGGGCTGCCGGCGGTCGGTCATCGGCCGGCCCTTCGCCTTCAGCCATTGCAGGGCCTGGGCCGCGACGACGGCGTCGTACTGGTAGCCGCCCAGCGCGCCTTCGATGTAGTCGCCGGTGCCGGTGTAGTCGTAGAAGCCGTAGTCCCTGTCCATCGTGGATTCGAACAGGGCCTTGATGCTGTCGGGGCGGTTCTCCATCGCCATGGCGCCGTTCAGGTGCCATTTGCCCTTGTAGGCGGGGTAGTAGCCGAGCTTGCGCAGGATCTTGCCGATCGTCGGCAGCTTTGGATCCAGGCTCTTCATGAAGGGCACGCCGGCATTGTCGAAGATGCCGTTCTGCGGCTGGTGCAGACCGGTGTAGATCACGGCGCGCGAGGGCGAGCACATGTCGGACGCGATGCGGTGGTTCTCGAAGAACGTTCCCATCCTGCGCAGCCGTTCTCGACCGGGCAGCGGGAAGGGCCACGTGTAGCCCATGTACTGTTCCTGGTCGGTCAGGATGAACAGGATATTGTAGCCCCCCTCGTTCGAGCCCGGCGCGTCGGGCGACGGGAACGACGATTCGCTGCCGCCGGTGATGGCGGGAGCCTGGGCGATCGCGGTGTCGGCAACGCCGGCCGTCCCGGCGAGCGCACCCGCCACCTTGAGAATCGTGCGCCGCGAAGGGTCGCGTCTGGTCACTGCCGTGGCACCAATCCGTCCTGGATCACGAGAAGAGCCGGGATTGGGCCCGATCGAGCGAGCTTTTTCAACACCACAGGATCACGCGTAGCGCGCGATCACCTGTCCGAACGGGCCGAAGTCGGCAACGTAGGTCTCGCCCGCCTTGGGCCGCAGCATGCCGGTGAGCGTGCCGGTGCTGACCATCTGGCCGGCCTTGAGCCCTATGCCGGTGCGCGACAGTTCGTTCGCGAGCCAGGTCAGCGGCACCATGGGATGGTCGAGTGCCGCCACAGCCGTGCCCTTGCGGCGCACGACGTCGTTGCACACCAGCGCCACCTCCTGGCCGGCGATGTCGCGCGTCTTCCAGTCCTCGATCGCGGCGCCATGGACGATGGTCCCCGACCCGGCCCCGTCCGCCAGGATCGCCGGCAGCGGCGGAAACTTCTCGTCGTGCACGAAGCGGCATTCGGCGAGTTCCAGCCCGGGATGCAGCGACGCCACCGACTCCGTCACCTCGTCCACGCCGTAGGGCCTGTTGCGCGGCGGCAGGTCGACGCCCAGCAGCGCCTGATACTCCACCTCGGGGATCGGGCTGCATTGCCTGGCGAACTCGACGGTCGCGGGCGAGGCGAGCCGGCGATAGACACGGCCGTAGATCGGCGAATCGGTGCGAAGCTGCCGTTGCATCTCCTCCTTCATGGCCGCGATCTTCCAGCCCACGACCGGCAGGCCGAGCTCCTCCTCGACCAGCCGGGCCACGCGGTAGGCCGTCTCCTCGTCCGGCGGGACCAGGGTGGCGTCGAGCCCGCTTTGCTGGCGGCTCTCTCGACGCAGGCCGGCAAGCAGGCTGGCCAGGTCGCGTTGCGCTTCCGGATTCCTGGACACCGCGATAGGCTACTACGCCATCCAGTCGCAGGCACTGGATGCCGTCGCACGAGGCGCTCTGTTATCATCCGGTCGACCGGAGGGAGATGACGCAGATGCAGTACAAGCGAATCTCGGCCGATTGCCATCTCGACATGCCCTGGATGCCGCCGGACCTCTTCACCGCAGAAGCGCCGCGCGAGCTCAACGAGCGCATGCCGTTCGTCAGCGAAGGGCCGAACGGCAAGGAGTGGGTCGCCCGCAACGGCGCCTCTTTCGGGCTGGTCGCCGGCGTCGGCTCGGCCGGCCGCAAGTACGAGCCCGGCAAGCAGCACCGCGCCGACCGTATGGCCGAGACCGGACTGTACGACGCCGGCCACAAGGGCATCCGCCGTCCGGGCGACCCAGACCTGCGCGCCAAGGAGCTCGACAAGGATGGCGTCGACGCCGAAGTGATCTATGGCGTGCTGGCCGCCGCCGCGAAGCTCGAGGACGCCGGCGCCTCGGCGGAAATGCTGCGCATCTACAACAACTTCATCATCGATTTCTGCCGGCACTATCCGCAGCGGATGATCGGCCTGGCCTGCCTGCCGTTCGGCGACATCCCCGCCGCGGTGAAGGAGGTGCATCGCGTCGCCAAGCTGGGCGTCAAGGGCGTCGAGCTCAGCTGCTCGTGGAACATGACGCCGATGTGGCATCCGATGTGGGACCCGCTGTGGGCGGCCATCGACGAGACGCAGTTGCCGCTGCACTTCCATACCTTCCCGTCGGTCGATCCCAAGCTCCGCGCGCAGGTCACCGGCGATGCCAGCCTCGCCATGCGCTACAGCAGCATCTGCATGTTCCAGATCACCCTCGGCAACATCCTGACCTCGTTGATGGGTGCGGCGGTGTTCGAACGCTTCCCGCGATTCAGGGTGGTGTTCGGCGAGAGCGGGATCGGCTGGCTGCCCTACCTGATCGACCGCATGGACAACGAGTACCTGGACCAGTACCGCGACATCAAGATGAAGCTGCTGCCCAGCGAATACTGGCGCCGCCAGTGCCGCGCCACCTTCCAGTACGATCGCATCGGCACCAAGCTGATCGAGGACATGGGCGTCGAGACGCTGATGTGGGGTTCCGACTATCCGCACCCCGACGGGATCTGGCCGGACTCCGGCGAATACATCGCCAAGCAGTTCGGCCACCTGCCGGCCGACATCACCCGCAAGATCACCTGCGAGAACGCCGGCAAGTTCTACGGCCTGATGAACTGATCGACGGGACGATCTCCCGCATCAATATCCCAGCGTCACGTCGATCTGCTGCAGGAGGCGTCCGCCGGACTTCAGGCTCTCGATGTTGGCGGCGACCTCTGTCACGAGCTGCTCGACGGTCGGCCGCCGCGCCACGTGCGGCATGATCGTCACCTTGGGATGAAGCCACAACGGGCTCTCCGGCGGCAGCGGTTCGGGCCACAGCGCATCAAGTGCCGCGTACGACAGTTGCCCCGAATCGAGCGCCGCGATCAGGTCCTTCTCCACCACGTGCTTGCCGCGCCCGACATTCACCATCATGGCGCCCTTCGGCATCATGGCGAACGTACGGGCGCAGAAGATGCCCTCGGTCTCCGGCGTCAGCGGCAACAGGCAGACGGCGATGTCGGTCTGGCCGAGAAACGCCGCGAGCTGATCGCGGCCATGAAAAAGCGGGACCTCCGCCGCCGGTCGCGGCGAGCGCACCCAGGCGGAGACCTTGAAGCCCAGCGACTGCAGGACGAGCGCCGGCGCGGTGGCCATCATGCCGAAGCCCAGGAAGCCGACGCGCCGCTGATCGGGCCGCGCGATCGGCACGCGGCGCCATTCCTTCCTCGCCTGGGCCGCCTGGTATCCCGGCATGTCGCGGTGGAACCTCAGGACGTGCATGACGACGTATTCCGTCATCATCGGATCGCCGCCCGGCGGTTCGACCTTGCCGAGCGGAACCTTGGGCAGCTTCGGATGTTCGACAAAACTCTCGACGCCGGCCGAACGGCTGAACATGGCCTTCAGGTTCGGGAAGGCGGGAAGCTGGCCGAAATCCGGATGCATGAAGGCGAGGTATTCGATGTCCTTCGCCTCGCCGACATCGGGCCAGAAGCGAATGGGCAGATCGGGAAGCTGCTTCTTGAACGCGGCTCGAAAGGCCTCGGCACTGCCGATGACCTTGTCCAGGTTGATGATGAGTAGCGCCATGCAGCCTCCTACCGGCGACGCCAAACGGGCATGGCCGGCCACAATGATAGAAGAGCGTGCGGGATTGCCTCAAGCGTTGGGCAGACGGCCCATCATGACCGAGATGTCCCGCGCCATATCCATCGCCTTCTCCATGTCGAGCGACGCGGCGCGATGAAACGTGCGCTTGGTCTGTCCGACGAACTCGACGGGCCATTTCGCGATGATCTCGGCCATTTCGATGGCCGACGACATCAGCCGGTCGTCCGGCACGAGACGATTCACCAGGCCGAGCTCGTAGGCGCGCTGCGGCATCAGGTTGTCGCACAGGGTCAGCAGCTCGAAGGCGATCTTGCGGCCCATCAGATGGACCGCATGGGCGGTCACGGTCGATGCCGTCAGACCCGACTTCAGTTCGGGGTAGCCGAACCGCGCGCTCTCCGCCGCCACCACCAGGTCGCTGCCGAACGCCAGCCCGCAGCCTGCGCCCAGGGCATAACCGTGCACGGCGGCGATGATCGGCTTGTCGATGCGCGTCAGCAGCTTGAACAGGCCGGTGTTCTCGTCGGCGTGGCGCACGAGATCAGGACGCGTGTCGGCATTGAGAGGCCGCGCCACCGAAATGTCCATGCCGGCACAGAACGCCCGCCCTGACCCGGCGAGGATGACCGCTGCAACTGAATCGTCATGCTGGACCGCGCGCAGGCTCTCGCTCAGGGCCTTGACCAGATCGGCATTGAGGGCGTTCAGCTTTTTCGGCCGGTTCAGCGTCAGCACCCGCACCGGGCCTTTCGTCTCGGTCAGCAATACCGGCTCGTCCATGGACGCCTCCCACATTCTCTTCGGCCGCCACCTTACGTTGGGCGATGCCTGGCGCAAATGCGAAGGGGCGGGGTCGACGCCATGGGCCGCACGATTTCAGGTACATCCAGGCGTGCAGGACGACCAATTTCGAGGACAATCTGGGGTCGGCGTTCGGCGGCGAATCACGCCGCGATCCTGCAGGCGACTGGCGGCAACATGAACGGCCAGATGTTCCTGCTGATCAACGATTCGGTTGCTGGCTACCAGACGGGCGATTTGGTCGTGCGCCTGACCAACACCGATCCCGCGATCTTCTCGAATGGCGCCGTCATCCCATCGCTTAGTTGAAGGCTCTTCCGCACCACAACTGCGAATTCATCCTGCCGTACGGGACGCAACTGCCGGTGATATGATTGCCGAGTGCAGCAGATCTGTTGGGGGGCAGTGCCATGTCGCAATACGCTGAGATTGCGTTCGTCGACACCGCCGTTCCGGATCTTCCGCACATCCTGAACAATCTGCGCCCCGGCGTGCGCGCGATCGTGCTCGAGGCCGCTGAGCCAGCGCCGGCCCAGATGGCGCGGGCGTTGGCGCGTTCCCGCGACGTAGAAGTCATCCATATCCTGGCCCACGGCCAGCCGGGCGAACTGAGCTTCGCCGCCGGGGCGCTGTCGTCGGCCACGCTGGACAGTCATCGCGACGATCTGCGCGACATGGGACGGTCTCTCGCCGTAGACGGCGAGATCCGCCTGTGGGCCTGCGACACGGCCCACGGCGCGCAGGGCGCGACCTTCGTCGAACACCTGGCCGCGATCACCGGGTCGCGCATTGCCGCCTCGACGGCCCGAATCGGCGCCGCGGTCCACGGCGGCAGCTGGCAGCTCGACGCTGGTGCCAGCCAGGCCCCTGCACCGCTGACGACAGCCGGACTGGCCGGCTATGGCGGCGTGCTCACCTTGATCACCGACATCACCTTTACGTCGGGAGGAGAGTCGCAGGTCTTCGACGGAACGTCCCTCGCGTTGACCTTCACCAGCACGGTCACCGTTACCGGCAGTGCCGCAGGCGGCAACGATCTTCTGATCCGCTTATCAAGCCTCGCAACTGCCTCCGGCGGTCCGACTGTGCTGGACATGTCGGGCTGGACCTTTGTCAACTGGAACTCAACCGATCGCGTTCGAGTGGCTATGGGTGGCGGCGATGACACCCTGATCCTCGGCAGCAGCAGCGTATTGGGGCCTCTGGACGTTTACGACGGCAATGGATTCCAACCCAGCATACAGCCGGGTGAGATCAACATCATCCAGATCGGTACGGCCGACACTCCGGCCAGCGTCGATTTCAGTTCGACCAGTGGCTTCGGTACCTTCCTGGACTTCAGCCAACTTGCCTTCGCCAATAATTCGGGCACATCGACCGCAACGTTCAACAGTTCCGGGGTCGCGACGATCATCGTCGGCAGCGCCGGCACCAACGCCGTCGTCTTCAAGTCAGGCGCCGACCTGTCGGGCTTGACCTTCAACAACTGGACCAACGGCGACGACAGCATCACCATCTTCGCCACGGCAGCCAACGAATCGATCATCGGCAGCAGCCAGGACGACATCCTGTCGGTCGCGGCCGGCACCGTGCAGAGCGGCGACCTCTATGACGGCGGCGGCGGCACGAACACCCTGCTACTGACAGGTGGCGGCGCCTTCGATTTCAGCGGCGTGGGCCAGGACGCCAACCATGGCTTTCACAACATGGAGGTGCTGGCATTCGACGGTACCGCCGCTTCGACCGTGACCTTCGACGGCGCCACCCAGTTCGCGTCGGGACTGGGCTTGTCGACGGCGACCGTCACGGGCAGCGACCAGGCAGAGACTCTGCGGTTTACCCGGAAGGCGGGGCAGACCGGCGGGTCGTACGATCTGTCGGGGCTGCAATTCACCAACTGGACCGGCGGCATCGACACGATCAACATCCTCGCGAACCTCGGCGTCGACAACATCGTCGGCACCAACCAGGACGACATTTTCGTGTTCGCCGCCAGCGCTGCCGGCACCCAGGTGAACGCCGGCGATTCGTTCGACGGCGGATCGGGCAACGACACGATCCAGATCGGCACTATCGGCGCCGCTGGTCTGACCCCCATCGACTTCAGCCCGGCGATCCTGGCGAATTTCGAGCGGGTGACGTTCACCAACACGACTGGCGCCAGAACGGTGACCTTCACCAGCAACCAGTTTGGCGCCGGCAAGATCTCCAATTCCGCCACCATCACGGGAACCAGCGCGACCAATGCCGTGGTCGTCAACATGGCGACGAACGGTTCGCTCGACATGTCGGGCTGGAGCTTCGCCGGCTGGACCAACGGCACCGACACGCTGACGGTGAACGGGTCGACCGGCAACGACACCGTCACCGCCAGCACGGCAGCCGACACGATCCTCGGCGGCGCCGGCAACGACACGTTCATCGTCGCGGCGACGGCCGAGGTGTCCGCCGGCGACAGGTTCGACGGCGGCACCGGCAACAATATCGTCCAGGTCGGCACCGCCGGCGCTGGCACGAACGTCATTCTCGCCGGCGCCTCGTCCGACGGCGTGAACGGCTTCCTCAACATCGGGGGCATCGCCTTCGCCAACACCTCGGGCATCTCGACCGCAGCCTTCAGCAGCGCCCAGTTCGGCGTCGGCAAAATCTCGAATTCGCTCACCGTCACGGGATCCGCCGGGACGAATGCCCTCGTCATCGTCATGAACACGCCCGGCCCGCCCGACCTGTCGGAGTGGACCTTCGTCAACTGGACCACCGGCACCGACAAGGTCACGGTGATCGGGTCGGCCGCCTATTTCTCGGCCCTCACGGCGACGGACATTGTCGGCATGGCCGCGCAGGGCGTGACTGCCATCGCCTCGAACTCGGGCAACCTCGCCCTTACCGTCGACCAGTACCTTCACCTGGGAAGCATCGCGGTCAACCCACCGGCCCTGATCCGCGACACGGCGGCGAACATCGAGGCAATGACCACCGGCCAGCTCCTGGGCATGGCGGCCAAGAACATCAAGATCCTGCAGTCCACCGATGGGCCGCTGGTGCTCAGCCCCGATCAGTACACCAGCCTGGGCGGCGTGCTGCTGCCCACCGACCATTCGACCACCCTGCAGGCCAGCGCCGCCGACATCCTGGCTCTGTCGACCGGGTTCATCGGCGGCCTCTATGCCGGTGGTGTCTCGCAGCTGATCGGCACGTCGGCGGTGACGCTGTCCGCTGCGCAGGCGGCGGCCCTCGGCAGGGTCACGGTGAGCGCCGCGTCGGCGACGCTGGCCGACACGGCGGGCAACATCATCGGCCTGACCAACAAGCAGCTCGGCGCGCTCGCCGATTCCGGGTTCAGCAACATCGATGCCAGCGACGATGCGCTGACCCTGACCACAGCGCAGTTCCGGGCGATCGGTCCCGTGGCGCTCTCGGCCGGCGACGCCGTCACCGTGAAGGATACGTGGGCCAATATCTCGGCCCTGGATCTCAGCACGCTGGGCGCCAAGAACGTCGACTTCATCACTGTCACCAACGGCTCGTTCTCGATCACGGCGGCCCAGTACACCGCGCTTCTCGCCGGCGGCGCGCACCTCGCCGGCCCGGCCATGGCGACCCTGACCGGCAGCGGCATCGCCGCGCTCGACCTCTCGGGCCTGGCCGCCAACGGGATTTCAAAGATCGACGCCAGCGACGGCCAGCTCTCGCTGACGCTCGACCAGTACACCAACCTGAACGGGGTGCAACTCACGGCGGGCGACACGGTCACCCTGGCCGACACCAGCGCGGTCATCGGCAACCTGACCCAAAGCCAGATTGGCGGGCTGGCGGCCGGCGGCATCGACCAGATTGGCGTCACCTCTCCGGGTGCTGCCTTGAGCTGGGGGCTGAACCAGTTCAACGCTCTCGGCGCCGTGGTGCTGGAGTCGAACACGGCGCTGACCCTCAACGGCGACGTCAGTGCGGCGGGGACGAACGACACCTTTGCCTTCAGCCGGCAGCCGTTCTCGGCGTCCGACAAGATCAACGGCTATGGCGGCTTCGACACGCTGCAGCTGCAAGGCAACTACGGCACCCTGGCGTTCGCCGCCGACACGATCTCGAGCATCGAGAAGCTGCAGCTCAAGGGCGGCGGCGGCATGAGCTACAGCATCACCCAGAACGACGGCAACGTCGCGGCCGGCCAGAGCCTGGCTGTGACGGCGGCGAGCTTCGTCGCCGGCGACTCGGCGGTGTTCGACGGCTCGGGCGAGACCGACGGCACCTTCAGCTTCACCGGCGGCGCGGCCGGCACGAGCACCTTCACGGGCGGCAGCGGGGCCGACACTTTCACCGGCGGATCCGGCGGCACCACCACCATGACCGGCGGTGGTGGCGGCGACACGATCAATGCTGGCGCGGGTACCGACACGATCCGCTACACCGGGTACGCCGACTCCAACAGCTCGGCCTACGACCTGGTCAACGGCTTCAACGGTGCCGCCGACAGCTTCTCCTGGACGACCGCCCTCACGTGGGACGGCACGGTGGCCGGCGGACCCCTGCGGTCGGGCAGCTTCGCGAGCGATCTCACGGCCGCCTTCTCGGGCGTCGCGGGCGATCATGCCGCGGTGTTCAAGGCGACCTCAGGCAACATGGCCGGCCAGCAGTTCCTGCTGATCAACGACGCCACGGCCGGCTTCCAATCGGGCAGCGACGTCGTCGTCCGCCTGGGCAACGCCACCGATGTCAGCACCTTCACCGACACCACCTTCAAGGTCGGATAGCCGCCCCGATGTGCCGCGCACCACCGGGAGGGGCTAAAGCGGCGACAGGCGCTCAGGACGCAGAAAGCACTTCGGCAAGAGGCACGGCTGGGTGCGAAGCGGACTCTGGCAACCGAGACGTCGGGCCGTTTGGGAGAGTGCCCACTGTCAATGCATCGTGAAAACGACGACCAAGCGGCACATTTGGTTTGCCGGGAGTTGCACCCCGAACGGGACTGCGAAAAGGCGCTTTGACTCTGCAACCTTCGGATGCTGGAAAATTTATTCGATCCTCCATGGGTTGACCGAGGGGCAATGCGGCCCTTATTATCGCACCGTCAATGAAGACTTTAGCCGGTAGTCGGCGTCGGCCTTAAGGCTCTGGGGTGTGTGGCGGCGTGGGGTCGCCGCCATCGCAAGCATCGGTCGGACACGCAGATTGGCGGCTTCGGCGGGGTGTGCCGATGGGGATTCTTGGGTGATGGCGTCCTGGGCTTCTCAGGGCGTCGAGACTTTCGCGGATAGAGCTGACGACACGATCACGAAGCGCTTTGGCCTGAGCGTCGCTGCCGGGCCATTGCGCGAAGCCGTGCGCCAGGGCGCCGCCAGCTTGTCCTACGCGGCACTCGATCGGCGCTCGAACCAGCTGGCGCATCTGTTGCGCGGCCGCGGCGTGGTTCCCGGAGACGTGGTCGCCTTGCAGGCCTGGCCGGCGATCGACGCGCTGATTGCGATCCTTGCCGTCCTCAAGATCGGCGCCGCCTATGCGCCGATCGATCCCGCCGCGCCCGTGGCCTACAGCAACATCCTCCTGCGCGGCTGCGGGGCCCGGCTTGTCCTGTCGGCGGGCCGTCGCACGCACGAGCTGTCCTTGCCGGCCCTGGGGCTGGCCGAGGCGCTGGCGTCGGCGATGAACGAACCGGATACCGCCCTCGATGATCGTTCGAAGCCGGCCGACATCGCCTGCGTGATGTACACATCGGGCTCGACCGGCCGTCCAAAGGCCGTGGCGGTCCCGCATCGCGCCGTGGTGCGCCTTGTCACCGACCAATCCTACGCCCGCTTCGCGCCAGACGAGGTCTTCCTGCAGGCCGCGCCGCTGGCCTTCGACGCCAGCACCTTCGAGATCTGGGGCACGCTGCTGCACGGCGCGCGCGGCGTCATCGTCGAAGGCGAGCACGCCTCCCTGCAGCAAATCGCCGAAGCGATCAGAGCCCACGAGGTCACGACCGCGTGGTTCAGCGCCGGCCTGTTCAACCTGCTGATCGACCATCAGCTCGACGCCCTCGGCGGGCTGCGTCACCTCCTCGCCGGCGGCGACGTGCTGTCGCCGACCCACGTAATGCGCGCGCTGAACGCGCTGCCGGATTGCCAGCTGGTCAACGGTTACGGCCCGACCGAGAACACGACCTTCACGTGCTGCTATCGCATCCCGCGCCAGGGATGGGGGGGCGGAGCGGTGCCGATCGGCATACCCATCAACGGCACCTATGTGCGCCTGCTCGACGATAATCTCGGCGAGGTGCCCGCGGGCGAAATCGGCATGCTGTACGCCGGCGGGCTTGGCCTGGCGCAGGGCTACCTGGGCGATGCCCAGCCGTCGTTGGCGAAGTTCATCGCCGATCCCCTGCAGCCTGGTGCCATGCTGTATCAGACCGGCGATCTGGCGCGGCGACGGCCCGACGGCAATTTCGACTTCCTCGGCCGCCGCGACCGCCAGGTAAAGATCGACGGCAAGCGCGTCGAGCCGGGGGAGATCGAGGAGGTCCTGCGCCGATGCCCCGGCGTGGCCGACGCGGTGGTGACGGCGTCGCGTGGCTCGGCGCTTGTAGGCTACGTCAAGCCCAAGGCCTCCGATTGCGACCGTGACAGCCTCGCCGCAGCGGTGCGCGAGCACGCCGCGCGGGCGTTGCCCGCGCACATGCGGCCGGCGCAGATCGTGGTGCTCGACGGGTTTCCCCTCAACGCCAACGGCAAGGTCGATCACGACCGCCTGCCGACGGCGTCGCGCGCCGTGCTCGCCCCGACGGCGCCCGTGAGTGACGACCCGGCCGAGCGCGCCCTCGTGGCGATCTTTCAGCGCGTGCTCGGCAGGCCCGTCGCCAGCGTCGAGGCCAATTTCTTCGATCTCGGCGCCACGTCGCTGAAGCTCGTCGAGGCGCATGCCGAGATCGCTCGCAACTGGCCCCGGGCCCGGCTCATCCTGCTGTTCCAGCATCCCAGCATTCGCGCCCTCGCGGGCGCCCTGTCGGGAGGCTCCGGCGCCATCGACGAAATCGCCCGGCGCCGCGCCGGGCAGCGCGCCGAAGCTCTGCGCCGCGTGCGACGGCCAAGGCTTGCAGGATGAGCGAGCTTCCAGAGAACGCCATCGCCATCATCGGCCTCGCCGGACGCTTCCCCGGCGCCGACGGCGTCGACCAGTTCTGGCGCAACCTGCTGGACGGCGCGAGCTCGATCCGGTTCTTCTCCGACGCCGAGCTCGAGGACGCCTTTGCGGCCGAGGTGCGCCGCGATCCCAGCTTCGTGCGCGCGCGAGCCGTGCTCGATGACGTCGACCGCTTCGATGCCGAGTTTTTCGGCTTGCTGCCCCGCGAGGCGGCGCTGACCGACCCGCAGCATCGCCTGCTGCTCGAATGCGCGTGGTCGGCACTGGAGGATGGCGGTTACGATCCGGCACGTTTTGCCGGCGCAATTGGCGTGTTCGCCGGCTGCAGCATGGATACTTACCTGCTGACCAACGTGCTGGCCGAGCGGCTGGATCGCGATCGTTTCGCCAGCGACTACCAGGTCGGCTCCTACGATGCCCTGCTGGGCTCGCTGTCCGACACGCTGGCGACACGCATCGCCTACAAGCTCGGTCTTCGCGGTCCGGCAATGACGGTGCAGAGCGCCTGCTCGACCTCGCTGCTCGCCGTGACACAGGCATGCCAGAGCCTCTTGCTCTATCAGTCGGACATGGCGCTGGCCGGCGGCGTGTCGATCACGTTTCCCCAGAAGCGCGGCTACCTTCACCAGGAGGGCGGCATGGTGTCGCCCGACGGCGTCTGCCGGCCGTTCGACGCCGGCGCCGCGGGCACGGTATTCGGCGACGGCGTGGGGCTGGTGCTGCTCAAGCGCCTAGCCGAGGCGATCGACGACGGCGACCACATCTACGCCGTCATCCGCGGCAGTGCGATCAACAACGACGGCAGCGGCAAGGTTGGCTTCACCGCGCCCAGCGTCGCCGGGCAGGCCGAAGTCATCGCCTCGGCGCTGGCCAACGCCGGAGTCGAGCCGGACTCGATCGGCTACGTCGAGTGCCATGGCACGGCGACCCCGCTCGGCGATCCCATCGAGTTCGCCGGCCTCGTGCGAGGCTTCGGCGCCCGGCACGCCGCGCGGCCCTACTGCGCCCTGGGCTCGGCCAAGGCCAATGTCGGCCATCTCGACGTGGCCTCGGGGGTAACCGGCCTGATCAAGACCGTGCTCGCCCTGCATCATCGCCAAATCCCGCCACTCGCGAACTTCCGCGCGCCCAACCCGCACATCGAACTCGACGGCAGCCCGTTCTACTTTCCGACCGCGCCAAGCGCCTGGACCGCGAGCGACATGCCGCGTCGCGCCGGCGTCAGCTCGTTCGGCGTCGGCGGCACCAACGTCCACGTCGTGCTCGAGGAAGCGCCCGCGCCGGCCGTCGTCGAACGCCCATCGCCAGGACGCCATGTGCTGCCCCTGTCGGCTCGCACCGATGCGGCCATGCGCGCCCTGGCCGGCCGGCTGGCCGACCACCTTGCGGCCCATCCCGAAGCGGCGATCGACGACGTCTCCTGGACGTTGAAGGTCGGACGCCGCGCTTTCGAGCGCCGCGCTGCCGTCACGGCTCCCTCTCGCGAACAGGCCATCGCCGCACTGCGTGCCCTGCCGTCACCGGCCGGCCGCGGCCAGGCGTCCCTGGTCTTCCTGTTCCCCGGCCAGGGCGCCCAGTTTCCGGGCATGGCGGCCGCACTCTACCGCCAGCACGCCCTGTTCAGGACCGTGCTCGACGAGGGTATCGACCATTCGACGCCCATCGTCGGCGAGGGATTGCGCGCTCAGCTGCTCGACCCCGATGCCACCGGCGGCGATGCGACCCTGCTCGCTCAGCCGGCGCTGTTCGTGTTCGAGTACGCCCTGGCCCGGCTGTGGATGTCGGCGGGCCTCGTGCCGACAGCCCTGGTCGGTCACAGCGTCGGCGAGTTCGTGGCGGCGTGCCTTGCCGGCGTCTTTTCCTTCGCCGACGGCTGCTGGCTGGTGGCCGAGCGCGCACGTCTGATGCAGGCGCTCCCTCCGGGGGCGATGCTTGCGGTGCGATTGCCGGAAGCCGATCTCCGGGCCGAACTCGGCGATGCGCTCGACCTCGCCGCCATCAACGCGCCGTCGCTCTCGGTTGCCTCCGGGCCGGTCGCGGCCATCGAGGCGCTCGAGACTCGCCTCCGGGCGCGCGGCATCGCCTGCCGCCGGCTCGCGGCGTCGCACGCCTTCCACTCGCGCGCGCTCGACACAGTGGCAACTGCGCTCGAGCGACTAGCCAGCACGATAGCGCTGGCGCCGCCCACGATCGCCTTCGCCTCGACGGTCACCGGCGACTGGGTCGATACGACGGAGGCCGCCCGCCCGCACTATTGGGCGCACCACTGCCGCGCGCCCGTGCGTTTCGCCGACGCGCTCAACACGGCGGCGCGCGATGCCACACCGTTCCTGCTCGAGGTTGGACCCGGGCGAACCCTTTCGGCGCTGGCGCCACAGATTGTCGACCGCCGCCAACTGGGCGGCGTGAGCGCCAGTCTCGCCGAAGCCGACGATGACGATCTCGCATCGCCGCTGGCGGCGCTGTGGACGGCTGGTTTCAATCCGGACTGGCGCGCGATCACGCCGCATCCGGGACGCCGCATCCCGTTGCCGACCTATCCCTTCCAGCGCTCGCGCCACTGGATCGAACGCCACGACCGGACGCAACCGCCCGCTTCCTTGCCGATTGCCACCTCGCCATCGCACGCCGCCCTGCCCTCGCCGGAACCCGCCATGACACCATCGCTCGAAGCACAAATCGTGGAAATCATGGAGAGCCTTTCCGGCATGTCCGGCCTCGACGCGCGGGCAAGCTTCATCGAACTCGGCTTCGACTCGCTGATGCTCGGTCAGGTCGCGCGTGCGGTCGAGAAGAAGCTCAAGGTTCGCATCACCTTCCGCCAGCTTCTGCAGGAATACCCTTCGGCGGCGCAGCTTGCGGCGCATCTGGAGTCGGTCGTGCCACGCCCAGCCACGTTGCCGCCGGCCGCGTCGCCCGTTCCGCCGGTGCTCTCCAGGCCCGTCGCCGCGCCCCCCGGCAGTCCGCCGGGCGATGCGCTGTCGTCGCTTATGCAGGCACAGCTGCAGGCGATGAACACGCTGTTCGCCGAGCAACTCAAAGCCTTCCAGGGGCAAGCGGCCCCGACGGCCGTTCCTGCCGAGGCGGTGGTGAGGCGTCCCGCGCCCTCTCCCGTGCCGCAAGCGGCCGACGATGCCGGTGCGCGGGTGCGGCTACACCGGCCAGGCTCCGCCGGCGCCAGCTCCCTGAATGCGACCCAGCAGGCCTATGTCGACGACCTGGCCCGCCGCACCGGCGCCCGCACGCCGCTTGCCAAATCCAGGACCCAGCAGGATCGCGCCGTGCTCGCCGATCCACGCACCGTCGCGGGGTTTCGCCGGGAGTGGAAGGAACTCGTCTATCCGCTGGTCGCGACCAATGCCAAGGGCTCGAAGATTCGCGACGTCGACGGGAACGAATATATCGACCTGGTGAACGGCTACGGCCAGACGATGTTCGGCCACTCGCCCGAGTTCGTCACGGCGGCCATCGCCGCCCAGCTTGGCGAAGGCTTTCCGATCGGGCCGCAGAGCCCCCTGGCGGGCGAAGTCGCGGCCCTAGTGAGCGAGCTCACCGGCAACGAGCGGGTCACCTTCTGCAATACCGGTTCCGAAGCGGTGATGGCGGCGATGCGCATTGCCCGGGCCGTCACCGGACGCGACCGCGTCGTCGTGTTCGCCAACGACTATCACGGCCAGTTCGACGAGGTGCTGGTGAGGGCTGGCGGCAATCCGGCGCGCGGCGCGCTCCCGGTCGCGCCCGGCATCCCCGAGGAGTCGGTCGCCAACATGACGGTGCTGCCCTATGGCGAGCCGCAGAGCCTCGACTGGATTGAGGCCAATGGCGACGACATCGCCGCCGTCCTGGTCGAGCCCGTGCAAAGCCGCCATCCGCTGCTGCGGCCGCGGGCCTTCCTCCAGCAATTGCGCGCCATCACCGAGGCGCACGGCACAGCCCTGGTATTCGACGAGATCGTCACGGGGTTCCGTGTTCATCCCGGCGGCATGCAGGCGGTGTTCGACATTCGCGCCGACATGGCGACCTACGGCAAGGTGGTGGGCGGCGGCATGCCGATCGGCATCCTCGCCGGCACGTCGCGCTTCATGGACGCCCTCGACGGCGGCCTGTGGCGCTACGGCGACGATTCGGTGCCGGAGATCGCTCCCACCTTCTTCGCCGGCACCTTCGTGCGCCATCCGCTGGTGCTCGCTGCCGCCAAGGCCGTGCTGCTGCATCTCAAGTCCGCAGGACCGGCGCTCCAGGAGAGCCTTGCGGCGCGCATGGCCGGCCTGGTCGACAGGCTCAATCGCGACCTCGAGCGGCGCGGGATGGCGACGCGCGTCGAAGGCTATTCGAGCTGGTTCCACCTCGACTTCGCGGCCGAAGACGCCTTGCTGTCGCTGTTCTGGCCACAGGCCAGGTTGCTCGGCCTGCACGTACAGGAAGCCTATCCCTGCTTCCTCACCACGGCGCATACCGACGAGGACATCGCCGCCATCGAACACATTTTCGCCGCGTCCCTCGATGCCCTGGAGGAAGGCGGTATCCTGAAGCCGGCGCGAGCCGCCGATCCGGCAGATGCAACCGACTCCGCGCCCCTGACCGAGCCGCAGCTCGAGATCCTGGCCGCCGCGCAACTGGGCGACGACGCCTCTTGCGCCTTCAACGAGTCGATCCGCATTGCCTTCGAGGGCACGCTCGATCCCGCCACGCTCGGCGCGGCACTCAATGCCGTGCTCGCCCGCCATCAGGCGTTGCGCGGGCGTGTGGGCCGCGACGACGAGCGCATGCACTTCGCGCCCCGTCTCAGCCTGACGCTCGACATACGTGATATTTCCGCCGAGCCGAATCCCGATGCCGGACTGGCCGCCCTGATCGCCGCCGATGCGCGCACGGCGTTCGATCTGTGGAACGGGCCGCTGGTGCGTGCCGCGCTCGTGCGCCTTGCCGAGAATCGTCACGTGCTGCTGTTCACGGCGCACCACATCGTGTGCGACGGCTGGTCGATGAACATCGTGCTCGACGACCTCGCCAAATACTATCGCCGGGGACGCGAGGTCACGGCGGCTGACCTGCCCGCCGCGCCGCTCTTCTCGGCGTATGCCCGCGCGCAGGCGGAGAACCGTGACGCACGCGAGGAAAACCTCGGTTACTGGGTCGCTCAGTTCGCCGACCTGCCCGGCCTGCCGGAGCTCCCGACCGATCGGCCGCGGCCGGCGGCGCGGTCCTACTCGGGCGCCACCTTGTCGACGGAGTTCGATGCCGCCCTGCATGCCGACCTGAAGAAGACGGCGGCCGCGCAGCGCACGACGCTGTTCGCGGTGCTGTTCACGGCGCTGCAGGTCGTGCTCGGCAAGCTGTCGGGCAGCTCCGATATCGTGCTCGGCGTCCCGATCGCGGGCCAATCGCTCGACGACGACGCGACCGAGCTGGTCGGCCACTGCGTCAACATGCTGCCCTTCCGGGCGCCACTGAACCCGGATGCGTCCTTCGCCCGGCACGTCGGCGCGGTTTCGCAGCGCCTGCTCGACGGCTTCGACCATGCCCGCTGCACCTACGGCACCCTGGTACGGGCCCTGCCGCTGCAACGCGCGGCCAACCGCCTGCCGCTGACCGAGGTTCATTTCAACGTCGAGCGCCTGCGCGACGATCTGGATTTCGGCGGCACATCGGCCAAGGTCACGCCCAACGCCAAAGCGGCGGTCAATTCCGACCTGTCCGTCAACGTCACCGAATCGAGCCGCGGACTGCGCGTCGATTGCGACTACAACACCGACCTGTTCGACGAGGCGACCGTCGCGCGCTGGCTGGGTCACTACAGGCGCGTCCTCGAAGCTCTCTGCGCCGCCCCTCAAACCACCGTGTCGCGACTGCCGGTCCTGTCCGCCGACCAGCAGCAATTCGTTCTCGACGCGGTCAACGCGACTGAAGTCGATTATCCCCGCGACCGCTGCATCCACGATCTCTTCGCAGCACGTGCCGCAGCCACTCCGGATGCAGTCGCCTGTGTCGATGCAGCCGGCGAAATGACCTATGGCGACCTCGACCGTCAATCCAACCGGCTGGCCCGGGAGATCCTCACGGCCAGCCCGGTGCGCGGCGGCCGGATCGCCGTGGCCACCGACCGGTCGCGAGCGTTGCTGGTCGCCCTGCTGGCGGTCATGAAGGCGGGCCACGCCTACGTGCCGCTCGACCCGGACCAGCCGATGGGCCGGCTGCGCCAGATCGCGACCGCCGCCGAGGTTCACGGCATTGTCTGCCAGGACGAACGACTCGCCGAGGTGGCACCGGCGGCCTTCGTGATTCGCGGTGACCGGCAACCCCAGCAAGCGGCCGCCGGAGCGGAACTGCCGCGCGTGTCGGGCGATGCCTCGGCCTACGTGCTGTTCACTTCCGGATCCACCGGCTCGCCCAAGGGCGTCGAGATCCTGCATCGCGGCCTTACCAACATCATCTGCGACGTCGCACGCCTGTGTGAGATCGGCGACAGCGACCGATTCGTCGCTTCGAGCGCCGTCACCTTCGACGCCGCGGCGGCGGAAATATTCTGTCCGCTGGTCGCGGGCGGTCGCGTCGTCATGGCGGACAGGGACCAGGTGCGCAGCGGCTTCGGACTGGTCGCACTGGTCAAGGCCAACGCCGCGACGCTGATCCTGGCGACGCCGACCCTGTGGCGTATCCTGCTCGAGGCCGGCTTCTCCTCGAAACCCGGCCTGAAGATGATCGCCGGCGGCGAGTCCTTGCCGCGCGACGTGGCTGACGACCTGCTGGCGGGCGGCGGGCGACTGTGGAACCTCTACGGTCCGACCGAGACCACGTTCTGCTCGTCCGGCGGCGAGATCCGCCCCGGGCAATCACGCATCACCATCGGCGCGCCGATGGCCAATACGCAGCTCTATGTCCTCGACGATCGGGGCGCCGTCGTGCCGCCCGGTGCGGTCGGAAACCTGTTCATCGGCGGCGACGGCCTGGCGAAGGGCTATTTTGGACGCCCCGACCTGACGGAGCAGGCCTTCTGCTCGCTGTCGCTCGAGGGACGAGCGCCGCAACGGCTGTACCGCACCGGCGACCGCGCCCTGCTGCTGCCGGGCGGCGAATTCGAACTGCGCGGCCGCGCCGATCGTCAGGTCAAGCTGCGCGGCTTCCGCATCGAGCTCGAGGAGATCGAAAGCGTGCTGCGGCAGGCGCCCGGCGTGACGGATTGCGTCGTCCTGTTGCGCAACGACGTCGGCCCCGAGCCTGCATTGGTCGCCCATGTCGTCGGATCGGCCGATCCCGCCCCGCTCGCCGCGCATCTGGCGGAAGTCCTGCCCGACTACATGGTGCCGGCGCACTGGGCCTTCCTGGCCGCGCTGCCGCTGACGTCGAGCGGCAAGGTCGATCGCGCCGCGCTGGCCCCTCCGACGCAGGCGCCGGCGGCCGTCGAAGCGCCGCGCACGGCCCTCGAGAAGTCGCTGGCCGAGGTGTGGGCCGGCGTGCTCGGCAGGCCCGACATCCCCACCAACGTGCAGCTGTTCAGCCTGGGCGCCGATTCGCTGCAAGTCTTCCGGATCGCGGCGCGCCTGGGCCAGCAGGGCATTGCCGTGGAAGCACGCGATCTCATGAAGAATCCCACCGTGGCGGCGCTGGCGCGCCAGCTCGAGGGTAGCCCGCCGCCGGGCGGCCTTGCCGAGCAGAAAGGGCCATCGCTCGCGGAATTCCGACGCGGCGCGCGCCGGCACAGCGTGCGGCCATGAGCATCGACGAGGCCGACCGCCGGGACGTGGCCCCCGACAGCGCTGCGGTGTTCCCGTGCACCCTGTTGCAGGAGCGGCTGTGGCGCCTGACCGCGAGCAATCCGCACGGCCTGAACGGCGCCATGCGCTGGCTGGTGAGCGGGCGGCTCTCGCACGCCGTCGCCGAAGCGGCCCTGCAGGCGCTCGTGCGACGGCACGAGATCCTGCGCACGGAGTTTCGCGAGATCGGCGGCCGGCCGATGCAGGTCGTTTCGCCGGCCTGCAGCTTCAAGCTGCGCGACATAGACCTGTCGTTCCTGCCGGCAGAGGAGAGCGCGCTGCGCGCCGAGGAGATCGCCAGACTCGAGGCAGCCGAGCCCGTCGACTGCACCGCAGCGCCGCTGCTGCGCGCGTCCCTCCTGCGCCTCGACCCCAGCCGAAGCGTTCTCCTCCTCACCTTCCATGGGCTGATCGCCGACGGC
>CAZHQA010000050.1:9198-24330 GCA_964533955.1 uncultured Reyranella sp. | reverse complement strand
CGGACTTCGAGAAGGGCTTCATCCGCGCCGAGACCATCGCCTACGACGACTACGTGAGCTTGAACGGCGAGGCGGGCGCACGTGACGCCGGCAAGCTCCGGCTGGAAGGCAAGGACTACGCCGTCAAGGACGGCGACGTCTTCCACTTCCGCTTCAACGTGTAAAGGCGCTCACCTGCCATAGCCGCTGCTGCCCTGCAGATCCGAGCAGGGCGCGCCGACCGGGATTGGGTCCACGCCAGACACGCCCGCGTAGTTCTGCGCCTGGCCCGCCCGGGGGCCGCTGGTGAACTGGCAGGTCAATGTCATGCCGGCAGGAAGGCCACCGCTCGTCCCGTCGGCGACGCCAATTCCGAAACTCCCGAGCAAATCGGCGCAGGGCGAACCGATCGCGACCGGACTAACTCCCGGTACTCCCCAGTAGCTCTGCGTCTGCCCTGCCCGCGGACCGGTGAGAAAGTGGCAGGTCATCGTCGTGCCCTGCGCCCAGGCAGACGAGAGATTGAGACCGATGGCAAGGATGCAAGTGGACCAGAATACCGAGAAGAATCTCATGCTACCCCCCCTGTCGCGACTTATCGTTGCAGCGCCCCAGGCTCACTTCAAGGACAAACAGGATTGCGTGCGGCTGGGAGCAACGCTAGCCGCGCGACGGATGTGACTTGCCGCGGGCGCCCTGGATGACCTCGAACAGGAGCGCCGTCGACCAGCCGAACATCAGCATGCCGACCGCCGACTCGAGCGCGCCGGCCATCCGGTGCGGTGGCGACAGGGTGAGCTCGGTCGCCCCGACCGTGGTGAAGCTCGCCAACGAGAAGTAGACGGCATTGCCGAAACGTCCCAGTTCGCCCCAGGAGAAATAGAGCAGGCCCCACAGCGTGATTTCAGCCACCATGCCGAGCATCAGGATCATGACCGCGACGAGGATGTGAAGCACGCCGTAGTGATCGAGGTGGCGCCGGCCGCGCGGTGGCGGCAGCTTCTCGAGCACGCGGCTCAGCGCGATCTGCGCGCCCGCCTGCACGATGACGGTCGCCACGACCATGCCGGCGCTGCGCAGAAAATGCAGGGGGCTGATGACCTCGTCCATGTCCTTCCTCCAGAGTGCCGTCCGTTGGTGTACCCTGATGCCTTGCGTTGTACGAGACGCCTCGATCAAAGGCATAGGAGGAGATGTCATGACCGTGAGACTGATGACCCCGCCCACGCTGCCCAAGCGCGGCGGCTATTCCCAGGTCTGCGAAGTAACCTCGGGCAAGCTGATCCTGGTCGCGGGCCAGGTGCCGCACGACGTGAACGACAAGATGGTCGGCGAAGGCAGTTTCGAGACGCAGGTCGAGCAGGTGTTCCGGAACCTCGACGCCGCGCTCAAGGCGGCCGGCGGCAGCATGAAGAACCTGGTGAAGATCATGAACTACTGCGTCGCCTCGGTATCGTACGAGGAGCGCATGGTCTACCGCACCGTGCGCGATCGCTGGATCGATACGTCCAATCCGCCGGTCAGCACCTTCATCTACGTGGTCCGGCTTGCCCAGCCCAACTGGCTGTTCGAGATGGATGCCATGGCGGTGATCGACGGTTGATGCTTGGCCGCCGGGCCCTGCTTTGCGCTCTGCTGGCGCTCGCAGCCGACCCGGCACGCGGCCAGGGATCGCTGCCGATCGGGCTGCAACTCTACACGGTGCGCCGGCTCCTCGAGCAGGACTACGAAGGCACGCTGGCGCGGGTTGCCGGCCTGGGCTATCGCACGGTCGAGTTCGCCGGACTCCATCCACCATCATCGGCCCGCCAGACCCTGGCAATGCTGAAGCGGCACGGCCTGGCGGCACCATCGGGCCATGCCGGACACGAGGACCTGGAACGCGACCTCGCCCGGACCCTCGGCGCCGCCGGCGAACTCGAGCAACAGTTCATCGTCTGCCCGTGGGTCGACGCGGGAAAGCTGGGCACCGTCGACGGCTGGAAGCGACTCGCCGAGCATTTCAACCGGATCGGCGAGCAGGCGCGGCGCGCTGGCCTTGCCTTCGCGTACCACAATCACGATTTCGAGTTCTGGCCGGTCGTCGGGCAAGCGCCATACGACATCCTGTTGGCGGAAACCGACCCTGCCCTCGTCTACCTTGAAGTCGACATCTACTGGATGGCGCGGGCTGGGCGCGATCCGGTCAGTTACTTTCAGAAATATCCCGGACGATTTCCGCTGCTGCATCTCAAGGACATGGACGCCAAGAGTGTGATCGCCGACGTAGGCAGCGGCACGATCGACGTTCGCCGCATCCTTGCTCACGCCGGGCAGGCAGGCACGGTCCATTGCTTTGTTGAGCACGACGATCCGCAGGATCCTTTGCGCAGCATCGAGCGCAGCCTGCGCAATATACGGCAACTGGGATGAGAGTGGCCGAAGGCTTGCCTGTGCCCGCCTGACCTTCAGTCCGAGTTGTTCACCACGATCACGCCGCGCGGAGCGAGGACGAGCGCGGCCTTGGTGCCTACGGCGAGCGGTCGTTCGATTCTCGGGCAGGTGGCGAACAGCGTGCCCGCCTCGGTCTCGATCAGGTACTCCATGTGCGTGCCGAGATAGCTGGCCTTGGCGATCGTCCCCGGCAGTGCCTCCGGCGGCCCGGGCGCGGGTTCGACTCGGATGGCCTCCGGACGCACCGCGACCGTTACGTCGCCGTCCCTGGCTGTCGAATTCCCGATCTCGATCGAGGCGGCGCCGAGCTGCACGCGCGCCTCATTCGGACCGATGCGGCGCAGGCGCCCCCGCGCCGGGTTGGACTCGCCCATGAAGCGCGCCAGAAAGGGCGTCGCCGGCCGTTCGTAGAGGTCACGTGGCGTGCCCTGCTGCTCGATACGCCCGCCATTCATCACCACGATGCGGTCGGACACCGCCATGGCCTCCTGCTGATCGTGGGTGACGTAGACCACGGTAAGCCCGAGCCGTTGCTGGAGCTCGCGGATCTCCTCCCGCATCTGCCGTCGCAGCCGGGCGTCGAGGTTGCTGAGCGGTTCATCGAACAGCAGCACGGAAGGCTTCAATACCAGCGCGCGCGCGACGGCAACTCGCTGCTGTTGGCCGCCCGACAACTCGGACGGCTGGCGCGCCTCATAGCCGCCAAGCCCGACTTGGGCGAGCCCTTCGCGGGCCTGGTCGGATGCGGCGTTCCTGGGCACGCCCGAGCGGCGCAAGCCGTAGCAGACGTTTTCCAGCACGCTCATGTGCGGGAACAAGGCGTAGGACTGGAACACCATGGACACGTCGCGCTGCGTGGCGCTGAGGCTCGTCACGTCGCGGCCGGCGATCAGGATGCGGCCTTCGCTGGGCAGCTCGAGGCCGGCGATCATGCGGAGCGTCGTGGTCTTGCCGCAGCCCGACGGACCGAGCAGCGTGACCAGCGTGCCGGACTCGACAATAAAGTTCACGCCCGCCACGGCGACCGCCGAACCATAGCGCTTGACCACGTCGCGGAACTCGACGCTCATGCGCGCCCTCCCTGCAGCTGCACCGCGCGGCGGCCGAGCCGCCGTTCGCCGACTACGAACTGGATCAGCAGAATAACCATCAGCATCAGCACGATCAGCGCGCAGCTGTAGGCGATGGCGAGGCCATAGTCGCCGTTGATCACACGCAAGATGATGTAGGTCGTGGCCAGCTCGTATTCCGCCGTGACCAGGAACACCACGGCGCTCACCGTCGTCACGGCGCGCACGAAGCCATAGACCAGGGCGCCGACGATAGCTGGCCGCATCAGCGGCAGCACGACATACAACAGGGTCTGCGGCGCCCGACCGCGCAAGGTCAACGATGCCTCGTCGAGACTGCGGTCGATCTGGCTCATCGC
The DNA here is from genome assembly GCA_964533955.1 of uncultured Reyranella sp. Lineage (GTDB taxonomy): Bacteria > Pseudomonadota > Alphaproteobacteria > Reyranellales > Reyranellaceae > Reyranella. The sequence continues at coordinate 20,489 of CAZHQA010000050.1, read as the reverse complement.
CGCCATGCCGGCGCGCACGCCCACCGGCATATTGCGGAACACGAAGCAGATCACGATGATCAATGCCGTGCCGGTGATCTCGATCGGCGGCACGTTGAAGGCGAACACGTAGGCCACGCCGATCACCGTCCCTGGCACAGCGAACGACAGCATGGTGGCGAATTCCAGCGTCGAGCGTCCGGCGAAGCGCTGACGGACCAGCAGCCAGGCGGCGACCAACCCGAGCAAGGCGGTCAGCGGAGCAGCGATCGCCGCAAGGTTCACCGTCGTAAAGAACGAATTCCAGGCCGCGCCCGTCCAGATCAGGCCGTCGGGACCGCGCTCGATGGCGAAGGCCTTTGCATAGTGATCGAGCGTCGGCGTGTAGTCGCGGCCCCACACCTTCACGAAGCCGCCGACGAAGGCAAATCCATAGAGCAGCAAGGTGAAGACCGCCCACGGCAGCGCGACCGCCTGTGCCCAGCGGCGCGCCGCAGCCGGCAGCGGCGTGGCCAGGCCGGAATCACCCTTGCCCGAAATGGTGGCGTAGGACCGGTTGCCGACGATCCGGCGCTGCAGAAAGAACGCACCGAGCGCCAAGGCCAGCAACAGGAGAGCGAGCGCCGCGGCCCGGCCGTAGTCGAGTTGCGCGCCGACCACGGCAAAGTACACCTCTGTCGACAGCACGCCGTAGTCGCCCCCCAGTACGATGGGGTTGCCGAAGTCGGCGATGCTCTCGATGAAGCCGACCAGGAAGGCATTGGCGAGGCCGGGTCGCATCAGCGGCAGCGAGATGGTCGAGAATGTCGCCCACGGATCGGCTCGCAGCGTCTGCGACGCCTCCTCGAGCGTCGGGCTCACGCCCTCGACCACGCCGATCAGCACCAGGAAGGCGACCGGCGTGAAAGCGAAGAGCTGCGCCAGCAGTACGCCCTGGAAGCCGTAGATCCAGCGGGTTTGCGCCAGACCGAAGGCATAGTCGAGAAACTGGTTGACCAGGCCCGATCGGCCGAACACCAGGATCAGCGCCAAGCCGATCACGAAGGGCGGCGTGATGATCGGCAGCACGGTGAGCACGCGCAGCGTCTTCTTGAAGGCGAACGAAGTGCGCGTCGCGATGAGCGCAAAAGCCAGCCCCAGCGCGGTCGAGCCGGTGCCGCATGCCAAGGCGAGGAAGAGGGTATTCCAGGCGACACCACAGCGCCCGCCTCCGGTCAGGCAGCGCAGGCTCCAGATCTTGTCGCCGGCGAGACGGTCGACGATCAACGCCGGTGCGAATGCGCCGTCGCCGTTTTGGAAGGCCTGGATCAGGATGCGCAGGATCGGCCAGCCGGTGAACAGCAGGATCGAGGCCGCCACCGCCGTCACGGCGCCCGCGACAAAGGCATCGCCGCCGAACGCACCGCGCAGCGCCAGGCCGATCGCCAGCAATGCCAGCAGGGCAACGAGCACGATCGTGCCACCCGCGCCGATGCCGACCTGCCGCCCGTCCATGTCGCCGAACAGCGCGGAGAGCCAGCCGGCGCTCCAGCCACGCAGTCCGATACCCAGGGCCTCGGCAGCGTACACGACGAGGCCCAACCCGGCTGCCCACAGAAGCAGAGCGCCACGCCGCTCGCGGACCAGCGGCAGGAGCGCGATGGCGAGGCACAGCGCTAGGGCCAGCAGGACCGGCGCCAGCCACCATTTGCCGTGCACAATGACCTCGGCAAGACCCGCGGCGTAGTCCTCCGACGACCACAAGCCCGTAATCCAGGCGCCTGAATCGAGGCCCTCCTGCAGCGCGTACCAGGGCAGCACAAGCGCCGCCAGCACACCGGCGAGCGACCAAAGCAGCGGTGCGCGGGCGGCCATCATGACCGAGACGTCACGGCTTGGGCAGCGCTCCGACTTCGCTGTCCCAGCGCGCGATCAGCCGCTTGCGCTCGGCCGATTTTCCGTATTTTGCCTGATCGTAGTCGATCAACTTCATGTCGGCGAACTTCGGCGCCTCGGGCGGCACCGGCGTGTTCTTGTTGGACGGCGTCTGGAATTGCTTGGCCTGCGCCTCGAGCTTTTGCGCCTCAGGCGTCAGTGCCCAATCGTAGAATTTCCTGGCGTTGGCAAGATTGCGCGCACCCTTGACGATGCTCATCGAGCCGATCTCGTAGCCGGTACCTTCGCACGGCGTGGCGATCTTCACCGGAAAGCCGGCCAGAGCTTCCGTCACGCCGTCATGGACGAAGGAGATGCTGACGCCGGTCTCGCCGCGCGCCACCGCCTTCATCGGTGCCGTCCCGGAACGCGTATAGGCATTGATGTTGGCATGCATTTTCTTGAGGTAGTCGAACGCCTTGTCCTCGCCCATGAGCTGCACGAGCGTGGCGATCGCGACATAGGCGGTACCCGAGGAGTTCGGATTCGCCATCTGGATTTCACCCTTGAACTCGGGCTTCACCAGATCGGCCCAGCACGCCGGCGGCTTCAGTCCCTTCTTGGCAAGCAACTCCGTATTGTAGCCGTAGCCCAGGGCACCCATGTAGACGCCGACGGTCTTGCCGCCCGAGTCGGCATTCTGCTTGACGGCCCACGGTTGCAGTTCGGCGAGCTTCGGGGACTTGTAGGGTTCGGTCAGCCCTTCTTCCGCCGCCTGGAGATGAGGATCTCCGGTGCCGCCGAACCAGATGTCGCCCTTCGGGTTCTGTGCCTCGGCCTTGAGTTGGGCGATCGTCTCGCCGGAGCCCTTCTGGGTCATCGACACCTTTGTGCCGGTCGCCTTCTGGAACTCGTTGGCGGCCAAGGTGCACCATTCGACCTGCACCGAGCAGTAGACGTTCAGCACGCCTTGCGCCGACGCGGGCGAGGCCAACGCCATCGCGCCGACCACTGCGCCCGCTGAGATGAACGCGCCGGCGAGCATCTTCATGTTTCCTCCGATATTACAATTTTGTGACATACTCGCACGACGCCGCTGGCGCCAGCAACAACGAGGTCGCGCTCGACCACGACCGGCCGGCGTTGCCGGCTTCAGCGGTTGGCGCACGAGTCAGGGCCATGCCAATCTGGTTTGTGCCAACACCCCGGGAGGTCAGATGAGAACGATCGCATTGGCCGCACTCTGCGCCATCTCGATGGTCGCGACCGCGAAAGCCGAGATCAAGGAAGTGCCCGTCACCTACTCGGACGGCACGACCTCCATGAAGGGCTTCGTCGTCTACGACGACGCCAACCAGGCAAAGCAACCCGGAATCGTGATGGTCCATGAATGGTGGGGCATCACCCCCCATATCCACAGCGAGGCGCGGAAGCTCGCGCAGCAGGGCTACACGGCCTTCATCGCCGACATGTACGGCGACGCCAGGACCGCCGACAACCCGAAGGATGCCGGAGGGCTCGCGGGTTCAGTGATGAAGGATCCGAAAGTGATGGAATCGCGCTTCAACGCCGCGCGCGAGCAACTCGCCAAGCAAGACTCGGTCAATCCACAGCGCATCGGCGCCGTCGGTTACTGTTTTGGGGGCGCTGTCGTGCTGAACATGGCGCGCACGGGCGCCGATCTCGCCGCCGTAGCGGGCTTCCACGCATCGCTCGGCCTCAACACCCCGGCGCCGGCGCCCGGAACCGTCAAGGCAAAGATTCTCATCCTGAACGGCGCGGACGATCCTTTCGTCAAGCGCGAGCAATACGATGCGCTCAAGAAGGACTTCGACGCCGCCAAGGCGGACTATCGCATCATCGAGTATCCCGGCGCGGTACACGCCTTCACGAATCCTGAAGCCACCGCGCTCGGCGAGAAGTTCAACCTGCCGCTCAAATATGACGCCAAGGTCGACCAGGAGGCGAAGGCCGAAGCGACCAAGTTGTTTGCTGCCACCCTTCAGAAGTAGTCGGATAGCGGCGGCGCGCGCCCGGGCCGGCAGCCATCTAGTCCAGGACGTGGATTCCTTCCGGATGGAAGCGAACTGAGACCGCCTGATCCACTTCGAGCGGCGAGCGGCGATAGTGATCGGTCGCCGAGACCTGCAAGGCAGCGCTGCCAAGCCGCACCTGGTAGTCGGTCTTTTCTCCCAGGAAGGTGCGCTGCTCGATCCGTCCGGGGCCCGTCCCGGCGGCGAGCTCGATCATCTCGGGTCGCACGACGAGACGGATGCCGGTTCCGGCGGCGCGCCCGGTGGCCAGCGCAATGCGCAAACCCTCGACCTCGACTTCGTTCGCCGACAGCACGCGCGCCGATATCAGATTGGTGCGGCCGATGAAGCGCGCGACGAACTCCGTCGCCGGACGGTAGTAGAGCTGCTGCGCCGTCCCGTCCTGCACGACCTGGCCGCGGTCCATGACGGCGATCCGGTCCGAGATCGCCATCGCCTCTTCCTGGTCGTGCGTGACGTAGACCGTGGTGATGCCGACGCGCTTCTGCAGGCTGCGAATCTGTTCACGCATCTCGACACGGAGCTTGGCGTCGAGATTGCTGAGCGGCTCGTCAAACAGCAGGACCATGGGCTGGAACACGACCGCGCGGGCGAGCGCCACGCGCTGCTGCTCGCCCCCGGAAAGCTGATGCGGCTGCTGGCCCTCGTACTTGGCGAGCCCCACCAGCTCAAGCACATCGGCGACGGCGCGGGTGATCTCCGTCTCCCGCTTGCCCTGCACGCGCAATGCATAGGCTACGTTCTCGAAGATCGTCAGATGCGGAAACAGCGCATAGTTCTGGAACACGAAGCCGATGCCGCGCCGGTTGGGCAGCATGTGCGTAACGTCCTTGCCGCCAATCGAAATGGCGCCTTCGTCGGGTTCCTCGAAGCCCGCGATCATGCGCAGCGTGGTCGACTTGCCGCAGCCCGAGGGGCCGAGCAGCGTCAGCAACTCGCCCTCGGCGACGGTCAGGCTGACATCGCGTACGGCGTAGACCTCCCCCTTCACCGTGTGGTCGAAGCGCTTTGACACGTGCGAGAGGCCGATCGATGCCATGCGTCATCCACCCAGCAGACTGCGCGCAGCAGCACCCGCCGCCGGCGCCCGGAACCGCACCAGGACGGCGCTGAGACCAGCAACGACAAGAAAGACGACCACGATGACGAACACCGAAAAGGCGGCGGCCGGACCCAGCGCCAGCTCGGTCATGTTCTCCAGGATGCGCACCGTGATCAACGTCCAGCTCAACGACACCAGGAATATGGTGGCGCTGATCGCCGTCATGGAGCGGATGAAGACGACGCCCAGCCCGGCGAAGAAGGCCGGAACGATCAGCGGCAGGGTGACACGGCGGAAGGTCTGGCCGCTGCCCGCGCCCAGGCTTGCCGACGCTTCCTCGATGCTGCGGTCGATCTGCTGCAGCAGCGCCACGGTGGCGCGAATGCCGGTCGGGCTGTAGCGAAAGACATAGCAGGCGACGATGATCAGCGCCCCGCCGGTAAGAGCGAGTGGCGGGTCGTTGAAGGCGATCAGGTAGGCGATGCCGACGATCGTGCCAGGCAGCGCATAGTTGATCATCGACACGATCTCCATGGCCTGGCGCCCGGGAAAGCGCCGGCGCGCGATCAGGTAGCCGACCAGCACGCCGTAGAACCCGCCAAGCGGCATGCCGACCGCGGCGATGATCAGCGTGTCGCGGATGGCAGGCAGGCCTTCGGTGAAGATCACGTGGTAGTGCCGCCAGGTGAAGGTCTCGTTGGCACCGAAGGCGACCACCAGCGAGGCGTAGAGCAGCAGGGCATAGAAATAGAGAATGACGGCCGCCACGGCGAAGGTCGCGGCTGCAAGCGCCGCCATGGTCCACGGTGCCGTGGCGCGCGAGCGCGAGCGTTGGCCGACCTTGCCGGTGACCGTGACGTAGGTGCGTCGCCCGACCCAGTGGCGCTGCAGCAGATACACCGCCGCGGCGGGCACCAGCAGCATGAGGGACAGGACCGCGCCGCCCTTGAAGTCGAACATCCCGGTGATCTGCAGGTAAGCCTGGGTGGGCAGCACGGCGAAACTGTTGCCGGCCAGGATCAGCGGTGTGGCGAAGTCGGCGAGCGACGCGGCGAACAGCAGCAGGAAGGCGTTGGCGAAACCCGGCACGCAGAGCGGCAGGGTGACCGTGCGGAAGATGCGCCAGCGCGAGCCGCCCAGGCTGAACGCCATCTCCTCGAGGTTGGGATCGATTGCCGCCAGGATCGGTCTCAGCGTGAGATAGGCGATGGGAAAGTAAGTCAGGGTCTCGGCGAGCGCGGTGCTCCAGAAGCCGTAGGCGCTGACATTGTTCAGACCCAGCAGGTAGTGGCTGATGAAGCCCTTGGGACCGAAAGAGAAGATGATGGCGATCGAGGTCGTGAAGGGCGGCGACACCAGAGGCAGCAAGGCTGCCGCGTCGAGTGCCGTCAGCCAGTGGCGGCCGAGCCCGCCGCGCACGGCCGTCATGGCGAACAGAAAGCCCAGCGCCGTCCCCAGCACGCCGACGCTCGCCGCCAGAATCAGGCTGTTGCGAAACGCGGCGCGATGCCCGGAATCGGCGAGACTCGACAGCAGCGGCTCGAGCGTGAAGCGACCCTCGTCACTGAAGGCGCGTATCAGCAGATCGGCCAACGGGTAGAGGACGAACAGCGCCAGCAGCAGCCACAGCACGACGATGGCGCCGAGCAGAACCGGATCGCGCCGGATCCGCCGGCCTCGGCTAGCGACGGAGGCCGGCATCTACTGCGGGCCGAGCACTTCCTTGACCCAGCGGTCGACGATTCGCTTGCGGTTGGCTCCGGCATATTCGTCGTCGATAGGGAAGACGTTGGCGCCCTTGAGCACGTCGGCGAGCGCCGGGTCGGTCTTCACGTCGGGACTGGCGGGCACGAAGTTGACTTTGTGCTCGGCGAGCTTGGACTGCATGGCGGCACCGGTCGCGAAATCGATCAGCTTCTTGCCGGCGTCGGGATTCTTGGCACCTTTGATGAGCGCGATCGCCTCGGCCGACGAGCCGATGCCTTCCTTGGGAAAGCTGATGACGACGTCGTAGCCCTTGGCCTTGGTCTCCAGCGCGTCGACGATGAAGAAGATGCCGCCGCCGGCCTGGCCCAGCCCGACCGGCAATGTGCCGCCGCCGCCGCTCTTGGTATAGAGCTGTACGTTCTGACGCAGCTTCTTCAGGTAATCGAAGGCCTTCTCCTCGTCCCGCTTATTCACTTCCAGCACCGAGAAGATGCGCGTGACCGCCGTGCCCGAGGTCCGGGCATCGGCCATCTGCAGCTGGTTCTTGTAGGCGGGATTGAGCAGGTCGTTCCACGATTGCGGCGGCTGCAGGTTGTTGCTCTTGAGGAAGGCGGCGTTGGTCATGAACACCAGCGGATCGTCGGCGATCGCGGTCCACTGGCCGTCGACCTGCTTGAACCGCGCGGGCAGCTTGGCAAAGGACGGCGACTTGTAGGGCTCGAAGATGCCTTCCTTGATGCCGGCCGCGAAGGTCTCGACCGGCCCGCCGAACAGCACGTCGATGCGCGGATTGTTCTTCTCGGCGATGACACGGGCCAGCGCTTCACCCGAGGAGAAGCGGATGAAATTCACCTTGATGCCGCTCGCCTTCTCGAACTCCTGAAACATCGGCCGCGCGTAGTTCTCCGGCCAGATGGTATAGACATTCACCGTCTCGGCGGCGTGGGCGATGGCGAGGCCGGCGAGCCAGCCGGCCAGCGAGATCGCCAGGAACCGCAGCAATTTCATGCTTCCTCCCAATATGACGGTTTTGTTACTTGTGCCGATATTGGCGCGGCGTCCCCGCGCCGTCCATTGAAAGGCACCGCCGAGGAGTCGCAGGACAGCCGATGCAGAAATTCATTCACATCACCGACACGCATTTCGTGCCGCCGGGCAATCTCCTCTACGGCCTCAACCCGATCGACCGGCTCGCCTTGTGCGTGGCCGATGTGAACCGCCATCACCCTGATGCCGCCTTTGCGATCTTTACCGGCGATCTCGCGCACAAGGGGCAACCCGAAGCCTACCAGGCGCTCAAGCGCGAGGTCGACAAGCTCGTCATCCCGTTTCATTTGATGGTGGGCAATCATGACGACCGCGCGAATTTCCGGGCCACGTTCCCGGCGACTCCCGTCGATGCCGGCGGATTCATCCAATACGCGTTCGAAATGGGCGAAGGCGTGCTCGGCGTGTGCCTCGATACCAACGAGCCGGGCAAGCCGTGGGGCAGCTTCTGCGAAAAGCGCGGAGCATGGCTCAGACAGACGCTCGACGCGGCCGGCGACCGGCCGGTGATGATCTTCATGCATCATCCGCCCTTCAAGGTGCGGCTGAAGCGCATGGACGACATCTCGCTGCTGGAGCCCCAGGCGTTCAACGACGCCATCGCCGGTCGGACCAACATCCGTCATCTCTTCTTCGGCCACCTGCACCGCCCCGTCGCCGGAAGCTGGCGCGGCATCCCGATTTCAACCTTGCGTGCGACCAGTCACCAGGTGGCGCTCGATTTCGTCGTCGAAGGCCGCATCATGGGAAGCCACGAGCCGCCGGCCTACGGCGTCTGCCTGCTCGAGCAGGATCAGATGATCGTCCACATGCACGACTTCCTGGACCGGACGAACACCTTCCTGCTCTAGCGGAATGGGAGATGGAGGGCATCATGGGTTCGGCTGATTCCAGCCGAACCGATGATGCTCTAGGCATATTGCTCGCGCAGCAGTCGCGCGGCGTCGGCTTCGGCCTTTAGCTTGAGGTAGACCTCGTCGGTGTCGACCTTCGCGGCCGAGCCGGGCGCGAAGCCACAATCGGGATTGAGGGTGATGCGGCGGCGATCGATGCAGCTCATCGCCCGTTCGACGCGGGCGACGATCATCGGCACCGTCTGCGGCTCGCCCGGCGTGACGTCGACCACCCCCAGACCCAGCTCGAAGTCCCCGCGCAGCCGTTTCAGGCTCGCGAGATCGTCGGCCCCGGCCGCCGTGAACTCCATCGTGAGGTGCCGCACGTTCAGCCGATTGAGCTGCTCCAGGATCGGCCCGTAGGTGCCGGCATGGTGCTTCTCGCCGCGCACCCGCGCACCGGCCCGCCGACAGAGATGGACGGCGAACTTGATGCCGTCGAAGCCGCGCACCGTTTCGTTGATCATGTCGACGGCGAAGTCGGCGGCGCGGTCGGGATTTTCGTAGCGACGCCGGACATCGGGGTCGACGAACAGGCACAAATGCGGATCGTCGATCTGCACGATCTCGACGCCGAGCTCCTGCAGCAGGGCGATCTCGGCGCGCAGCGGGGCCACGCAGTCGCGGACGAAGGCGTCGCGCTCGGGATACGCCTTCTTCGAGCGTTCGGCGTCCCACAGCCGCTCGCCGAGCAGCGCCGGCGCCGGCAAGGTGATCTTGGTGGCGACCCGGGCGACCTGCTTCACGAACTTCGCTTCGGCGGCGATGAAGCCCGCCGGCTTGGGTACCAGCTTGCCGGTCACGACGGTCCACGGCCGACCGTCGGCCGGATTGGTCTCGAGCGTGAAGCCGTGCGCCAGCTCGGCGATCACGCCGATATAGGAGCGGCGACGCCATTCGCCGTCATTCACCACGTCGAGGCCGGCGCGCTCCTGCATTGCCACGACGAAGCGACAAGCGGCGTCCATGGCGTTGCGGTCGGTGTCGTCCCATTCGGCCTTGTCGATCAGGTCGCGAACCATCTGCGGGCGCGGAATCGAACCGACGATCGACGCCGGAAACAGGGGCAGCGTCGTCATGCCTGCCACAGCGTCTGCGCCAGGTTCATGTCTTCCTGCGTATCGATCTCGCGATACCTGCCCGGCGTGTCGACATGGCCGAAGCGGATGCCGTTCTCGATCATGTCCTGGAACATGTGGATCAGGTAGGCCTTCTGGAACGTCGCCGCCTCGCGGTAGGGCTTGCCCCAGTGCTGCCACTTGCGGCGCTGGTAGAACTCCCGGAACTGCCGGGCGCCCGCCGCGCCGAACCTGGCCACGCCGATGAACTCGCCTGTCGCGTCGTCATAGGGAATGGTGCGGTAGACCCGCTCGACGCGGCCGTTGTGGGTGATGACCTTCTCCGCATCGTGGGGCGGGTGCTGGGTGCGCGGCCGATAATGCTCGCGCCATTCGGTGTCGACGCCGAGCGCCAGCTCTTCGGGCGATTGGACCAGGCCGCGCACCACGTCGCGGGTGAACAGGATGTCGGAGTACGAGGTCACGAAGGGCCGGTCCATCAGGTCTTCCGCACACATCAGCGAAACCAGGATGTTGTTGTTCTCCCAGTCGCGGTTCTCGCGGAACACGAAGTCGGGATACTCCCGCCTCACCGCCTCCATCCGGTAGCCGCCGACGAAGCAGATCTCGGTACAGCCGCCGGCCTCGAGCGCCTCGACCGTCCAGTCGAGGATGCGCTTGCCCTGGATCTCGGCGAAGCACTTGGGTGCGTTCTCTGTGGTCGGCATCAGGCGGCTGCCGCGGCCCGCGCCGATGATGATGGCGCGCATCAGAACCTCTTGGCGGCGAGCACGCGCGCGCTGAGCTGCAGGCGGGAGATCGAGCGCCGCGCGTCGGCCAAGGCGCAGCACGAGACCAGCGTGTCGATGATGGCGAGCTGGGCGACGCGGCTGCTCATCGCCTCGGGCCGGTAGCGGGTCTCGTTGGCGATGGTATGCAGGACGATGTCGCACTGGCGGGCCAGCGGCGACTTGCCCATGCGGGTGATGCCGATAGTACGGGCCCCTGCCTTCCTGGCGAGCTCGGTGGCGAACACCGTCTCGCGCGTGCTGCCCGAGTGCGAGACGGTGACCACGGCGGTTCCGCTGTCGGCCATGGCGGCGCTGACCGCCTGGATGTGCGAATCGGTCGCCACCTTGGCATCGTAGCCGAGCTGGAGCAGGCGATAGCCCAGGTCCTGGGCAATCGGGGCGGCGCTGCCGATGCCGTAGACCTCGACCCGCTTGGCGGCCCGCAGGATCTCGACGGCGCGCGCCAGCGTCTTCTGCGACAGGAGCTTCTGCGTCTCCCGCAACGAGGCGATGTGGGCGGCGAATACGTGTTCGGCCACGTCGGTCACGGTGTCGGAGGGCTGCAGGTCCTCGTGGATCAGCCGCATCGGCTCCACCAGGTCGCGCGACAGCAGGATCTTGAGCTCCTGGAAGCCGGACACGCCGAGCCGCCGACACAGGCCGACGATGCTGCCCTCGCTGGCCTCGGTCTGCTCGGCGACCTCGGTGATCGACATGCGGATCACCTCGTCGGCGTGCTGGTCGATATAGGTCGCAATCCGCCGGGCGGTGGGCGGCAACGCATCGCCGAGATGGCGAATGCGCATCAGGATCGACGCTGTAGCAATCATGTCACGAGCATAGGGCAGATTGAGAAAAGCTCAATC
>CAZHQA010000050.1:0-9098 GCA_964533955.1 uncultured Reyranella sp. | reverse complement strand
CCGAAAACAGCGGGAAGGGAGGCTCGCTCGGATGACCGTCGTGACGCCCGCCGCGGCCGGCACGCGCCCCTTGCGGGGCGCGGTGCGGATCCGCGCGCTGGGCAAGCGCTTCGGCGACACCGCGGTGCTCGACGGCATCGAACTCGACATCGCGGCCGGCGAGTTCGTCACCGTCCTCGGCCCGTCGGGCTGCGGCAAGTCGACCCTGCTGCGCATCATCGCCGGCCTCGAGACGGAGAGTTCGGGCACCGTGACGATCGACGGCACGCCGATGGCGGGCCGCGCGCCCAGTGCGCGCGACATCGCCATGGTCTTCCAGTCCTACGCGCTCTATCCGCACCTGACGGTTGCCCAGAATATCGCGGTGCCGCTGCGCATGCGGTCGCTGACGCCCCTGCAGCGCCTGCTCGGCCTGGTTCCCCGGGCGGCGCGCGAACAGATGACGGCGGAGGTGCGCCAGGTCGCGACGGTATTGAGGATCGAGAGCCTGCTGGCGCGACGGCCGGCCCAGCTCTCGGGCGGCCAGAAGCAGCGCGTCGCGCTGGCTCGCGCGATGGTCCGTCGTCCGCGGGTATTCCTGATGGACGAGCCGCTCAGCAACCTCGACGCCGAGCTGCGCGTGCACATGCGCGCCGAAATCGCCCAGCTTCATCGCCAGATCGGCGCGACCTTCATCTATGTGACGCACGACCAGGTCGAGGCGATGACCATGTCGGACCGTGTCGCGGTGATCCTGGGCGGCCGCCTGCAGCAGGTCGCCTCGCCCGACCTGCTCTATCGCGATCCAGATACCCTTCCAGTCGCGCAGTTCGTCGGCACGCCGCGGATCAATGTGCTGCCGGCCGGCCGACTCGATCCGGCAGCCACGTGGGCAGCAGGAGCCGCGCAGGTCGCCGTTCGGCCGGAGCGCCTCGGAGTCTCCGCATCCCCCGAAGACCGGAGAGAGAAGCTTCGGGGGCGACTGGTGCATCGCGAGAACCTGGGATCGGACCTTCTGCTGCACGTCGAGGTGCCCGGCGTGCCCGCGCCGCTGATCGCACGCGCCGATCCGACGACCGGAGGGGGCTTCGCGATCGGCGACTCGCTTGGCTTGGCAATCGATCCAGAGAACGCGCTGCTGTTCGACGCCGAAGGGCGGAGGATCCGGCGATGAACGGGCGTGGCTCGGTCCTGCTGCTGACTGCGCCGGCGGTGGCGTTGATGGTGGTGTTCCTGATCGGCCCCCTGCTCGCCGTCGTGGCGCTCAGCTTCACCAACTATCAGCTCGGCCAGCCGAGCCTGTCGTTCGTCGGTATCGCCAACTACCTCGAGATGACCGAGGACGAGACGGTACGCATTTCGCTCGCCAACACCCTGATCTACGTCGCCGTGGTGGTGCCGGCGTCGGTCGGCCTCGGCCTGGGGGCGGCACTGCTGATCGAAGCGGACTCCTCGTTGCGTGGCTTCTATCGCGCCTCCTACTTCCTGCCGGTGATGGCGACCCTGATTGCCATGGCCATCGTCTGGGAGTTCGTGCTCGATGCGCGCTTCGGTGCGGTCAACATGGCGCTGAAGGCGCTTGGCTGGACCCCGGTCGATTTCCTGCACAACCGCAAGGTCGTGCTGTTCACGCTGGCCGGCATCGGCGTCTGGCAGAGCGTCGGCTTCAACATGGTGCTGTTCATGGCCGGCCTCACCGCCGTTCCGCGCGAGCTCTACGAGGCCGCGGCCATGGATGGTGCGGGGCGCGGCTTCGAGCGCTTCCGGCTCGTCACCTGGCCGATGCTCGGGCCGGTCACGCTTTTCACCGTGGTGATCACCGCGATCCGTGCCTTCCAGGTGTTCGACACGGTTCAGGTCCTGACCGACGGCGGCCCCAACAAGGCTTCCGAGGTGCTGCTGCACACCATCTACGCCGAGGCCTTCAACTTCTTCCGCGACGGCTACGCGGCGGCGCTGGTCGTGGTGTTCCTGCTCTTCATCATGGCCCTGTCGGCGGTACGGCTGTTCGTGCTCGGTCGCGGCGGGAGGCCGTCGTGACCGGCCCCCGGCTCTCGCCGATGGCGCGCGTGCTGCGCCATCTCGTGCTGATGACGGGCGCCGTGGCCATGCTCGGGCCGTTCGTGGTCATGCTCATGACCTCGTTCAAGCCGAGGGAAGAGATCTTCGCCCCCGTGTTCCACCTGCTGCCGCACCGCTGGGGCGGCACGGAGAACTACGCCACGGCGCTCACCCAGGTGCCACTGCTGAACTTCCTGCTGAACGGAGCGATCGTCACCGCGGCCATCTTTCTCCTCCAGGTGCTGGTCAACGTGCCGGCGGCCTATGCGCTGGCCAAGCGCCGCTTCCGCGGCCGCGACACGCTGTTCGCAACGGTGATGGTCTGCCTGCTGATCCCCTACCAGGCGATCGCGCTGCCGATCTACATCCTGTTCTTCAGCGTCGGCATCCTGAACAGCTATGCCGCGCTGGTGCTGCCCTTCACTATCTCGGTGTTCGGCATCTTCCTGATGCGCCAGTTCTTTCTCGGCGTGCCCGACGACCTGATCGACGCCGCCCGCATCGACGGCATGAGCGAATACCGCATCGTCTGGGGCGTCATGGCGCCGGCCGCGATGCCCGCCCTGGTCGCGTTCGGCATCTTCTCGCTGGTCGCCCACTGGAACGATTACTTCTGGCCGCTGATCGCAGTCGGCAAGGAAGAGCTGTTCACCCCGCCGCTCGGGGTCGCCTTCCTCAAGCTGAACGGCGAAGGCACCGCCTACGGGCCGCTGATGGCCGCGGCGACCATCGTCATCACGCCATTGGTGCTGGCCTTCCTGCTCGCGCAACGGCGCTTCATCGAGGGCATCACTTTCACCGGCCTGAAGGGCTGATCACAGGGAGAGGAAACATGAAACTGACCAGACGAGGCGTGACCGCAGGCGCGTTGTCGCTGCTGGGAGCGGGCCCGGCGATCGCCCAGGCCAAGACCACGGTGAGCGTCCAGTACCCGCTCGGCTTCATCTTCGACAAGGTCTTTGCCGAGCTGAAGGACGCCTTCGAGAAGGCCAACCCCGACATCGCGGTCAAGTACCTGCCGGCCTACAAGGAATACGAAGACGCCGCGCAGACGGCGCTGCGCGGCGCGGTCACCAAGCAGCTGCCCGACGTGTCGCTGCAGGCGATCAACCTCCAGCGCCTGTTCGTCGACCGCAAGATCGCGACGGACCTGGCGCCGTTCATCGCCAAGGAGAAGGACTGGGAAGGCCAGGGCTTCGGCAAGTCGATGATGGCGCTCAGCACCTACGGCGGAAAGCCCTACGGCCTGGCGTTCGCCGCCTCGACGCCGATCGTCTACATCAACGACGACCTGGTGACCAAGGCGGGCGGCGATCCGGCCAAGTTCCCGACCACGTGGGATGGAATCTTCGAGCTCTCCAACAAGATCGCCAAGACCGGGCCCGACACGATCGGCCTGTTCTATTCCTGGGCGATCACCGGCAACTGGATGTGGCAGGCGCTGGTCTTCTCGCACGGCGGCAAGATGATGACCGACGACGAGAAGGCGGTCGCCTTCGACAAGGAGCCGGGCAAGAAGGCGATCGAGCTGCTGGGCCGCATGGTTCGCGACGGCGGCATGCCGGACCTGACGCCGGAAGCGAGCCGCGCCGCCTTCTTCGCCGGCAAGCTCGGCATCTGGACGGAATCGACCTCGCTGCTGCGCGTCGCCGACGAGGGCGTGGCCGGCAAGTTCAAGTGGCGGACGGTGCGCTTCCCCGTCCCCGGCCCCGATCCGAAACTTCCGACGGGCGGCGCCGCGGCGATGATGTTCGCCACCGATCCGGCGCAGCAGGCAGCGGCCTGGCGCTACATGAAGTTCATCACCGGTCCGGTCGGCGCAACCATCATGGTCAAGGGCACCGGCTACATGCCGCCCAACTCCCTGCCGGCTAACGATCCCAACATGCTGAAGGGGTTCTACGCCGAGAAGCCGAACCATTTGACCTCGCTCAGCCAGCAGCCGCTGATGACGGCGTGGTACGCCTTCCCGGGCGAGAACAACCTCAAGATCATCCAGGCGATCAAGGACCGCCTGCAGACGGTGGTCGACAAGTCGGCCCAGCCGAGCGCGGCCCTCACCGCCATGGCCGCCGACGTCACCAAGCTGCTGCCGAAGTAGGGCTCGGCACGTCTCGTCCTTGGACCGTGGGCCTTCGGGCCCGCGGTCGGGAAGAATTCCTAGGCCCGCCGCAGACTGGCCAGCCGGTCGATCTCGCGCCAGAAGCTGGCGATCGTGTCGTCGACGATCTGCTGCACCGACTTGAGCTCGTGGATCAGGCCGGCCGACTCGCCGGCGGCACCGGAGGTGTTGTCGACGTCACCGTTGACGTAGAGCATGTCGAGCGTGGCGTTGCGCGCCAGGCGCTCGCGCGTGCCCTCGGCAACCCCGACCGAGTAGGGGGTGCGCAGGCCGCGCGAGCGCGCGCGCGGCGGATTGTCGGTCATGATCGTGCCGGTCAGCGGCGCAGAGACGATCGCGTTCTTGTAGTTGGAGTGGACCGGACTCTCGAACGAGGCGACGAAGCGCGTGCCCATGGTGACGCCCTCGGCGCCGAGCGCGAATGCTGCCGCCATGCCGCGGCCGTCGACGATGCCGCCCGCCGCGACGATCGGCACGTCCACTTTCTCGCGCACCGCCTGCAGCAGCGCGAAGGTGTGGACTTCCTCGGGATTGCGGATGCCGGCGCTCTCGGCGCCCTCGACGATCAGCCCGTCGACCCCGGCATCGACCGCCTTCTGGGCGCCGCGCAAGGTGGCGGTGGCATGATAGACGATGACGCCGGCACCCTTCAGCAGCTTGGTGTAACGCGTCGGGTCGCCGGCCGAGGTGGTGGCGAAATGGATGCCCTGGCCGAGCAGCCAGTCGATGATCGCCGTCTCCTCCTTGGGATCCATCTGCAGGTATCGGATCGGCAGGTTGACGCCGAACGGCGCGTTGGTCGCGGCGCGGATGGCGGCGAACTCGCGCCTGGTCACGGCGAGATCGCGGATCGAATTCTCCAGCAGTCCCATCGCGCCGGCTTTCGACACCGCCGTCACCAGCGGCGAACGGGCGATCCAGGTCATGGGCGACTGGAAGATGGGATAGCGCGAGCGTGTGTGGGCCGTGACCCGGTTGCCGTGGAACATGGCCGCTGTCTTAGCACGGCCCGGCACGCGCGGAACGTCGCCAAGGCCTTCGGCAGTCCGCGAAAATGCCGGCTGCGGCCGCGGCGGCTCGGCCGCCGTCGGTCGGATCGACGTAGCGGCGAGAAGCCGGGGCTCTATACTGGAATTGAATGTCCTCCTTCGCCGCCCATCCCTCCGTCGTATTCCTGATTTCCCTCATCTGCCTGTGGCTCGCGGCGCGGCTCGGTGCCTGGCTGCGCAAGCGGTGGGGGTTCGACGAGAAGCGGCGCCCCGACTTCAGCCTGATCCTCACCGCCACGCTCACGCTGCTCGGCCTGCTGATCGGCTTCAGCTTCTCCATGGCAGCGAGCCGCTATGACCAGCGCAAGAACCTCGAGGAAGGCGAGGCGAACGCGATCGGCACGGAGTACCTGCGCGCCGACCTGCTGCCTGCCGCCGACGGGGCCAAGGTGCGCGACCTTCTGAAGAAATACATCGCGCTGCGCATCGAATACTACCAGGCGAGCGACGCCGAGGTGGCCGGCATCGACGACCGCACCGCGAAGCTGCAGGCCCAGATGTGGGCCGCCGTGGTGGCGCCGACCGCTCAGCAGACTCATCCGGTGATTGCCGTTGCGGTCACCGGCATGAACGACGTCATCAATTCGCAGGGCTACACCCAGGCGGCGTGGTGGAACCACATACCCCTGTCGGCCGCGCTGCTGATGGCGGTCATCGGGCTGCTGTGCAACACGATGATCGGCTATGGCTCGCTCAGCGTCACCCACCGCAGTCCGCTGCTGGCCATCCTGCCGGTGTTCACCGCACTCGCCTTCAGCCTGATCACCGACATCGACACGCCGCGCCATGGCCTGATCCGGGTCGTGCCGAAGAACCTCGTCGGACTTGCGGAGTCCCTGAAGAGCCCGTGATGAAGGACGTCGCCACAGATGTTCAGTTCTCCCGCGGACGCAAGACGGCAACTGGTCGAGACCCTGGCCGATCCGGAGGTGATGGAAAACCCTCTCACGACCGCCGAAATCGAGCAGATCCTGCGCCATCTTGCGCCGCAGCTCTGGATCGCTCCCGGCACGCGGCTGGCGGAGAGAGCCGGCGGCACTCGCCTCGGCGGCGCACCGGACTTGCCGCCCGGCACGAGTTGGCCCATGCGACACGCGCCCCGCGATCTCGCGGCCCGCGCCCAGGAACTGGGCGCCCATCACGGCTGGATCCTCCGCCACATCGAGCGGGACCTGCCTTACGAATTCCTCGCGCAGATCGACCTGGGCGAAGGCGCACCGATCGTCGCGGAGCTCGGGCTGCCGGCATCGGGACGGTTGCTGTTCTTCTGGGATGGCGTCGGCGGCCTCAGATACTCCGAGCCCGAATTCGCGCACGTCCTGTGGGACGAGACGCCGCGTGAGGAGCTCATGCAGCTGGCCGTTCCTCCCATCATGGAAGAGCTGGAATACGCCTACGATCCCACGGGAAAATACAGGAAGCCCTACGTCTACCCGTCCCGTCCGATGCGCCTGCAGCCCATCCTGCACTTGCCGTTCTGCGGATCGAGAGAACTGCTCGATGATCCGGCACTCGCGGCCCGCCTCGACGATTTCGACTTTCGCCTCGCTTACGATGAGCTGTTGCGCGGCGACGAGGGTCGCCAGGGTCGCCAGCGACTGAGGGGAACGCCGGACCCCGAGCAGGACGATCCGCGCCTCGAGCCCGAACTGAACGGACCCGCCGAGTGGCATTTGCTGTTGCAGCTCGATCTCGGCGACCTCGCCCAGAATTCGCTGGTCGAGGGCACGGTCTACTTCCTCATCGCGCGGGAGGCTCTTGCCGCGCGCGATTTTTCCGGAGTGCGCGCCATCTACAGCCAGACCTGACGCAGAGCCACCCGGCGGATCATCAACGTCCTTGCTCTCGGGCGCCACCCACCTTTAGATGCACAGACCTTGGAGGGGGGAGTGGCGCAGGTTTCGGCTGACATATTGATCATTGGCGCCGGCGCCTCCGGAGCGGCCATGGCGTGGCGCCTGTCCGACGCGGGCTTGCGCATCGTCTGCCTAGAGCAGGGCCGCTGGCACAAGCCGGCCGAGTATTCGACGTCCTTCGTCGATTGGGAATTCCGCGGCGCCACCAGTTTCAATTTCAACCCGAATGTGCGGGCCCTGCCGGAAGATTATCCGGTCGACGACAGCGAGTCCGATGTCTCGCCGCTGATGTTCAACGCCGTGGGCGGCAGCACCGTGCACTGGACGGCGCACGCGCCCCGTTTCCATCCTTCCGACTTCCGCGTCCGCAGCCAGGACGGCGTGGCCGACGACTGGCCGTTGTCCTACGCCGACCTCGAGCCCTACTACGA
Source organism: uncultured Reyranella sp. (assembly GCA_964533955.1). Classification (GTDB taxonomy): domain Bacteria; phylum Pseudomonadota; class Alphaproteobacteria; order Reyranellales; family Reyranellaceae; genus Reyranella. The sequence goes on along the minus strand of CAZHQA010000050.1, from coordinate 1,600 downwards.
TCTCAACGACCAATGGATGGGCTGCTCGGGCATCGCCGGCGATCCAGCCAATCCGCCACGTGCGCCGCGGCCCATGCCGCCCCTGCCGCTTGGTCCGGACGGCGAGCGACTGGCCCGCGGCTTCGACGGCCTCGGCTGGCATTGGTGGCCCTCGGACTCCTACATCAATTCAGCGCCCTATCGCGGACGGGGTGCCTGCAACAATTGCGGTCCCAACGGCCTCGGCTGCACCGTGGGCGCAAAGGGATCGACCGACGTGACCTACTGGCCGGCGGCGATCGCCAACGGTGTGGAGTTGCGCACCAACGCCCGGGTCTTCGAGATCACCACCGACCCGGCCGGCCGGGCGACCGGCGCGCGCTATTTCGACGCCGACGGCAACGTCCAGTTCCAGCCGGCCCGGCTGGTCGTCCTCGCCGCCAACGGCATCGGCACGCCCCGCCTGATGCTGCTGTCAAGAAGCGAGCGCCATCCGCGGGGCCTGGGCAATTCGAGCGGCCTGGTGGGCCGCAACCTGATGTTCCACCCGTGTGCCGCCATCACCGGGTTCTTCAGCGACGGCATCGACCCGACCTGGCGCGGCCCGCTGGGCAACATCCTGCTGTCGCAGGAGTTCTACGAGACCGACGCCTCGCGCGGCTTCGTGCGCGGCTACACCTTCCAGATGAACCGCAGCACCGGTCCCGCGCGCACGGCGATGGGCTTCACCATGCCGCCGGTCGCGTGGGGCGAGCACCATCACGCCGAATTCGCCAAGCGCTTCGGCAACGGCACGACCGTGATCGCGCTCGGCGAGGACCTGCCGGAAGAGCACAATCGCGTGGAGCTTCATGCCTCGCTGACGGACTCCAACGGCATTGCCGCACCGAAAGTCTCGTATCGCCTGTCCGATAATTCGGCGCGGATGATGGCGCATGCCTGCACGCAGGCCGAGAAAGTGCTGAGCCGGGCGGGCGCCCATACGGTGAAGGCGACGCCCTCGCTTCGTCCCTCGGGCTGGCACCTCATGGGCACCGCGCGCATGGGCAACGATCGGCGCACGTCCGTCGTCGACCGCAATTGCCGATCGCACGACGCCGACAATCTCTACGTCGTAGACGGCAGCGTGTTCGTGACCGGCGCTTCGGTCAACCCGACGCCCACGCTCCAGGCGATCGCGCTGCATGCCGCCGACGCCATCCGGAAGGAGCAACGTCCATGACCGCACCGGATCGGCCGCTGAACGACAAGGAGAAGGCGGTCCTCAGCGAGGCAATGGACCGGCTGGTCCCGCCCGTCGACGACTTGCCAGGCGCTGGAACGATGGGCCTGGCGTCCGAAGTCTGCGCGATGGCCCGTCAACACGCTCCGTACCGGCGCTCGCTTTCGATCTTCATCGAGAAGCTTGCCAACCATTGGTCCGCGGAGCTTCCGGCATCGCGCAAGGACGCCCTGCTGCGCGAACGGGAGGCCGCGGATGGAGCAACCTTCAACGCTGTCCTGGAACTCGTCTATCTCGCCTACTACAGCGACCCGCGCGTCCACGGGAGGATCGGCTGGCGGAGCGGACCGCTGCAGCCCCAGGGCTTTCCGCTGGCGCCCTTCAATCCGGACATCCTCC
>CAZHQA010000049.1:2759-24374 GCA_964533955.1 uncultured Reyranella sp. | reverse complement strand
CAAACGCTAAACAGGCGGGCGTCCTCCCGGGATGGCCGCTATGCTGCGACGCACACAGATATTATGCCCGGTGAATATGGCAATTCCGAGATTTATGCCGCGTTGCAATATTCAAAAATCGGCCGATGTTTTATCTCCATGCGTGCCATGACATCGGCCACGAGAGGCTCAGAGAAGCTCGGGCACAATCCACAGTGCCGGCTCGCCGCGTGCCACGCGTTGCACGTTATCGAAGCCGTTACGCAGGCGCGTGATGTTGCTCTCCCAGGTCGGGCCGGCGAGATGGGCCGTCAACACAACGTTGTTGAGCTTGAGCAGCGGATTGTCGGGGGGTGTCGGTTCTTCATCGAACACGTCGAGCCCGGCACCGAACAGTCGGCCGGCGCTCAGCGCCTCGGTCATCGCCTTCTCGTCGATCACCGGTCCGCGCGAAGTGTTCACGATGATCGCCGACTTCTTCATCACTGCAAGCTCTTCGGCGCCCAGCAGATGGTGCGTGGACTCGTTCAGCGGCACATGAAGGGAAATGATATCGGAGGTGCGCAGGATTTCGGGCAGAAGGCGGAAGCGCACACCGAGCGCGTCCTCGCGGTCTTCGCTCAGCCGCACGATGTCGTAGTAGTGCACGGTCATGCCGAAAGCCTGGGCAAGCCGTGCCACCTTCTTGCCGATGGTCCCGAGACCGATGATGCCCAGCACCTTGTTGCGCACTTCATGGACCGTAGGCGGAGCATTGCCGTGCCAGCGCCCGGCAGTGACGTTGCTGTGCTGCGTGATCAGTCGCCGCGACGTAGCCAGCATCAGCAGCATGGCGTGCTCGGAGACGGCGACGGAGTTGGCGCCGCCGTTGTTGCACAGCGGGATCTTGCTCTTGCGCGCCGCCTCGAGGTCGGCCCGGTCGTAGCCCGCGCTCAGGCACTGCACCAGCTTGAGATGCGGTGCGTCCTTGTAGAGCTGCGGCGTCACGTACTGCTGCACGAAGCCCACGAAATAGTGCGTGCCCGGCAGGGCCGCCTTCTGTTCCGGCGAATTGTGCAGTGCCTTGACGATCTCGAACCCCTTCGGGGCGAGATCGTCCACCATCGAGATCGTGTCCTTGGGTCCGACGACCAATACGCGTTCCATCAGAAAGCCTCCGCAGCAGAGCGATGACCTGCGAGCAAGCCGGGCAGGCGGCCGGGTTGAGTGCGGCCCCAGCCGCACTCGGCAGAAAAGCCGAAATCGGGAATATGACGACGCGCTTCGACAATGCGCGCCTTGTCGCCAGCGCTATCGTCGTGGTGGAGCAAGCCGAGATAAAGGGCCGTACCGGGAGGGCGCTTCCAGCGCGCAAAGGGCGCGTAGAAGGCAGCGTCCTTGCGGTCCTTGGGCACGGGGACGTGGAAGAAATCGATGGCGCGATGCGTGGCGGCTGCAATGCCTTCCATCATCTCGACCAGAATCGTCGCATCCTTGGGCTGGACGAGATGCTCGTCCTGCGGCGAGCCGTAGCACAGGTGATAACCCAACTCGACGCCCGTCGGAACGGCGTCGCCGAGGCGCCCCAGCATTTCGAACGTCTCTGACTTGTAGTCCTGCGGCCGATCCTTGAAGTATCCCTCGAAGGCCAGCACCTCCTGGCAGACGTCCCATTGAATCGCGAGATCGTTGCCCGGGATCGCCTTGACGATGTTGGCGAGGGCGGCGAGCAGCGTCTGTTCATAGACACGAAAATACGTTGGCCGTGCAGGGCCGCTGACGTAGAGATACCCGCTGGAATGCGGCGTCGGCAGGCTGACTTGGAAACGCGCTTGCTGGGCGATGGTGCCGGTATCGCGCAGGCGCTTGAATGTCTGCCAGGAGGAAAGTGCCGCCGTGTCGTAGCCGGTCGCGAACGAGACCCTGTCGGGATCGACACCGGGCTTGAAGCGCACCTGATTGATCTCGCGCACTACCTTGCCGTCCCATTGCACGAATGGATAGGGCGGCACGGTTGGATCGATCTCCATGTCAGGGTGGGCGCGCAGCATCTGGCCCTGGAAGTAGACCCAGCGCGAGCGCTCGCCGGTTTCGCCGTCAGGATAGCGCTTGAGATGCGGACCAAGCTCCTGGGCAAGCGTGCGGAACACCTGCTCGCTCGTCTCGAGCGGGATGCTTCCGATCAGGTGCAGGCGCTCGCCCGCCTTCACTACTTGACCTTCTCGAGCTTCTGCAGCGAGCGCAGGAACTTTGGCACCGGCACGCCGGGATGGGTGCTGGGCCAGTTGGTGTAGCTGACCTCGCCGACATAGATGTCGCCTTTCGAATCGACGGCGAGACCGTGCGGCGAGAGGAAGCGTCCGGTTTCCTGCCCGGGCCCGTGCTCGCCGCCCAATCGGGCAATCGTCTTGCCCTTCTTGTCGACGATGGCCAGCCGCGGCCCGAGGTTGGTGTGCTTGCTGTTGACCGGCATGCCGGGCCCCAGCTCGCCGATGATGAAGTTCGGATTCTTGCCGCCGCCGCAGCAATAGAGCGCGCAAGGCCGGTGCATGTTGTTCCACTGCAACTCGTACTTGCCGTTGCCGTCGAACACCTGCACGCGATGGTTCTCGCGGTCGGCGACATAGACCCAGCCGTCCTCGTCGGTGACGATGTTGTGCGCGATGTTGAACTGGCCGGGGTCGGTGCCGGTGGTGCCCCAGCACATCAGGTGCTTGCCGTCGGGCGAATACTTGTGGACGCAGGAGTTGCCGTAGCCGTCCGAGACGTAGATCTCGCCCTTGGGCGAGAGCGCGGTGTGGGTGCAGCGGTTGAACGGCTGGCCGCTCAGGAACGGCGCGGGCTTGCCCGGTACGCCGATGGTCAGGAGGACCTTGCCCTCGATCGTGCACTTGCGGACCGTATGGTCCCCGTCGTCGGTGCAGTAGAGCGTATCGTCGCTGTCGATGTCGATGCCGTGGGCGCGCGCGAACAGGCCTTCGCCCCACGAGCGCAGGAAATTGCCGTCGCGATCGAACACGATCATCGGATGCTGGCCGCGGTTGAAGACGTAGACACGGTCCTTGCTGTCGACGGCCACGGCCGCGACGTCGCGAAATTCCCAGCCGTCGGGCAACTTGGCCCAATTTTCGACCACGCGATAGCGATGCTCGCCGCTGCCCAGGATCACTGACATTGCACGCTCCACTTCTGTGTCATCCTGATCGCGGCGGGGGATTTTTCGAGTCGCCTCAAAGGTCCCTCAGCCTTCGGCCTCGCGATGACACTGTTGCTGTCATCGTCCGGAAAGAATTGCGTCCGAGATCTTCTCGGACGTCATCAGTACTGGAAAGTTGGTGTTGGCGCAGGGCACCACAGGGAAGATCGAGGCGTCGACCACGCGCAGCCCCTGCACGCCCTTGACCCGACCAGCGGTGTCGACGACCGACATGGGATCGTCGGGACGCCCCATGCGGCAGGAACACGAGGCATGCCATACGCCGATCGCGGCCTTGCGCACGAAGGCCTCGAGCGCCTCGTCGTCGTTCATCACCTGCTCGAAGGTGAAGCCTTCGACCACGAATTTTTCGATCATGTACTTGCGCAGGGCGAACGGACCATCGAGGAACTTGGCAAGGATCGACGTCAGCACCTTGTTCTTGTTGTTGACGACCCCGATCTGGCGCACTCGGTCCGAGTAGGAGGCAGGGAAGGGGTTGTCCGTTACCGCCTTCATCGTATCGGTCATCTGCAGGACCGCCATCTTCTTGAAGCCGTTCATCAGCCGATCTAGGTCGCGCTTGTCGGACAGAAGGTTGAATTCAACGATCGGCTCGGCGCGCCAGTCGCGCGAGGCGAGCTTGACCTGACCGGTTTCGGAGTAGGTCTTGTTGACGAAGGTGATGAACGAGGCGATCTGCTCGCCGACCGCGTGCCACGCCGATTTGCTGATCACGGCGACGAACATGTCGCCCTTCGGGATGCCCGGCAGGCCGGACGAGTAGCGAATGCCGCAATGGATGTGGCGCCGCGTATGCGCCTTGATCCGGGCGTGCGGCTTGATGAACGAGGAGAGCGAAATCGAGGGATGATCCATCAGGCGCTGCCCGACGCCGGGCACGGCCGCGACCACCGGGATGCCCATTTCGGCAAGGTGACCTACGGGTCCGATGCCCGCGCGCATCAGATGGGCCGGCGTGTGGATGGCCCCGGAAGACAGGATAACCTCCTTGGCGCGGAACTCCTGCTCCTGGCCATCGACCATGGCCTTTACGCCGACGCAGGTGGTGCCCTCGAAGATCAGCGACTTCACCTGGGTGTTGGTCGAGATCGTGAGGTTGGAGCGTTTGCGGGCGTCGCCGTTCAGGTAGCCGATCGCCGCCGAAACGCGCTGCTCGTCGGCGTTGGAATGGGTCACCGGGAAGTAGCCGTCGACGAACTCGCCGTTCTGGTCGGGCAGGAATTTCATGCCGACCTGCTTGCAGGCCTCGCCGACCGCCTGGGCGTGGCCGGCCCAGTGCTCGACGGGGATGCGGCGCACCGGGATGTGGCCGTCCTTGCCGTGCCATTCGTTGTCGAAGTCCAGATCGCGCTCGACCTTCTTGAAATAGGGGAAGACCTGCTCCCAGCCCCAGCCTTCGGCGCCGCGCTCGGCCCATTCGTTGTAATCGGTCGGAGCGCCGCGGTTCGCCATCTGGCCGTTGATCGACGAGCCGCCACCCAGCACGCGCGCCTGCTCGTACTTCCGTAGCGGCGGGCGATTTTCATGCGGATTGTTGTGGCTGACGACCTGGGTGTGAACCTTGAGCTCGGTCCAGTGGAAGCGCGGATCGAAGTAGGCGGTGCCCGAGTAGGAGTCGAGAATCTCCTTGGGGATCTCCCCGGGCGGCGTGTCCTGGCCGGCTTCGCAGACCAGCACTTTGTTGGTGCTGCGGGCCGACAGCCGGTTGGCCAGCACCGAGCCGGCCGAGCCGCCACCCACGATGATGTAGTCGTACACGGACAATTCCTTTGGCGTTTCCCCTTGTTGGCGCCACGCTACCACGACTTGACTCAAATGTGGCGGACGGGCGGACGCGCTGCGGAACGCCGGGTCGCGACGGGGCGTTGCCCCTTTACTGCCAGCCAGAGGAGGAAAGATCGATGCAGCGTACATTGCTGATCCTGGCCCTGGTCGCTGCTTCGGGAACCGCCCGCGCGCAGACGATTTCCGGCCAGTCGGACGCCGCCGGTCCTGCAAGCATCAGCCAGGCGCCGTCGGCCTATGGTGCCGAAACGGCCAATGTCGCCGGACAACCGACCGGTCGCGCCGCCATCGCCCAGAAGCGCATCGAGGCGGACGGTTACAGGAACGTTCGCGAGCTGGCTCTCGGGTCGGATGGGCTCTGGCATGGCCGGGCCCTGCGGGGGAATACGGAGGTCCACGTGACCGTCGATCGGCGTGGCAACGTTTCGCAGCAGTAGGATCCGGGCTCGACCTCGGCAGGCGAGACCGGCACCCGCCCAGCGATCGAGGTTTCTGGGTTGCTCGCGCCGACCCGGCCTGCAATCGTTTGGCAGCCGACCAGGGAGAATCAGCATGCCGGACGTCACGACCGCCAACAGCGATGTCGCTACCCCCGAGTTGATGAAGGCGATCTCCGAAGCCTTCAACAGCCGGGACGTGGACCGTATCGCGTCGTTTTTTACGGAGGACGCGACGTTCTGGCTGGCGCGCGGACCGGAGCCGGTTGGCCGCACGCTGAAGGGGCGGGAAACCATCCGCAAGACGCTGGCAGACCGCTTCAAGGTGATCCCCGACATGCGATGGGACCACAAGGAATACATCTACGCTGGCAACCGTGCGATCTCGGTCTGGACCGTGAGAGGCAAGGGCGCCGACGGCGAAGAGCTCAACTACCAGGGCTGCGACATCTACACATTTCGCGGCGGGAAGATCAGCGCGAAGGACACCTACTGGAAGATGGTCGAGCATAAGGACCGTCTGTGAGCCCACGGACTGCGCTGGTTGCCCGGGCGCCAATCGCCGTTGCGATCGGTAGCCCGACAGGCGTGACCCGCGACGGCGATTCGACCTGCTTTCAGACTTCCAGCCTCTCACGGAAGGAGAGCCCATGGCACTCGACCTGATCATCCGCGGCGGCACGGTCGTCGACGGTTCGGGCAAGTCGCGCTTCACGGCCGATATCGGCATCGAAAAGGGGCGCATCGTCGAGATCGGCAGGGTCACGACGGTGGCCGCGCGCACGATCGATGCTGACGGTCTGATCGTCTCGCCCGGATTCATCGACGGCCATACGCACATGGACGCACAGGTTGCATGGGACCCGCTGGGCAGCTGCTCGTGCTGGCACGGCGTAACATCCGTGGTGATGAGCAATTGCGGCTTTGCGCTGGCGCCCTGCAAGCCCGCCGACCGCGATTGGTACGCACGCTGTTTGTCGGCCGTCGAGGACATCCCGACCGATGCGATGGCCGCCGGCATCGACTGGACGTGGGAGAGCTTCCCGGAATATCTGGCGACGGTCGAGCGTCTGCCCAAGGCCATCAACTACGGCATGTATATCGGTCATTCGGCGCTGCGCATGTACGTCATGGGCAAGCGAGCGCTCACCGAGAAGGCGAGCGAGCAGGACATGGCCAGCATGGCCCGGACGGTTCAGGAGGCGCTGAAGGCCGGCGCGCTCGGCTTCTCGAGCTCGCGGGCCTCCACGCACGTGACGCCGGACGACACGCCGGTCGCGAGCCGCATCGCCGAGTGGGAGGAGATCGACCGGATCATCGCTGCGATGGCCGAGCTCGATGACGGCATCTTCCAGGTCGGTCCCGACATTGCGAGCGGCGTGCGCCACCGCGCCTTCCTCGACCGGCTGCGCGAGATCGCGATCAAGTACATGCGTCCGATCATGTTCGGCGTTCTCGCCACGCGGCAGGGCGACAATCCGAACAGCTGGGACTATCAGACGAAGTACATCGACGACACCGTCGCCGCCGGTGGGCGCATGTTCGGCCAGGGCACCACGCGGTCGATCAACGCCATCTTCTCCTTGAAATCCTACCTGCCCTTCGACGTCCTGCCGGCCTGGCGACCGATCCGGGCATTGCCGCTCGCCGAGCAGAAGAGGCGGCTGGCCGATCCCGCCGTCAGGCGTGAACTGGTGGCGGCCGAGGCGCTGATGAAGCCGCGCGACAAGACTTTCCAGGGCGGCGGAGCGGCAACCACGGATCCGCGCAAGCCAGACTACGGCAATTTGTTCGCCCTCAAGGGCGTCGATTGGGACGATCCGACGGTGGAGCAGCTTGCCAGGGCGCGGGGAAAGCATCCGGTCGAGGTGATGATCGACCTGTCGCTCGCCGACGACAATCAGGTCTATGTCCAGCCGCTGGTCAACGAATCGCCCGACGAGGTGCTCGGCATCCTCAGGCACCCGCGTACTCTGGCGACCTTTTCCGATTCGGGAGCGCATGTCTGCCAGGAGATGGGCTCGTCGCTGCAGACACATCTCCTCAGTTACTGGGTGCGCAAGCGCGGTGCCTTCACCCTGGAGGCAGCGATCAAGAAACTGACATACGACAACGCGACGGCCTGGGAGATGAATGACCGGGGTTTGCTGCGCGAAGGCCATCGGGCGGACATCGTGCTGTTCGAGGAGAACGGCATTCGGCCGTGCCTGCCGACGGTCGAGACCGACTTGCCCGGTGGGGCGCGACGGCTGGTGCAAAAGGCGGAGGGCATCCGCGCCACGCTGGTCAACGGTGCTGTGGCCTTCGAGGATGGCGAATCGACCGGCACCTACGCCGGCAGCGTGTTGAAAGGAAGATTGGCGTCATGAAACGTGGTGGCCTGCTGCTCGCCCTGGTAGCTCTTTCGACCTCGGCAAGCGCGCAGGCGCCCAAGGCGCCGACGACCATGAACCAGAGCGCCGCATCGGCCGCCGGTGTGACGGCGCGCCTGCACTCTCAAGGCTATTCGCAGGTCCAGAATTTGCACCGTGGGCCGGACGGCAAATGGGTCGGCCAGGCCACGCGCAACGGCGTTCCTGCCACGGTAACCATCGGGTCGGAAGGGGACGTAACGGCCCGCTAGTGACGCGGCACGGCAGTGCCGCTCCCCCAAAAGTCGGCTGATAGTTCGTTTGGCGGATAGTTGGTTTCACAACTTCCTGGATTGGCTTGGAGCCACCGTCGCCGGGTTGCGCTTCTCGGCGCACGGCTGGCCAGCGCCAGGCCGCTCGAGGGTGCGTTCACGAGATTGATTCGCGAACAATGAGAGCCCCCGCGAAAATCGTTTCGCCTCAGCAAGCTGGAATTCTCATGCCGATGAGAATCCGCTGAGGATCGCTTGAGAATCCAGCCTCATTCCTCCGAAGCGTCCAGGCGGTCACAACTTCGGCATCACGCAGTCTGCGATCCGTCTCAGGTTGGCACGGGAGCCCTGTCCGGAAACCAGGACGTAGGCCGCGCCGACGTCGGCCAGCGCGGCAAGCCCGTCCACAACCTCGCCCGCCGTGCCGATCAGCGCGTAGGCGTCTCGGCGCGGCGTATCGGCATAGTTCAGGATGTGCGAGCCCGGACGGCTCTCCGAGCCGCGCGACAGGGACAGCAGTTTCTCGTGGATCTGCGCCTGACGCCGCCGGGCATCGTCCCTCTCGTTCGCGCTCAGCGCCACGAAGACATTGCGGGCGACGGCGACACGCGCAGGCGCGAAGGCGTGCCCTGCGGCCTCAAGTTCGCGTCGGTAGAGCGCGATGCGTTGACCGATCTGCTCGGGTGACGCGAACTGGTCGAGCAGAAGATTGAAGTCGCGCCTGGCGCAGGCCGCGATCGAGGCGTCGCTGCCGGCGGCGAGCCAGAGCGGCGGGTGCGGGCGCTGGTGCGGCGGCGGCTCGACCACCACCTCATCAAGGCGGAAGAAGCGGCCGCGGTGCGAGAACGGCTGGTTCGAAACGAGCGCGCGCACCATCACGTCGAGCACTTCCTGGAAGCGCGGTTCGGCCTCGGCAGGCGGCATGGCGAAGCCCGCGAACTCATTGTGACGGTAGCCTTTGCCGATGCCGAGATCGAGCCGGCCGCACGACAGGAGGTCGAGGGTCGCGACCTGCTCGGCGAGCAGCACTGGATTGTGCCAGGGCAGCACGAGAATGGCCGTCCCGAGCCGCAGTCGCGTCGTGCGGGCCGCGAGGAAAGCCATCAGCGTAAGTGGTGCCGAAACCTGGCCGATGTTGGTGAAATGGTGCTCGGTGACGAAGCTCGAATGGTACCCGAGCGCCTCGGCCTCGACGTTGGTTTCGATGAAATCGAAGAAGCCCTTGGCGCTCGTCGCGACATCAGGCAGGCGCGGCGCCGCAGCGCCGCCAAACAATCCGAATCGCATGTGAAGCCCTCACTCCCTTCGCTGGCATGACCCAGACAGGTTCAACGGGTGTGATCTCAGCCCGCCCCATGGCAGGCACCCCGGTGGAAGCAATGAGCTTGAGAGAGGCGCTGCCGCGCTGTCAAGGAAGGTGCGGCTGGCGAATCAGGCGAGTTCGTGCCGCACGATCGACGCACCCTCAGCCAATGCCTTCAGCTTTCCGAAGGCGGTCGCCCGCGGCAGGTACTTCATGCCGCAATCGGGCGCGGGCAACAGCTTGTCGGGCGACAGGTATTTCAGGCCGGCGCGGATGCGGTCAGCGATCTTTTGCGGGGTTTCGACCGCGGGGTCACTGAGGTCGATCACGCCCAGTATGACCTTCTTGGGGGCGAGCTCTTTCAGCACGCCGAGATCGATCTTGGGTTGGGCCGATTCGATCGAAATCTGCTGGGCAATTGTGTCGGAAAGCTGCGGCAAGAACGAGTAGCCGGTCGGCTTCAGTCCGGTGACCACGGCGGCGTAGCCGAAGCAGAGATGCACGACCGTCGGCACAGCGATGCCCTGCAGGGCTCGGTTGATCACCTTTACGGCGTAGCGCTGGGCTTCTTCAGGATTGTTGCGCAGCCAGGGCTCGTCGAGCTGGATCACGTCGGCCCCCGCCTTGACCAGATCGTGCGCCTCCTCGTTCACTGCCGCGGCGTAGTCCATGCACATCGCCTCGGCGTCCTTGTAGAACTCGTCCTTGACCTGCTGGCCCATGGTGAAGGGGCCGGGCAGGGTAATCTTGGCGAGCCGCTCGGTGTTGGCGCGCAGAAACTGCATGTCGCGCACCTCGACCGGCCCGATGCGTCGGATCCTGCCGACGACTCGTGGCACCGTCGTCTTCTGGCCGCGGTTGTTCACGATCTCTCCAGGATGTTCGTTGTCGACACCCTCGAGCGCGGTCGCGAACCGGTTCGAGTAGCTCTCCCGCCGCATTTCGCCGTCGGTGATGATGTCGATACCCGCCCGTTCCATATCGCGGATGGCGAGCTGTGTTGCGTCGTCCTGGGCCTGCTCGAGGTGGGGCTCGGGGATGCGCCACAGCTCCTTCACCCGCGTTCGCGGCACCATCTTGGACAGCATCGCGCGATTCACCAGCCAGTCCGGCTGCGGGTATGACCCGACGACGGTGGTCTGCAGCAGGGCTTCGGTCATGTTGCTACTCCTCACTGCGCCTTGATGCCCGCAGCCTTGATCAGTTCGCCGTTCTCCGCGAGCTCGCGCACGACCAGGGCGTCGAATTCGGACGGCGAGGTCGGCGAGGGATCGGCGCCAATCTTGGCCAACCGCTCCCTGACTTCGGGCAGGGCGAGCACTGCAATCAGTTCCTTGTTCAAACGCTCGATGACGGCGGGCGGCGTTCCGGCCGGCGCCAGCAGGCCCGCCCAGTAGTTATAGGCGCTTCCCTTGTAGCCTGCCTCTTCGGTGGTCGGCACGTCAGGCAGCACGGATGAACGTTGCGGGCTACCGACCGCCAAGGCCTTCACCCGGTTGTCGCGCACGAGCGACAGCGCCGACACCACCGGCGAGAAGAAATACTCAACCCGCCCGCCCATCACGTCGTTCAGGGCTTCCGGCGTGCCCTTGTAGGGCACGTGGAGCACGTCGATGCCGGCGGCGGCCTTGAACTTCTCGCCGTTCATGTGAGTGGCGCTGCCCACCCCCGCGGAAGCGAACGACATCTTGCCCGGCTGGGCCTTTGCCTGCTCGACGAGATCGTTGACGCTCCTCCACCCCTTGTCGGGGGAGATCACGAGCACGTTGGGCTGGCGCGCAAGCAGGCTCACGCCCATCAGGTCCTTGGCGGTGTCGTAGGGGAGCTTGGCGTAGATCCAGGGATTGACGGTATGGCCTGACGAATTGACCAGCAGCGTGTAGCCGTCGGGCGCGGCCTTGGCGACCTGCGCGGCGGCGATGGTGCCGCCGGCTCCGGGCCGGTTTTCGACGATGACCGGCTGTCCAAGCCGCGCCGACAACTCGTTGGACATCGAGCGGGCGATCACGTCGGTGGCGCTGCCCGGCGTGAAGGCAACGATCACGTGGACCGGCTTGTCGGGCCAGGTCTGGGCATTGGCTTGAGCGCCGGCGCTGGCGAGAGCCAGGGCGACCATGGGGGCAAGCGTGCGCATCGCAAGACGCATGAAGTTCCTCCGTTCCTTCATTATTGGGCGCTAATCTGCCGGCTGATACTGGGTACGTTCAAGCGTCCCAGTATGCGCTCTCCTGAGGCGGCGAGCCGGCGCCGGACTTCGGCCAGGTCGGATCGCACGAGCGTTCCGTCCCGCTTGGCGAAGCGGCCCGCAACCAGCACGTCGCGCATGCGCGCGCCCGAGCCTTGCATGACGACCGACGCTACAGGGTCGTGCACTGGCCACATCGCCAGCGGCCCGAGCGACATGACTGCGATGTCTGCCTGCTTGCCGGGCGTCAGGCTGCCGATGCGACCGCTCATGCCCAGCATGGCCGCTCCACGCGTGGTGATCCAGTCGAGAGCCTCTGCTGCCGGCACGGTCGAGGTCGGCGGGATGCCTCCGCTGCGGCCGCGCTCCGCCGCGTTGTCGAGGGCGCGCTGCGAGGCGAGCGCCATGCGTGCTACCGCGAACATGTCGCCGCTGATCGCCGATTCGAGATCGACGCCGATCGACGGTGCCGTGCCCAGTGCGCGCAGGCGGCCGGTGATCGGATGGCCGTGGCCCTGGCTCATCTCGTTCTCGGGCGTGATGGAGAAAGAGACTCCGAGATCGACGAAGGCCTTGAGTTGGGCGTCCGTGAGATTGTTGCCGTGCACGATGTTGATGTGGGGACCCACGAGCCCGCGCTCCATCAATGTCTCCCACCCGCCGGGCGTCCTGGCCTCGCCGCCGCCCTGGTGCATCGACGCGACCAGCCCGAGCTCCCTGGCGAGCGCGAAATCGTGCGCGCTGACCTCGAGGGTGGAATAGTGCGGGCCGAGCACCGCCATGCCGAGAGTCACCAGCGCATCGGCACTGGCCAGCGATCCCCTCATCAGGCGCTCGATTTCCATGCGCGGATGGGGAACTTCCGAGAAGTGCGGCTCGCCGGGCTTGGGGTCGGGTTTGGGCGAACCATGGAAAAACGCGGCACGGATGCCGCTCTGCTTGAGGCCGTCGACACCTGCGTCAGTGTGCTCGGGCGTCGGATTGTTGTGCGCCCAGTCGACCAGGGTGGTGACACCATGGTCGAGCTGGTTCAGGGCGCCGGCGAGCGTGGCGATCTGGATATCGTCGGGGACGAACACGGTCGCTAGTCCGGCGTGGACGTGCCGGAAGTATTCCAGCAGGGTCCAGTTGGCCGCCACCGAGCGCAGTGCGGTCTGCCAGGTGTGCATGTGGGCGTTGATCAAGCCCGGCAACACGAAATGACCACGGCAGTCGATCATCTCGGCGCCACTATCGGGCAGGGCAGGGGCGATCGCCACAATGCGATCGTCCTCGACCAGCACGTCACCCGTCGGCAGGACGCCGAGCTTGGTATCCTGCGTGACGACGATGCCGGATTTTAGGAGAAGCTTCGACATCGGAGAGCCTCGTCGTCTTGCGCGCAGCGAAGGACCTGGACAGGGAGCGGGTGCTACAGGCCGTCGCCGACTTTGACGTTCTCGGGCTCGAGGGTCATGCCCGCGGCGCGCGCCAGTTCGAGCAGCAGCACCGAAAAGTCGATGTCGCCGGGATGATTGTTCGCCAGCGCCTGGATGCTCTCGCGCGTCGCGGAGGCCGTCGGCATGGCAATCCCCTTTGCCCTGGCGGCACCCATGCCGAGGTCCATGTCTTTCAAGAGCAGCTTGGGTGTGAAGGTCGTGGTGAAGTCGAGATTCACCAACGCCGGTGTCTTGTATCTGGTGTACATCGAACCCAGGACACTCTGGTTGATCGATTCGAGGAAAATATGCCGTGGGATGCCGGCTTTCTCCGCCAGCAGGGTGATCTCGCACAGGGAGTGGATGATCACGCCGAACATGGTGTTGTGCGCGATCTTCCAGATACGCGACAGTTCGCCTTCGCCGACATACATGGCGGCGCGGCCGAGCGCGGCGAGGAGCGGCTGCACGGCGTCGTACTCTGTCCTCGGTCCCGAAGCCACGACCAGGAGCTTGCCGGCCTTGGCGACCCGGGCGTTGCCGGAGACGGGCGCGCTGAGATAGGCGACGCCGGCGGCCGTCAGGCCCTTGCGGATCTCGGCCGAGCCCGTATCGGAGATCGATGACATGTCGACCACGCGCTTGGGCCGGGCATTTCCGCTCATGACGCCGCCCTTGCCGAAAAGAATGTCCTTCAGGTCGTCGGTCGTCGACACCATGGTGAACACCGTCGCGCAGTGTGCCATGGCAGCCTTGTCGGTCACCACCTCGGCGCCGATCTGGGCCAGCGGGTCGGCCTTGGAAACGGTGCGATTCCACACCGAAAGGCCGTAGCCTGCCTTGATCAGGCGCGCAGCCATTGCTTCGCCCATGCGGCCAAGGCCGATCCAGCCGATATCGTGCGATGCTTTGCTGCTCATGTCGCGTTGCTCACGTGATGGGAACCCCGTCGTCGCTTGTGCGTTGTTTCGTGCGCTGCAGTTTGGGAGCCAATGCCGTCGCTGTCCATGTCCCTCGCTCGGACGCTGTGCCTGCTCCTGATCGCCGTCCTTGGCTCATGCGGCGGCCTGCTGCCCAACAGTGCCGTCTCGCGCCATATGGCCAACCGCTACCAGGGCGCCGTGAACAATGCCGCGCCGGTCGCCAAGGTCATCCATGATCGCGGCATTCGTGTTCCCGACGAGGGGGCGGAACAGCAGCTGCTCGAGCAACTCCAGGCCGAACTGGCGAAGAGCGACGACAACGGCGCCTTCGCCCGCATCACCTACGATCTCACGCGGGGCAACACCTTGCCGCGCGACTGGATCGTGCAGAGTCCGAACGTGTGGGGACGCCGGTCCACCGATCTGCCGTCCGGTCATTCCGACACCCTGCCGATGGATGTGCGGGATCTGATCGCGGGTGCGAATCGGCGCGTCGATGTCACCCTGCTGGCGCCAGTGCCGAAGTCCCAGTTTCTGAACGCACTGCGGCAGGCCTTGGCCGCTCTCGCCGCGCGCGGTCGACCGGTCACGGTGCGGTTCCTGGTCGGTCACTATCCGACGGCCGAGGTTGATGCCGCTGCCTTCTTGAAAGACCTGACGATGGGCCTCGACGAAGTGCCCAAGGCCCGCCTCACGGTGAGCGTCGCGGCGATGCGCTCCTGCATAGTATTCGAGGATTGCGACAGCTATTCGTGGAACCACGCCAAGATCGTCACCGTCGACGGAGCCAGCGCACTGGTCGGCGGTCACAACATGTGGTCGGCCGACTATCTTCATGACGACCCGGTGCACGATCTGTCGATGCGCGTGCGCGGCCCGGCCGCGGCCAGCGCGGCGCGCTATGCCGACCGCCTGTGGGAGTATGTTTGCGCCAATCTGGACAGGAAGCCGTCGGTGAACGTGGCCACCTTCGCCTCGGGCGCTGGCCAGTTGCAGGCCAGCTGCCCGGCGCCGCCAGCCGCATTGCCGTCCGCGCGAGCGACCGGCGGTATACCGATCTTGGCGGTTGCGCGCCTGGGCGCAGGGATCACCAAGGACTTCGCCAACCAGAGCGAACTCGCCCGCGATCTGATGTTGGGCGCGGCGCAGAGCGACATCAGGATGGTGCAACAGGATCTTGGCTTCGGGCTTGGCCGCGCCGATACGCTGTTCCCCGACAGCACGGTCGATCGGCTGGTCGACTTCCTCCGCCGGCGCGACGGCGACATCTATATCGTGCTGTCCAACCAGGGCGCGGTCGGTAAGAGCGGAATCACGTATTCCAACGACGTCTCGCTGCAGACGCTGGCCCATCACCTGCGCGACACCGTGCAGCGGCGCTTCGAGGCACGCGATCCGACCTGGCGCTATCAAATCCGCATTGGCCCCGACCCGGTGAACGCCTTGCTGTGCGAGCGCTTGCACCTGGCGCCGTTCCGCTTCGGCCCCGACGCGCGCTGGCCGGATCACGGGCCGATCGCCTCGCATGCCAAGTTCTGGATGGTCGATAGCCGCGTCTTTTATATCGGCTCCGACAACATGTATCCGGTCAACCTGCAGGAATTCGGCTACATCGTCGACGACCGGCAGGCGGCCCAGGAGGTGCTCGACGCCTACTGGACGCCGCTCTGGAAGTGGTCAAGCGAGGCCGCCGTGTCGGGGCACGGGGTGAAGGACTGCATCTTCCGTGAGATCATCAAGTGATCCGGGGAGCCGAATCGACCGTATCCCGGGCACGACATTGGAGGTCGCAGATGACCGTCTTCAAATGGACCGCGCCGCTCCTCGGGTTGTTTCTCTTCGCCGGCCTTCCGGCGCGGGCAGACGATGCCGCCTATTGCCGCGCGCTCGCGCAAACCTATGAGCGCTACGTCGTCAAGATCGAGTCGGGCCATACCGTTCAACGCGGCAGCACCGGCGCCAGCGTGGCGTTCGAGCAGTGCCGCAACGGCAATACCGCAGGCATCCCGGTGCTCGAGCGGGAGCTGCGCAACGCCAAGGTCGACTTGCCGGCGCGGAGCTGACCCGGCTTCGCTCGCACGAAAGATCGGGCTCTCAGGTCGTGATCGGATCGATCGGCCTGACAACGCCTTCCGCCGCCTCGATCACTTCGCCGGCATCGAGGCAGAGATCCTCGCGATTGCGTGCGGCGAGAATCTGCACGCCGGTGCGAAGCCTGCCATGATCGCCGACCGGTATGGCAAGGCCGGGCAGGCCGAGCAGGGGAGCGATCAGGGCGGGGCTCATCGAATCGAATATCTGCGCCTGGCCGGCCACCGTCGTGTCGCTGACTTGCCTGGGCGGCAGGTCCGACAAAGTGGCGAAGATGACCAACGGCCATTGCTGCAGGAATCCCATCCATCGGTAAAGCAGGCCCTCGCGTTCGGTCAGTGCGGCGATGTAGGTCTTCAGATCGACCGGCTTCTTGATCTCTAGCCATGCGCTCATGGCGGCGATGCCGTCGGGATCCCCCATCTTCTGCATCTGCGGCCACAGTCCATGGAATGACTCGGTGGCGATGATGTGGTGCCAGAGCTCGACGCCGCGCTCCAGGTCAGGCGGCACTATCTCCTCCACGACATAGCCAGCGGCCTGCAGGTGCGCGGCCGCGCGACGCACGGCGGCGGCTTGCGCCGGATGCGTCTTGCTGCCCGGGAATTCTGGCACGATCGCAACCTTGATCGGACGCGCCGGCGGGGGCCCTTGCATCGGCACATCGCTCCAGCGCCAGTCGCGGTTGTCGCGCCGCGCCATGACCTCGAGCGCCAGCCGCGCGTCGCGCACGGTGCGGGTGTGCGGCCCTTGCACTGCCATCAGCACGCTGCCGATCGGCCGGCCACCCTTGGCGGCGGTGGGATTGACCGAAGCGATCCGGGCAAAACCCGTGCGCAGGCCGACCACACCGTTGCAGTAGGCGGGAATGCGCACCGAGCCGCCGATGTCGTTGCCATGGCCAATCGCTCCGATGCCGGTCGCGATCGAGGCGCCGGCGCCGCCGCTCGAGCCGCCCGGCGTCACCGTGGGATCGCGCGGGTTGAGCGTGCGGCCATGCAGGGCATTGTCGCTGAAGATGCGCATCGAGAAGGCGGGCGCGTTGGTCCGGCCGATGATGATGGCGCCGGCCTGCTTGAGGTTGGCCACCACCGGGCTGTCTTCCTGGGCGATAAAGTCCTTGAGCGGGACGACTCCGTTGTCGGTTGGCAGACCCATTTGATCGATATTGATCTTGATGGTGACCGGCACGCCGTGCAGCGGCGGCAAGGCATGCCCGCGCGCCTGCGCGGCGTCGGCGGTCGCCGCCGCGGCACGGGCATCTTCCTCCAGCACGCGGACGACGGCATTGATTGCCGGATTGACCTTGTGCAGGCGAGCCAGCGCCGAATCCACGGCGTCGCGCGCCGACGCGCGACCGAGCCGAATGAGGTGCGCCAGATCGGTCGCGTCGTATTGCCAGAGCTCCATATCTGTCCCTCAGGTCTTTTTCAGTTCCATGCCGAAGAAGATCATGTTGCCGTCGAGGTCTGCCACATCGAAGTCGCGCATGCCATACGGCTGATCCTCGGGCGGCTTGACCACCTTGGCACCGCGTCGCGCAAGATCGGCGTGAAGCGCGTCGACGTCCTCGACATCGATCACCATGGCGCCGTGCCCCGGAGGACGCGGCGCGTGACTCGCCTCGATGAGATGCAGCCGGACCTTGTCGGCGAACAGGCCGATGTAGAAGGTCGGCTGGCCCCATTCGAAGGCGACCGTGAAGCCCAGCCGGTCGCGGAAGTAGTCGCGGCTGGCGAGGATGTTCGTGACGGTGAACACGGTCGTGCTGGCCTGCATCATTGGGTCCGTTCTCCCGGGAATGCAGCGTAAACTGTCATGTCTGGATGGCCGGGTGGAGTGGTTGACCGCGGGGTGGCGGTGCCGTGGTGCCGGAATCAGCCGACACTTGCCTCGATCCAATGGGCGTAGGCGTGCGACACGTGTTCGAAGGCGAAGGCATGGATCGCCGGCAGTTCGTAGGAATGCAGATCGCGAATTGCCTGCTCGATCGCCAGGTAATGCGAATCGATGGTTTTCAGCAGCACGCGATATTCCTTGCCGCTCTCGATCTTGCCCTTCCAGGCGTAGACGCTGTCGATCCTCGAGATCTGCGCGCAGGCCGCGAGCCTTGCCTCGACGAGGGCGTGAGCCATGTGCCGCGCCTCCTTCTTGCTGCCGACAGTCGTGACGACGGCGATGGCGCTCATGCGGGTCTCGGTCCCTCGGGGCATTGATCGCGCCGGTCCTACCACGGTGATGGAAGGCAGGATATGTTGTTTGCAGCAGAGCTGATGCCAGGGCGACGGAGGCGCCGGAATGAAGTTCTTCGACGTGCCGCTCAGTTCCTGGGCGCCGGCGGCCAACGGGCATCTTTACCGCCCCGGCCCGCGGCCGGCGTTCGACCGCGACGTGAACTACGAGGATCGATTCGACTACACGACCATCATCTATGATGCATTCTGGTCGCAGGATGGACGGGAGATCCTGCTGATCTGTCCGCCGCCGCAAAGCCTCACCAGTGACGTCTTTGGCGGCGAAATCTACGAGGTTCCGTCCGGTCGGCGGTGCAAGTTCGAGGTGGTGCAGTCAGCCTCGACGCACATTCTGCATATCCCTGTATCGAAGAGTACACAGAGCCTCGAACTGGTCTTTCCGCTTGCCAGTTATTCCATCGTGCCGCAGCCGAACCTTTGCTCCAAATTCGCCGGCGAGCGCGTCCTGCTGACCCACAACAAGAACAATTCCCTGCGCTGGATCCGCGACTGGGCGCACTTCCATGCCGAGATGCACGGTTGTACGGCCGTGTTCTTCTACGACAACGGCTCTTATCGCTATGCCAAGTATGACGTGCGAGCCGCGCTAGCAACGGTACCAGGACTGAAGTGCGCCGCGCTGGTCGATGCGCCGTTTCCTTTCGGTGCCGTGAACGGCCCCCTGCGCGTCAACGATTCGAGATTCTTTCAGCGCGCCTATCTGGCACACGCCAAATACCGACTGTATGGACGTGCCGCGAGCGTGGTGCACATCGATATCGACGAGCTGATCATCTCGCCGTCGGGCGAGAGCTTCTTCGAGGCGGTCGAGAAGTCTCGCACCGGCTGTGTGACGATCGAAGGCGTGTGGGTGGAGCGGGCCACGGAGGAAGGTATCGAGCCGCCGATTCGGGAGATTGGCCATGCCACGTTTCATCACGTCGCCAAGGGCGGCGGGCGGCCGACCGGTGTCAAGTCGGGTATCGCGCCGGCGCGGGTGGACGACCGTGCATTCCTGGTCACGCATGCGGTTCTCAACGCGCAATCGGACTTCGAAACCGCGTCGCGCTTCAAGCATCGCCACTTCATGGGACTGAAGACCGTTGAAACCAACGTGAACAACGTCCATAGGCTGGTCGCGATGCCGTTCGAGACGGTCGATCCCACGAAACACGAGCCCGATGGAGTGCTAATGGGGCAGCTTTCGAAGGTGTTCGACGCCGAGAAATATCGTCAGATGCCCGCCATCGAGCCCTTTGCCACCGGTCACGACGGCGAGACATGCCGCCGCTTTGCCGGTCGAAGCTTCGCCCGTGGCGACTACGAAGGCGCGATTGAATGGACCCGCGAGGCAATCACCCTCGCGCCGGGCTATCCGACCTATCACGAATATCTGGCGCGCTGCCTCGATCGCGCGGGCCGGCCCGAGGAAGCGGCGGCGGCGCGGCGCCGTGCCGAGGAGCTGTGGGCCACCAACCCGCAGCATCAATTGAGCGAACTCAGGAAACGGCACAAGTTGGGGGACAGCGAGGGTGCGGATGCGGCAATGCCGGGAATCGCCGCGCAGTTTCCCGATTCGGCGGATGCCCAGGACAAGTACGGCAACCTCCTGGCGAAGCGGGGCGATCGCGTGGGCGCGGAGGCGGCGTTTCGCAAGGCCGTGGAGCTTGCCCCGACTGACCCGCGCAAGCTGCTGCGGCTCGCGCGGCACCTGAACCGCAACGGCGGCGGGGACGAGGTCATTGAGCTCCTGCGCCGTACCATCGCGCTGGAGCGCATCGATCCCGCGATGCGGGCGAAGGCCTATACGCGCCTTGCCCGGACGCTCGAGGATGCGGGCCGGCTCGAGGAAGCTCGCGCCACGGTTCGCGATGCCCTGGCCGCTGTGAACAGTGTCGGCAAGATTACAATGGCCACACGTGAAGAACTGCAGGCAATCGCCACACGGATCGGCGAGGAGCCGTCACGAACTGCGGCGACACTCGGGGCGGACAGTGTCCGCCGGGAGTCGGCACAAGTCTGGCAGCGCCTCACGACGCCGGTCAGCAGCGCCTGGCGCGCTTTGCGTCCGCGCCGGTGAGTGAGCTTCGTACTCCCCGGTTAGAATACCGAGAAATATTCGCGCTGTTCCCAGTCGGTCACTTCGAGCGCGAAGCGGTCGATCTCGGCCTGCTTCAACTTGACGAAATAGTCGACGAAGAAGTCTCCCAGCCCCGCCCGGAGCACTTTGTTGTCGCGCAGGGCCGCCACCGCCTCCGCGAGCGCACATGGCAGCATCGGCGCTTGTGCTTCGTACGGCGTGTCGGCTGACGGGCCGGGATCGGCTTTGCCCTTGAGCCCATCGAGCCCGCACACGATCTGGCTTGCCATGTAGAGGTAGGGATTGGCGGCCGGTTCGCCGACACGGTTCTCGAGGTGTGTGCCTGGATCTGCCGGCGCGCCCAGCACACGCACCATGACGCCGCGATTGTCGCGCGCCCAGGTGGCGCGATCGGGGGCGAGGGAGAAGGGACGGTAGCGCTTGTAGCCGTTCAAGGTCGGGGTGCTGAAGGCCGCGGCGGCACGGGCCTGGGCAAGCAGTCCTGCCATGTAGTGCATGCCGACCGGAGAGAGCAGCGCCGTGTCATCGACGAAGGCGTTGGCCCCCGTCTTCCTGTCCTTGAGCGACTGATGCAGGTGCCAGCCGCTCGACATGATGTTGGGCAGCTTGGGGCGGCACATGAAGGTGGCGTGGTAGCCGTGGCGCTGCGCGACCTGCTTGGTAGCGCTCCTGAACAGCACCATGGCGTCGGCGGGGTCGAGGCCGCTTCTGACGCCGAACGTCAACTCGACCTGGCTCGGCCCGAACTCGACCTCCAGAGAGCGCAGCGGCAGGCCGAGGCCTGAGATATTGGCGCGCAGGATCTCGAGGATGGGATCCATCTCGTCGTAGCGCTGCTCGGTCAGGTACTGGTAGCCTTGGTTGAGCAGCGACACCTCGGGCGGCTCGCCGGGCTGGCCGGGCGCGCCGGCGTCGCGAGGCGCCAGGCTAGTCTTCTCGAGCTTGAACAGATGAAATTCGACCTCGAGCCCGGCCATGAAGTCGTAGCCGGCCTCGGCGAGCGATGCCAATGCCTGACGACAGACATGGCGCGTACTGAGCGGTACTGGCCTGCCATCGGCGAAGACGATGTCGCACAACATCCAGCCGGTGTGCGGCGCCCAGGGCAGCACACGAAAGGTCGTGGGATCGGGCAGCATCACGACGTCGGCCGCGCCCTCCCATTCCTTCGAGCCGAAGGCGCCGCCCGGGCCCCATACGGGGAACACTGTGCGATGGGCGGTATCCTTGAGCAACATGGTCGCGCTGAAGCCGACACCGGACTTCATGGCCGCAGCGGTCTCGCCTGCAACCAGGGTTTTGCCGCGCAGGATGCCGTGCTGGTCGGCGAAAGAGAG
>CAZHQA010000049.1:0-2659 GCA_964533955.1 uncultured Reyranella sp. | reverse complement strand
CGCCTGCAACCAGGGTTTTGCCGCGCAGGATGCCGTGCTGGTCGGCGAAAGAGAGTCGCACCACGGTGAGCTCGCCGGCCTGGATGCGGCGCTCGACCTCGCGGGCTGCCGCGCGGCGGTCGTCGGTCCACAAGCCGGCCTTTTCGGCGAGATGCATGCGCCTCAGGCGACCAAGGGCGGCAGCGTTTCAGCCGCCCAGCTCGAGCCCGAACGCCGGCGGGCGTCGAATTCCTTCCAGTAGGACTGCCAACCCTGGGTCGGCCCCATGCCATCGACGGTGACCGGCCCGCGGATCGCTGCCGCTCGGGCCTTGTCGAGCCACATCAGGGGTTTCTCGCCGTTCTGAACCTGGCCGATCGCCGACAACAGCAGGCGGCGATAGGCGACGATCGCCTTGTCGCTGTAGCCCAGATGCTCGCGCGTGCGGTCCTGGATGCGGCCCTGGCCCTCGATGGCCCACTGGTCGTGGACGTTGATGTCGAAGCCCATGCCGGTGAAGGTCTGCGTCGCCTGCTCGGCGATGTTGTAGCCATATTGGTTGTGCCGGCCCAGCCGCGGACGATAGTCGGGCAACTCGTAGAGCTTGAGCCGCGTTTCGCGCATCTGCTTGTGATCGACTGGCGCGCCGAAGCTGGTGAAGATCGCGTACCAGTAGCAGGACGTATCGTCGATCGGCACGTGCCACTGGGTGATCGTCATTTCCGTGCTCATCGGAATGACGAAGGCATAGGGGAAAACGAGGTTGGTCACCCGGACGTGCGTGTGTCTGTCGTTGATCTTGCGCAGCGTGTAGAGCCGCATGCCGTAGTCTGTCGCCTCGACGTCGATCGTTGGTCGCGGATAGTCGCGCATCATCTTCGACATGGGGATCTCGGAATCCGACGACGAGGCGCGGAACTGCTTGCCGTAGGCGTCGCCCGACGGATCTTCGTCCTCATAGAAACGATGCAGGTACGATGCATGCGCCGGATCGATGCCGACCTCGAGCGCCTGCAGCCAGTTGCAATCGATCAGGCCCTTGAAGGCGAAGGCGTGCGTGGCGGGTGCCAGGAAGCAATCGAACTCGGGAAAGGCCGGCGCCTCGCCCTCGCCCAAATAGGCGAAGACGATGCCGTTCTTGACCACCACGGGGTAGGACCGTTGGCGAACCCGCTGGCAGAGCACGCTGCCCTCCGGTTCGGCCGGAGTCTCCAGGCATTTGCCGTCGACGTCGAACAACCAGCCATGGAACAGGCAACGCAGGCCGCCATCTTCGAGACGACCGTAGGCAAGGTCGGCGCCGCGGTGCGGGCAGTCGCGGTCGAGCAGCCCGTGCCGGCCATGCTGATCGCGAAACAGCACGAAGTCCTGCCCCAGCAGCTTCACCGCTTTTGCCGGCCGTGGTCCATCCAGCTCCTCGGTGAGCGCCACCGGATGCCAGTAGTGACGCATCAGCGCGCCGCCCTTGGTGCCGGGACCGACGCGGGTGATCAGGTCGTTCTGCTCGGGGCTCATCATGCCGGGAAGAGTGGCGTAAAGAGGGGACCCGGGGAAGGGGGCAGGCCTGTGGTGATGCTTGGACCAGAGCTTTTTGAGCACCTGAACGCCCGCCAGCGGGTCGGCAATCAACGGCCGGTCATCTACGGAGCTAAAGGATTATCGGCACACGATTTCGGCAAGATCGAAGATCAACTAGGCTTTCTCTTGCCGGCGGATTTCATCTTTCTCTTTGCCAACCTACAGGATCCAGGTGGTGTCCTGTTTCCGTGGGCCAACTTCAAGATGGAGAACTACCGGCAATCCATCCGATCGATTTGGGAAGGAATTGCCTTCGACATCGAGCACAACGTTTGGCTCGATCGATGGGGCGTTCGCCCGTCGAACTTGTCGGCAGCTCTTGAGGTCGCCAGGGCGGATTTCCTGACATGGCCGAAGTTGTTGCCCATCTGTGGCCACAGGTATCTCGCTGCCGAACCGCATCGGTCCGGAAATCCGGTTTTCTCCATCAAGCAGCTGGACATCATTTGCTACGGTGCCGACCTCGCCCGTTACCTGATGATCGAATTTCTAGGTGCCGACTGGAAGACACACGCTTTCGATCCTTTGGTTCGGCGCGCCGATGTATGGAGCGACATCGCGGAAGGCAGGATCGATCCATATGCGAGCCTGCGCTCCTAGGCTTACATATGGCCCTCATGCTGCGGCAGGTCGTCGGTGATCGTGAACCACGGCGCCTTTGAGCCGACGAAGATGTGCCCGCTTGGCCGGATCGAGGGATCGTCGACCAGCGTACCCATCGGGACGTGCACCCAGAGGCCGTCACGCACCACCGAGTAGAGGAGGGAGCCGCATTTCCGGCAGTGGGCGTCGTGCGCCTTGTCTCCGCCGTAGATCAGCAGCCCGTCCTTGCCCGGGTCGACTGTGATTTTCGCCCGCTCGATGCCGGCAAACGGCTTGAAGGCCGATCCCGTAGTGCGCCGGCAATTGGAGCAATGGCAGTTCATGGCGTAGCGAAATTCGTCCGTCACTCGGTACTGGACGGCTCCGCAGAAGCATTTGCCAGTGAGGGTCTTGGGCACGGGCTTCCTCCCTTTCCGGGTCACAGTCTATACAATGCGGCCATGAGTATGCTGGACGGCATGCCGGGACCGACTTCCCGGCACTACATTTCCCAACGCCT
>CAZHQA010000048.1:0-24807 GCA_964533955.1 uncultured Reyranella sp. | reverse complement strand
ACGACAGGTCGGCCGGCCCGATGTAGACGGCGTCGAGGCCGGGCGTGGCGCAGATGGCGTCGAGGTTGGCGATGCCTTCCTTGGTCTCGATCATCGCCATGACGACGATCTCGTCGTTGGCATTGGCCACGTAGTCGGCGCCGCCGTAGTGCACCGCGCGCACCGGCCCGTTGGAGCGCATGCCGACCGGCGGATAACGGCACGCGGCCACCGCCATCGCAGCTTCCTTGGCGTTGTTCACCAGCGGCACGATGATGGCGTAGGCGCCGAGATCGAGCGCCTTCATGATGGCCGCCGGTTCGTTCCACGCGACGCGCACGACCGGCACCGTGTCGGTCTGCGAGATCGCCTGCAGCAGCGGCGCCACATCCTTCAATTCGGACGTGCCGTGCTGAAGGTCGACGCACAGCGCGTCGAAGCCCTGGCGCGCCATGACCTCCGCCGTCAGGCCGTGCGACACCGAGAGCCAGCCCAGCGTCACGCACTTCTTGGCGCGCCACATCTCCTTGATCTTGTTCTTCCGCATGGTCGCACCTTTCGTTTGTTGAGCGATCCTCCGAAGGGCGGGATTGGGCCCCATCGAACGGCCTTTTTCAACACCCGCGAACCGAGCGCGCCTCTCGCGACGCCGCGTCAGGCGGAACCCGGCGCACTCTTCCTGGCCAGGCGCTCGTTGAACGCCTGGAGGTTGATCACGATCCGCTGGTGGGTGCCCCGGCCGATCTCGTCCGTGCCGTCGCTGGCCGATACCTTGAAGTCGATCCGCTTGCCCTCGACATGGACGACCTCGGCCGTCGCCCGAACCTCGCGGCCGGCCGGCGTGGCAGCCAGATGCTTGACGTCGATGGCCGTGCCGACCGCACTCTCGCCCGCCTCGAGGAACGGCTTGATGGCATTGAGCGCGGCATTCTCCATGACCAGGATCATGACGGGCGTCGCGAAGGTCTGCGGCAGGATCGAATCCTTGAACCGGTTGGCGAGGTGCTCGGGCCGCACGAGCAGAGTCGCCGTTCCCGTGGTCCCAACCGGAAGCTGCCGCATGTAATTCGTCCCAAAGCCTCGACCGAGAGACCGCAGCACATTGGCACTGTGCTGGCTAGGGGCGCCGGACCCGGCCACCAGGGTGGACACGCGAACGCCGGTCGTCGACAAGGACGAGGCACGACGCCAACGCTCGAGGCTCAGAATGGCCGATGCCGACCGGATGCCGCACACCCCTCTCTGGCTCAAGGAGCTGCCCTATGGCCTGGTGCTGATCCTCACCCTGGTCGGGATCGCGTACACGAGCCTGACCCGTCAGCCGATCGCCACCTACTGGGAGCTGCTGGTGCCCGTCCTCGCCCTCGTGTGCGTGGGCGCAGGCTGGCACAACGCCACCGACCGGAAGGCCAGGCTGAAGCTGGTGGCGACGCAGGCGGCGCATTGGCTCGCGTTCCTGGTCGGGATGAACCTGGTGTTCCTGCCCAGCGTACAGAACATGCTGAACGCCGACTCGACGGGGCTCGCCATCCTCCTGCTGCTGGCGCTCGGCACGTTCATCGCCGGCGTGCACATGCCCTCGTGGAAGATGTGCGCGCTCGGCCTGGTCATGGCCTGCTTCGTCCCGGCGATCGCATGGCTCGAAGCCGCCACGCTCATCGTCCTTCTCGTCGCACTTCTCGTGATCGCCATCGGCGGCACGTATTGGTGGATGCGCATCAAGCGCATGCGTTGAGATTTGACCTGACGTTACCGCCCCACACTTAGCGGGGAGAGTCGAGCGGTGCGATTCGGCGCTCGCCCGGCAGCGCCAGCGTCGCGATAGCGAAACTCTCCGCGGCCGTCGAGCCGCCGGACCTCGAGATCAGCCGGGGCGAGCCCTCGTGAAAAAACGCACCGACGATCATCTCGGACTCGCCCGCCCGATACGGCCCGGCCAGCAGCTTGCCGTCCCAGGCGAGGTGGCGGGCCTGTCTCTCGTCCCCTTCGACCGCGATGAAGCTCTGTCCATCCGGCGCGATGACGATGCGGCCAACGGCACCGAGTTCGGCGGCCTTGGCGGGCGACTCCCGTACGGTGCCATCGCGGGCGAGGCGCACGACCGTGCCGTCGGCCAGGCCAACGGCGAAGCCGCCGCCGTCGGGCAGTGGCGCGACGCTTCGAGCCGGCAGCGCTACACGCTGAACCCTCTTGTCTGCCGGGTTGGCAAGCCATACGGCCGCCCCTTCATCGGCGACCGCGATCGCATCGCCCGCCGTCGAGACGGCAAGACCGGAAAGCCAACGACCCGGAACCTGTCCTCCCGCCTCGAGAGCAATGCTGTCGGCCCCGGCGCCGTCGCGCGACCAGATCCGCAAGCTTTTGTCCGGTCCTTCCGCGACGATCCGGCTGCCATTGGCCGCCACCGCCAGCAGCGCCCCGCTGTTGGGCGCGAGCGCGACGCCCCAGGCGCGCTGGCGCAACTCTGCAATCACGCCCAGTTCTTCCGATCCAAGCGCTGCGAGGGTGGCACCATCCGCCGACAGGGCGACGAAGCCACGATGGTCCCGCGTGCCTGACTGGACCCGGCGAATGAATTTTCCGTCCTTGGTATAGAGGTCGACCCAGCCCCCCTGCTCCGCCGCCACGATCAATTCGTCCTTCGCCGCTGCGGCGGCCGCACCGAGACTGTAGTTTTCGAGTCCGATCGGGCCGGCCAGCCGCTTGCCGTCGAGCGACCACAGTGCGACCTGCTCGTCGCTCAGCAGCGCGATCTCGCGCCCGCCGGCCAGCGGCACGCACCAGATCGCCTGGGCGTCCGGATCGCCGAAGTCGGTCGTGGTGAGCGATTTCAGGCGGACCAGGGCCGGCGCCTTCATGCCGTACAGGATCATGGCATCGCCGCCGTCGAGGAAGGCGGCCTTGCTCGCCATCAGGTCGAGCCCGTTGTCGGTGCCGGCCGGCGTGAGGCGACGACCGGCCGCATCGAAAAGCGTGGTCATCATCGGACCGGGCCCCCAGCTGACGGCGAACCGATCGCCGCGCGGTGACCAGATCATCTGAAAGAGCGCACCGATGTCCTGGTCGGCCGGCATCAAGTCCCGATTCAGGGTCTTGAGATCGAGCGTGCGCTGGGCCGCGCCATCGCTGGAACGCCAGGTCGCCACCCAATCGTCCACCAGGGTCACCAGGCCGCCGTCCGGTCGGAAGGCAAAGGTGAATTGCCGGTCGGCCTTGACGCCGAACTCCGTCCGCACCACGAGCCGCCGCGCCGCGCCGGTTCCCTCGATCGCCAACACGGCCATCCAGCCCCGGTCGCCGTTGGCGGCGGCGATCCGATCTCCTTTCGGCGAAACCGCAAGGGCCGTGATGGAGCCAATCGGGCTGCGCAACGGCTCGCCAAGCGCCCGGCCGGCAGCGTCGAGCAACGACAGGTAAGTAACGGGATTGGCCGCCACCTGCTCGCGGCTGGCGCTGTAGACGACGAACGCCCCATTGGGCGCCACCGCGAACGTCTCGACGCCGCGTGGCCCGAACGGCACGAGCGAAATCCGGGCGGCGGTGCGATCGAAATGTGCCCGCAGCAGGCGCTTCTCGACGTGCTGGCTGTAGATGGCGATCACGTCGGCGTCCGCCGCCGCCGCGACGCTGGCTTCCTGGGCGGCGGCGTGAGCGGCGACCACGAACAAGCCGAGTGCGGCGAGGAGCAGGCGGTAGATCGGGTTCACGGCGGCAATGGCTCCGGCGCGACAGTACCCGTTTTTTCAAGGCGGCCGAACCGATTCAAAGTGCTGGAGGGGCGATGACGCGACAGACAAGATCAGTGTCATCGTCGGCAACGACGAGAGCGAACAGGAGCCCGCCTCACATGAAGCTTGGCGTAGCATTGCCCGTGATCGATGCCGAGGTCGGTGGCGATCCGAACGCGATTCGCGATTTCGCCCAGGCGGCGGAAGAGATCGGCTACCAGGATTTGTCCGCCCCGGATCACGTGCTCGGGGTCAACGCGGCGAGCCGCCCGGGATGGGGAGATCGCAACACCTCGGCGGACCTGTTTCAGGATCCGTTCGTGCTCTTCGGCTTTCTGGCAGGCTGTACACGGGCAATCGGCTTTTCCACCCAGGTATTGATCCTTGCGCAGCGCCAGGCCGTGCTGGTCGCAAAGCAGGCGGCCTGCCTGGATGTGCTGTGTGGCGGGCGCTTTCGCCTGGGCATCGGCGTCGGCTGGAATGAAGTGGAATTCGTCGGACTGAATGAATCGTTTCGCGACCGCGGCCGACGGTCGGAAGAGCAGGTCGCCGTCATGAAGGCGCTGTGGGCCGATCGCCATGTCACTTTCAGAGGGAAATATCACACGATCGAGGATGCCGGGATCAATCCTCTGCCCACCAGGCGATCGATTCCCATCTGGCTCGGCGGTCATGCGGACGCCACGCTGCGCCGGGTCGCCAGTTGGGGCGACGGCTGGATGCCGCTCAGCTATGGACCGGGCAACGAGGCACGGACCGCCATCGACAGGATGCGCGCCTATGCCGAGGCGGCCGGCCGCGATCCAGCCGACATTGGAATCGACACGCGTGTGACGGCGGGCATCGGCGACGAATCCGCCTGGCGCGACACGGCCCGGTTCTGGAAGTCCTGCGGCGTGACGGATCTGACACTCGGCACCTACTCCGGGCGAGGTCACCTGCGTCGCATCGAGGGCAGATCCCTGGCGGCGCATCTTGCCGCCATCCGACGTTACTGGAACGCAGTGGCCGACTTGCTCTAGTAGTCCCGGCGTCGGCATTCATTCCATGTCGATCTTGAGGACCTTCAGCTTCCTGCCCCAAAAGGCATGCTCGTCGGCGACGTAGCGGGCGAATTGGTCGCGCGTGCGTTCGGGAGGCACTTCGACACCATCCTTGGCGAGAACCTCCGCCCACCTGGGGTCCTTCATGGCCTGCTTGGCCTTCCTGGCGATGTCGTCGAGCAGCAGATCGGGAGTCCGGGCCGGAGCGAACAAGCCGTGCCAACCGTTGATCACCGCATCGATCCCCTGCTCCTTGAGCGTCGGCACGTCGGGCAATGACGTCAGGCGGCGATTGCCGGTGACCGCCAGCGCCTTGAGGTTGCCGACCTTGATCTGCGGCACGGCCGGCGGCAGCGAGGAAAAGTTCATGGTGATGATGCCGCTGATCACATCCGCGAGCGCCGGGCCGGTGCCCTTGTAGGGCACGTGCGTCAGCGCGATGCCGGCGGCCTCGGCGAACAGCGCCCCCGCCAGATGGTTGCCGCTGCCGACGCCCGCCGAAGAGTAGGTGAGCTTCTCGGGATTGCTTTTCGCCAGCGCCACCAGCTCTGCCGCGGTGTTGGCCGGCGCCTTCGGGCTCACCGCCAGCACATACTGATAATCCGTCGTCTGGCAGATCGGCGCGAGGGTGGTCAGGGTGTCGAGCATGCCTTTCTGGACCCACGGATTGACCACGATGGTCTGGGCCGAAGTATAAGACAGGGTGTAGCCGTCGGGCCTCGCACCGGCGACGGCGCGCAGGCCGAGGCTGCCGTTGGCGCCGCCCTTGTTGTCCACGACGACCTGCTGGCCGAGGATCGGCGACATCAGCTGCGCCAGTTCACGCGCGTTGATGTCGTTGCTGCCACCCGGCGCGTAGCCGACGACGAACGTCACCGGGCCGGTCGGCCAGGCGGCCTGGGCGCGCGGCGGCGACGGCAGCGCGACGGCGGCCGCGCCGAGAGCGACGGCACGCCGGCGTGTGAGGACGCCCACTCCTGTTTCCATCATCGGGCGCCCTTCGCTTCGAGCGCGCCGTGCAGTTGCGCCACGACGTTGGCGCCCTCGCCGATCGCCGCACCGACCCGCTTGACCGAGCCGAAGCGGACGTCGCCCACGGCGAACACGCCCGGCAGGCTGGTCTCGTGGGCAGATGGCCGGTGCCCGGCGGTCGGCGACAGGACATCGGCCCCGGTGCGAACAAATCCCGTCTTGTCGAGTTCGACGCCGCATTCCAGCAGCCAATCCGTCGTCGGCTCCGCGCCGAGGAACAGGAAGACATGGCGGATCGGCCGAGTGCTTTCCGTGCCGCTCGGTCGATGCCGCCAGCGCACGCCCTGCAGGCCGTCCGTTGCCGAGCCCAGCAGCTCGACGATCTCGGTGCCGGCCATGACCTCGACGTTGGCCGCAGCCTCGATACGCTCCGCGAGATATCGCGACATGGTCTCGGCAAGGCCCCGGCCGCGCACCAGGACCCGCACCCTGGCGGCATGGCCCGAGAGAAACACCGCTGCCTGGCCGGCGGAGTTGCCGCCGCCCACCACGATCACCTCGGCATTCGCGCAAAGCTTTGCCTCGATCGGAGAAGCCCAGTACCAGATGCCGCGATTGTGGAACTGCTCGAGATTGGCCAAGGCCAGCTGGCGATAGCGCGCACCGGACGCCACGACCACCGATCTTGCCTGGACTTGCCAACCGTCGGTCATCTGCAGGGTCATGGGCTGGCCATCGCCCGGGCAATCGAGTCGCGAAACGGAAAGGGGAATGACGAATTCGGCACCGAACTTCTTGGCCTGGATGAATGCGCGGGCCGTCAGTGCCTGCCCTGTGATGCCGGTCGGGAAGCCGAGATAGTTTTCGATGCGCGCGCTGGCTCCCGCCTGGCCGCCGAAAGCATGGCTGTCGATGACCAGGGCCGCGAGCCCTTCCGACGCCGCATAGACCGCGGTCGACAGGCCGGCCGGACCCGCTCCGACGATCGCCACATCGTAGATGCGTCGCGCCGTGGTCTCGTCGAGCAGGCCTATGCAGAGAGCGAGTTCCTGCTCCGACGGATTGCGCAGCAGCGTCCCGTCCGGACAGACGACCAGCGGATAGTCCGCCGGATCGGCGTGCAGGCGGGCGATCGTCGCCATCGCCTCCGGCTCGCTCTCCGAATCGAGCGTGTTGTAGGGCTGGCTGTTGCGCGTCAGGAAGCCCTGCAGGCGGATCATGTCCGGCAGGGTATAGGCACCGACCAGGATCGGGCCGGCCGCCCTGGTCTGGATCAGATGAACCCGGCGCAGGATCAGCGCGCGAACGATACGTTCGCCCAGGTCGGCCTCGGCGACGACCAGCGAGCGCATGCCCTCGGCTGGCACGATCAGGGCCTCGACGTCTCCGTCGGCCCGAACGTCGACCGGCGAAGGCTGGCCCGACAGCTCCGCGAGTTCGGCGGCAAATTCGCCCGCACCCATCCGGGCGATCGGCGCCACCCGACCGAGCCCGTCATGCCGCAGCACAGCGACCTTGCCGCTCAATATCACGCACATGCCCGGGCTTGGCGCGCCGTTCTGGGCGAGAAGCTCGCCGTCCCGGTAACGTTGCCTCGCGCCGAAGCGCTCGATCCGGCGGAGCTCCGCGGCGGTCAGCACGGGAAACATCTGGGGCCGGCGGCTGTCGGACACCAGGGAAGAAACGACTTCAGCCATGAGTCTCTTCCGGCACGTTGCGGGGTTCAGTCAAAGGCGCCGGATCTTTGCCGATCGACGCGGGATCGCTCTACACTACGTCGGCCTCGGCGAAAAAGAGGAACCACCGTGGTCAGCAGGAATTCCTTCAAGTTCGTCATGCTGCCGCCACAGACCGACACGACGCGCGGCTGGGCGAGGCGCCTGGCCGAGGCGGTGCCCGAGGTCCGCGTGGTCGTTGCCGAGGATGCCGACACCGCGGCGCGCGAGATCGTCGACGCCGAAGCGGCCTTTGGCTGGCTCGGCAAGGAGCTGCTGTCGAAGGCCAGGAACCTGCGCTGGCTGCAGGCGCCCCAGGCAGCGCCGGCGGCCGGCTACTACTATCCCGAGCTGGTCAGCCATGCCGTCAGCGTGACGAACTTCCGTGAAATCTACAACGACCATATCGGCGCCCACATCCTGGCCTTCGTGCTGGCCTTCGCCCGCGGGCTGCACGTCTTCATTCCGCAACAGCTGCGCCGCGAGTGGAAGAAGAGCCCGCTGGAGACCGGCGACGTCGTGCATTTGCCCGAAGCGACGGCCCTGGTGGTCGGCCTGGGTGGCATCGGCGCCGAGGCCGCCCGACTGCTCGCGGCGTTCGGCATGACCGTGCTGGCGACCGATGCGCGCCGCACCGCGGCGCCCGACGGGGTGAGCGAGCTGCATCCCCCGAAGGCCCTGGACGACCTGCTGCCGCGCGCGGATTTCGTGATCCTGACGGTGCCGCACACGCCGGCGACCGAAGGCTTCTTCGACCGGGCCCGCTTCCAGCGCATGAAGCGGACGGCGTTCTTCATCAACATCGGCCGCGGCATGACGACCAGGCTGGATGACCTGGTCGCCGCGCTGCAAGCCGGCGAAATCGCCGGCGCTGCACTCGATGTCTACGAGCAGGAGCCGCTGCCGCGCGAGCACCCGCTCTGGACGCTACCCAACGTGTTGCTCACGCCGCACATGGCCGGACATGGGCCGTACCTCGACGAGCGCCGCTTCGACATCATGGCGGAGAACTGCCGTGCCTTCGCCACCGGGCGTCCGCTGCGCAATCTGGTCGACAAGGTGTCCTGGTTCTGACGTCAGGCCGGCGGCGCCGTCGAGGCTTCGGCGCCGATCAGTAGCCCGCGCCTTATATCGACTTCCTGCAGGAACCGCGTGCGGTTCCACCTCATCCCATTCGCGCGCAAAGGAATTTCGGGCGGCGCGAGCCGAGGCCATCTTCCTTCAGCAATCCCGATGGTCGTCGAAACGATCGGACTTCATCTAGTATAGAATGAACCAGATTCATCGGCCCCGCCGATTCACGTTTGTGCTCAGCGAGGTATGAAAGGATGGACCTGCCCCTGGACGACCGTCTGCGCATCGGCGTGCAGACCATCCACCGGCGCAGCGAGCCGGCCGACGGCCCGTGGCTGCCGACGATCGACGAGATGTGCACTCTGGTCCGGCTCGTCGACCGTGGCGGCTATGATTCGCTCTGGGTCGGCGACCACATCTCCTTCCCGCTCGCGATCTTCGATCCCCTGCTCCAGCTCGCCCAGGCCGCGGTCGCCAGCCGGCGCCTGCAGCTCGGCACGGCGGTCTATCTGCTGCCGCTGCGCCATCCCACGCCGGTGGCCAAGCAGGTTTCGACCCTCGACCACCTGACCGAGGGCCGGTTCATCTTCGGCGTCGGCGTGGGCGGCGAATTTCCCAGGGAATACGAGGCCTGCGGCGTGCCGAGAGGCGAGCGCGGCGCGCGCCTGTCGGAGAGTCTGACGGTACTGCGCAAATTGTGGAGCGGCGAGCCGGCTACGCATGCTGGCCGCTTCTTCCAGTTCGAGGGAGTCACGATGCAGCCGCCGCCCCGCCAGGCCGGCGGCCCGCCGATCTGGTGCGGTGGCCGGTCCGACGCGGCGTTGCGGCGCATCGGGCGCTCGACCGATGGGTGGATGTCCTATGTCGTGACGCCCGACATGTTCCGGCAAGGGCTGGAAAAGATTGACGCCGCGGCCACTGCCGCCGGGCGCTCGTTCGACCGCAGCTTCGGCACCGCCCATCTGCTGTTCACGCGGGTCGACGACACCTACGAAGAAGCGCTCGATGCCGCGACCATTTCTCTCAGCCGACGATACGCGATGGATTTCCGCAAGGCCGCCCAGCGCTATTGCGCCCTCGGCCCGGCGGCGCAGGTCGTCGAAAGCATACGCCGCTTCCATGAGGCGGGCGCCCGCCACGTCATTCTCGATTTCGTCGGCCCCTACGAAGAACGCTTCGCCGAAATCGAGCGCTTCGCCGGCGAGGCGCTGCCGCTGCTGGCAGACCTGCGCAGGCAGTGATCGGGACGTCGAACGGCTACAGCAGATCGGAGGACACCATGAAGGGCGTCGTGTTCAAGGGAGATCGGACCGTCGAGATCATGACCTTTGCCGATCCCGCTCCCGGACCGGGTGAGGTCGTCCTGGAGATGAAGGCTTCCGGCATGTGCGGATCGGATCTCCACCAGTACCGCCGGCCAAAAGGCCAGCCGCGAACCGGCACGGGCGTCCCGCCCAATCCCGATCCGACGATTGCCGGACACGAACCGTGCGGCGTGGTCGTCGCCGTCGGATCGGGCGTGAGCACTGCCCAGGCCAAGGTCGGCGACCGCATGATGGTGCACCACTATCAGGGCTGCACGCGATGCAGTCATTGCCTTTCCGGCTGGCAGCAGCTCTGCCAGGAAGTGCCCGTGAAGGTCTACGGCAACAACGCCCACGGCGGGCACGCCAGGTATCTGAAGGTCCCGGCCAACACCATGGTGCCGCTGCACGAGGCGCTGAGCTTCAGCGCCGGTGCGGCGATCTCCTGTGGCTCGGGAACCGCGTATGGCGCGCTCCGGCGCATGAACCTCTCCGGCCGCGACACCGTCGCCATCTTCGGGCAGGGCCCTGTCGGGCTGGCAGGCACCCAGTTCGCCAAGGCAATGGGCGCGCGAGTCATTGCGCTCGACATCAATCCGCAGCGCCTGGCGCGGGCCCGGGAATTCGGCGCCGACGAGGTAGTCGACCCGGGCTCCAACGATCCCGTCGAAGCGATCCGCGAGCTGACCCACGGCAAGTATGCGGACCTTTCGCTCGACACCTCATCCAACCGCGAGGCGCGCCTCAACGCCATCCGCAGTACAAAGGTCTGGGGCACGATGTGCTTCGTCGGCGAAGGCGGGGACGTCACTCTCGATGTCAGCCCTCATCTGCTGCGCCGGCAGATGACGCTGATCGCCTCGTGGACCTTCTCCACGATCATCCAAGCCGAATGTGCGCAGTTCTGCGTCGATCGCAATGTCGATGTCGACCGGCTGTTCACGCACCGATGGCAGCTCGATCAGGCCGAGGAAGCCTACAAACTGTTCGACAAGCAGTCGGATGGCAAAGGGGTGTTCCTGCTCTGAAGCAGGCCACGGCATGGTCAGGGCAGCCTTGCCGGCATCCGTCGTGTGGTACGTGGCTTCGGCAACATTGGCCGACCGCGATTACCCAAACCTTGCGCGCTCATCAGGCGCGATCGACGGTCGATGGCGGCGTGGGTCGCAGGCCAGCGGCGGCCCGCGACTCACGCCACTTCCGATGGGACGACTTACTTGACGTAGCTGAGATCGATGGCGCCGATGCCGGCGGCCACGTTCAGGCCGACGCTGCCCTCGACGCTGACCGGCTGCAGGGTGATCTGCTTGCTGCTGCCGCCGACGAGGACATTCGCTCCGACTCCCACGCCGGCCGTGGCGGAAGCCGTCGCACCGCCGTACGAGCCGGCCACGGCGCCGGGGGCGATGTTGCCGGGCGCAAACACCAGCCACACGATGTGCGCTTCCTTGGTGAAGCCGACATCGACGCCGAACTTCTTGATCGACCCCATGTAGCGCTCCGCCTTGCCGTCGGTACGGGTGAACAGGCAGTTCAGGTCCTTCGACGAGCCGAAGATGAATCCGACGCCGCCGGCAACCGTGCAGTTCAGGGAACCGACGTTCGCCCCGGACTGGGCCTGGGCGGTGGACATACCGGCAAGCAGCGCCACGGTGACGGCCGCGGCTCCGACAAAACGACTGATCATTGCTCTTCTCCTCCAATATCGCGGCAATCACCTGAAAGCCGGCTCAAATTTAGCGGTAGTCACCTTCCGCGGATCACTTCCCGGATTGCGAGAAAGATGACCGCTCCGCCGCTCAGGGCCATGACACATATCAAGGCAGCCGGCACGATGAACATGGCCTCTCCATCGGTTGGACCTTCGCTCACCGCAAAAGGCATTGCTTTTATAGTGACCTTCTGTGTCTTCGCGGTGTCGCGCCGGGAGCGAGATTGTGTTGTCTGTGTCGCCGGAGCGGCCGAGAGTGTGAGATAAATCACCCTCCTGCGTCTCAGTCGCCGATTTCGACTTGCGCCCGTTGCACTTCGACGGCGAGGGCACCGAGGCCGTCCTGGCACGACGCGCGATCGCCCGCCTTGGCCGCGCGCTCCAGGGTCGTCGCGGCCCCGCCGAGCGCCCGTGCCCCGACGGCGAGGGCGCTGCCCTTGAGCCGGTGGGCGGCGGCCGCCAGCGCCACCAGATCGCCCGCCGCCATCGCCGTCTCGATGTCGCGGCGCGATTCCGAGGCCGAGAGGCCGAACTTGCGCAGGACATCGCGGCGCTTGGATTCGTCGTTCTCGATCCACGGGTCGAGCACGCTGCGGTCGATCGCCGGCGAGACGGCGTCGTCGTCGCCCAGCCAGCGCTGCAGGATGGCCTGGAGGCGAGCGCGGCTGACCGGCTTGGAAAGGTAGGCGTCCATGCCGGCCTCGCGGCAACGCTCGTCCTCGCCCGCCATGGCATTGGCCGTCACCGCGACGATCGGCGTGCGCTCGCGCCTTTCGCTCGCCTCGAGACGGCGCATTTCGGATGCCATCTCCAGCCCGTCCATCTGCGGCATGTGCACGTCGGCAAACACGATGGCGTACTGGCCGCGTTGCCAGGCCTGCAGTCCGGCGAGGCCGTCGGGCGCCGAATCGGCCGCCACGCCCAGCGTGCGGAGCTGCTGCACCAGGACTTCCCGGTTGATCGGATGGTCATCGACGACAAGCACGCGATTTCCCTCCAGCAGCATCGACGGAAGGGCCGTCTCGGCCGGCGTCGCTTCGCCGGCCGCCGGCTCGGCCGGCAGCGAATCGCTGGGCGCTGCCGTCAGGTTCAGCGTCACCGTGAAGGTCGAGCCGCTGCCGGGGGAGCTTTCGACCGTCGCCTCGCCGCCCATCAGCTGGGCGAGCCGCCGCACGATCGAAAGCCCGAGGCCGGTGCCGCCGTAGCGCCGCGTGGTCGAGCTGTCGGCCTGCGAGAAGGGCTGAAACAGGCGGCGCTGCTGCGCTTCGCTCATGCCGATGCCGGTGTCGCTGACGGAAAAGGTCGCGCGCATGCCGGCTTCGCCCAGCGGTTCGGTGCGGACTCGGATCATGGCGCCGCCGCGGTCGGTGAACTTCAGCGCGTTGGCCAGCAGATTGAACAGGATCTGGCGCACCCGCGTGGGATCGCCGATCAGCAGGTCGGTCGAGCCCGGGGCGACGGCGGCCACCAGCGACAGGCCCTTGCGTTCGGCTTGCGGGCGGAAGGTGGCGATCGTGCTTTCGACCAGCCCGGTCAGCGAGAACGTCGTGGCCTCGAATTCCAGCGCCCCGGCCTCGATCTTGGAGAAATCCAGCAGGTCGTCGATGATGCGCAGCAGCGCCTGGGCCGATTCGCGCATGGTCGTCAGGGTGCGGGCCTGGCTGTCGCCCACGCCCTCGGCTTCCAGCACGTCCATCATGCCCAGCACGCCGTTCATCGGCGTGCGGATCTCGTGGCTCATGGTGGCGAGGAACGTCGACTTGGCCTGGTTGGCGGCCTCCGCTTCGGCGCGCGACTTCTCGGTATTCACCAGCGCCCGCTCCAGCTCGCGCTGGCGCCGGCGCTCCTCCGACACGTCGCTGACCAGGATGACGGCGCGCAGCTCCCTGTCGTAGCGCATCGAGACGCGCGCCCATTTCTGCGGACCGTACGAAATCAATGCCGGCCGGCCCGACCGCACGGTCGCCAGCTGCTGGCTGGCCCAGGCGGCGGGATCCTCGCTCGGCGGCGCCGCTCCGACCTTGCCGGCGTGCAGCATGGCCTCGGGCAGCGCCGCGCCCGGGGTCACGATCTCGGGCATATGATGCATGAAGCGCCGATAGGCTTCGTTGCACAGGATCAGTTTTTCCTCGCTGTCGAGGAAGGCGATGCCGTCGTCCATCGCCTCCATGGCGAGCAGCAGCCGCTCGCGCGCACTGGCCGCCTCGTCGCGCGCCGCCGTCAGCTGGATTTCCTGCTCGACGATGTCGGTGAGGTCGCGGTGGACCGTGAGCACGCGGCCGCCGGGCAGCGGACGGTAGGTCACCTCGACGGTGCGGCCGGTCACCGTGCGCCGCCGTTCGGCCGGCTGGTCGGGTGTGCTGAAGCGCGCCACGCGGCTGGCGATCCAGCCCTCGAGGCCGCCCGGCAGGGCCTCCAGCGGACCGTAGTCGCCGCGGTGGGCGCGATATCGGACGATCTCGGCAAAGGTCGGAACCGTCTTCAGGATCTCGTCGGGCATGGCGTGCAGGCGCGCCATCGCCTTGTTCTGGTAGAGCCAGCGCCCGTCGCCCTCGTACAGCATCGCACCGTCGCTCATGTTGTCGAGCACCGTGCGCATCGTCTCGTCGGCGAAGGCCACGTCGCGCAGCGCCTGGTCGAGGTTGTGCGACAGGTCGGCCGCGGCGAGGTCGCGGGCGATCTGCTGGCGAACCCGACGCCGTTCGACATGAGCGAACAGGTTGATGATGACGAAGAAGCCGAGCGCGATCGCGGCCAGCCCCAGGGCATCGCGACTGCCATCGCGAAACACCAGAACGCCCGAGATCGGCAGCAGCACGGCCGCCCCCGACAGCAGGAAGGTGCGGCCGTCGAAGCTGCGCGACGGCGTCCAGCCGACGATCAGGCAGAGCGCGAAGGTCCACAGCGTGCGTTCGTGGTCGGCCGGCAAGGTCGCGAACAGCCCGCCCATGACGCCGTGCGCCAACGAGGTCGGCACGGCGGTGACGGTGGCGAGCCAGCGCCATCCCGTGACGCTGAAGGCGCGGGGATTGCGCGCGTGGACGACCTGCACGCGCCACGACCCCCAGACCGACACCAGGTACAGCATCGCCGGGCCGGCGAACATCCAGAGCGGCGCGATCCCGGCATAGAGTGCCGCGGCCGCCGCCAGGAAGATCGGCAGGGCGATCAGCTTGGGAACGACCGGGATCGCGACCAGCCGGTCGGCGACGGCCCGTTCGATCCGTTCCGGCTCGATCACCGCGGTGTCAATTGAATCGACGGATTTCATGCCGGGATTTCACGCTTGGACTTCACGCTCCGGCTCCGCCGAAACGCCTGTGGAACAATCGCACCGAATCTCCAGTGTGCACCGGCCGAGGCGATCCGGCATGTTACGGCGATGGACAAGCGCCCGCACATCGTGGTGGTCGAGGACGATCCCGCCCAGCGGCAGCTCCTGCTCGACTACCTGACCCGGCAGGGCTACCGCGTGACCGGCTTCGAATCGGGCACGGGCTTGCGCCGGCTCGTCGAGCGCGAGCAGCCGGCCCTGGTGCTGCTCGACGTCGGGCTGCCCGGCGAGGACGGCTTCGCGATCGCCCGCTGGCTGCGCGAGAGGAGCGGCAAGGTCTGCATCATCATGGTGACGGCGGCGGGCGATACGGTCGACCGCGTGGTCGGCCTCGAGACCGGTGCCGACGACTACATTCCCAAGCCCTTCGATCCGCGCGAACTGCTGGCCCGCATCAAGAGCGTCCTGCGACGCGCCGGCGGCGCCGTGATGGCGGTCGCCGGGCCGCGCGTGCGCATGGGACGGCGGGTGCTCGACCTCGACAAGCGCATCCTGGTCGACGCCGACGGGTCGGAGGAGACCCTGGCGGCCAGCGAATTCGACCTGCTGAAGCTGCTGGCGGAAAATCCCAACCGGCCGCTGGCCCGCGACTGGATCCTGGAAACGGTCGGCCATCGCGAGATGGATGTGTTCGACCGCGCCATCGACCTCCGGATCACCCGCCTTCGGCGCAAGATCGAGAAGGATGCGGCCCACCCCGAAGCCATCCGCACGGTGCGCGGCATCGGCTACATGTTCGTGCCGCCGAAGGATTGACGGCGCGGCGCGGACTCTAGCGCAAGCGGCCGGCTGTCTGGGCGATTTGCTGATCTGGGTCATTACCGCAGCGCCGCAGGGCCGCGACGGCCTTGCCGCCCGCCCCTGCCTGCAGGTCGACGACGGCCTGGCTGAAGGCCGGGGCCTGTCCGTGAGGGGCATCGACGAGGTCGAACCGCAATTCCAGGTGCAGGCCGGCCTGCAGCGAGTCGACAAGCGTGTTCGACAGCAGCGGCAGGGTCCCATCGGCGGCGTCGGCAAGGACGACGTAGTCGTCGGCGAACAGCAGCTGCATGGGATGCTTCACGTCATCGATGACGAGCTGGAGCTTGGGGTCGTCCTTGAGATGCGCGGCGCCGCTGCGCGGGGCGAGCGGTCCGTCGTCCGACAGGTACAGCCGCATCTGCAGGCCGCGCCGGCTCGGGCCCTGCTCGCACGACAACACGACGGTGTCGATATTGACATCGCTGCTCAGAGGCTCGGTCAGGGCGTAACTGGGCGCCCTGACGTCCTTTTCCAGGACCCAGCCGGCCGGCAGTTGCTTCGAGTCACCCGTGTCGGCGGCATAGGACGCAGTCGACAAGGTGCAGAGCGTGGCCAGGGCGGCCACGAAAATCCCAATCGACCGACCGGTTTCGCCATTCAATGGAAGCGGCATTGCTCTCTCCAGGGTGACTTTCGTAGCAGCGGCTTGCGTCGTCGCCGTATCGGCGCCGGGCGAATTTGTATCGTCCGTGTCGCAGGACCGATCGCCGGCAGCGGCCCATCAGGTCGACGGCGCCCGTCCCCAGGGCAATGGGCAAAAACACCCATGGCGAATCGAGGCTGATTGCGAGAAGCGCACGCCATGTCCTGTTCGGGCCCCGCCGGCACGACGTTGGCGTCCGGCTGGCGGCTCATGCGCCCGGCCCGCGGTCTAGCGGACGAAAAGCGCGAGCAGGATGATGATGGGAATGGGTACGCCCAGGAGCAGGAGCAGGACGGAACGCATGACGGACCTCATGAAGCTGGGGGGTGAACGTGCGGTTCGTTGTGGACGTTCCTCAAGATCGCCACTCAAACGGCAGCGGCTCGCCGCGGCGCGGCCAGCT
Organism: uncultured Reyranella sp.; assembly: GCA_964533955.1. Classification (GTDB taxonomy): domain Bacteria; phylum Pseudomonadota; class Alphaproteobacteria; order Reyranellales; family Reyranellaceae; genus Reyranella. Next base: position 8,100 of record CAZHQA010000048.1, on the reverse strand, counting down.
TCCTCGTCGTCCCCGGCGACGGCCGGGCCCTATTCCGCCGCCAGCGTGTCGTTGTCCTGGGCCAACAGGCGCTCCATGAAGCGCCGCATGGTCACGCGGTTGGCATCCGAGACGATGTTGACGAGGCCCGGCTCGCCCCACTCGCTCAACCGGGCCTGTTGTGCCTCCACCATATCCTTGTCCTCGACGAAGGTCGGCGCGATCTCGCGGTAGAGCTGCTCGGTCGCCTCGGGTTCGTCCTGGCGATAGCCGTTGGCGCACGACCAGAAATAGAAGCAGGAGGTCCCGGTTTCCGGCGTCAGGCCGTGGAACAGGCGGAACTGGAAGCCGCCCTCACGGTTGCCCGCCTTGCCTTGGCCCTCGTAGGCTCCGGTGCCGACGTCGGCTGCGCCGGTCCATTGCAGGACCGAGCTTGGCGCCACCCATTCGAACTCCTGCCAGCGATCGACCCGCCCCTTGAAGCCCGCCGCCTTGACGTAGCTGGGCGGTGGCACGGAGTTGCGCATCCAGCGCGTGAACTTGATGCCGGTCGGCGTGCGGCTGGTGTTCATCTCGGCGTTGACGTGGGCCGACGGATTGCCGCCCACCGTCCTGGCGTGCAGGTAGCCGAGGTGGGTCAGGTCCATGAGATTGTCGACCATCAGCATGTAGTTGGCCTTGATCGGATAGCAGTCGTGCTTGTTCGGCCAATGGGCCTTGTCGTCGTGGTAGGGAAAATCGACGATCAAGCCGGCATCGGCGCGGGCCGCCTCGCCCATCCAGATCCAGACGAACTGGTTCTTCTCGACCAGCGGATAGCTGCGCACCCGCACGCTGTCGGAAATGTTGTCCTGGCCGGGGATCGCCACGCACTTGCCGCTGCCGTCGAACACCAGCCCGTGATAGCCGCACTGGATTCCGGCCGGCACGAGCTCGCCCAGCGACAAGGGAGCCGAGCGGTGGCAGCAGCGATCGACCAGCGCGGCAGCCCGTCCGGCGCTGTCCCGGAACAGGACGACCGGCTCGTTGCAGATGCGGCGCGCCAGCGGCTTTTGCCCGAGCTCGTCCGCCCAGGCTGCGATGTACCAAGCGTTGCGAACGAACATCGTGAGCTCCCGAAAGATCGACCGACCGGAAACGCTCTCGGATTACGCCCGTGCACCCTCGACTGTACGCCCGCTACACCACGCGCAGAAGGGGGGAGCGCACCTTGCGGAGGGCCGCGTCCAGCCGCTCCCGCTGCTTCTTCCACCGGGCCTGTTCCGCATCGGCCTTTTTCTCGAGGGCGGCGCGCGCTTTCTCGATGTCGCCGATCCGGGCTTTATGCTCTTGCTCGCCAGCGTCGAGGGCCGCCTGGGCGACGGCAATGGCGCGATCGCGACGCGCCCGCTCGACCTTGCGGGCCGCCTCCTCCTTCCGCGCCTCGCGTTCCCGCCGGCGCTGCTCTTCCTCGAAGTCGAACGCGGCCTGGCGGGCTGCCTTGCGATCGACGGCCTTCGAAGCCGGCCTGCCCGTTTTCGGTCGCGCCTTCTCGGGCTTTCGTCGTGCCTTGCCGGCCGGCAGACTGGCGGGAAGTTCGGCATGCTCGCTGAAGCTCTGGTCGGTACCGACCGGGCGACGAAGCACGACGCCGGGCCGGGCCATCGTGGCGGCAATGATGTCCTGGTCGTCCGACAGCTTGGCGAACCCGTGCTGGAAGAGATTGCTGCCGGCGCCCCACGCCTCCAGCGCCGCCTTCATTGACGGCGCGGCAATCGCAAGATCGAAGAAGCCCGCCGAAGTGACGTAGGTCTTGAGCTGCCTGGGCATGATACGGCCTCTCCCCCGATCCCTCGCCCATCGACTCTAGAGCATGACGAGTTCCGCTGGAATCCGCCGAAGGCCCCGGCGGTCAGCGGGCGAGTGCCCCGCAGCGCGCCTCGCTCCAGCGGAGATAGTCGCCGGTGCGCTCGGCCACCTGGGCCCGCGAGAGGCTGAACTGCTCCAGGCTGTAAACATGGCGCGGCCGCTCGGCGGCGCGCTGGGTTTCCAGGGCGCACGCCATCGCCTGCTCGAAGGCCGGCGTGTAGGCGTATCCGAACCGGTCATAGACGCGGCGCACGACGGCGATCGGCCCCGCCACCGGATCCGCAGTCATCTCGTCGTAGCTGATGTCGATGGCGTGCGTGGCGGCGACCGATGGCGGCACGCGCATCAGCCGGTCCATGCCGTCGGCGAACATGTCGAGCAGGGTGTCGCCGATCTCGTTGGCATCGACCTGCCGCGTCGTCAGCCGGCGATAGATCGACACCAGGCTGCCCAGCGAGGGGATCGCCTGGCAGGGATCGCGGTGCAGCCGCACCACGTTGGCGTCCGGAAACACCTCGTGCAGCACCGGCATGTAGTGCAGGTGGGAGAAGGCCTTGCTCAGCCAGTGGCCGCGGCGGTCGTACAGCTGCAGGTGCTGCACCTGCCGGCGATACCCCTGGTAGAGCGACCGCAGGTCGTCCCCCGGAAGCGCCTTCAGCCAGGCCCAGTACTCGGGCACCCGGTACAGCGTCACCGCGAGCGGGCTGTGGCGCATCATCCAATGGCATTCGTCCGGCGCCTCGGGCGCCATGGGATGGATCTGCTGCACCAGCGGATCGATCCGGCTGAACACGTCGACGCGGCGTTGCGCGGCGACGATGCGCGGATCGCTGCGGTCGCCGGGGCGCGGCGGCGGCGACGGCGCCAACAGCTGCCACAGCAGCGGCGCCCGCGCCTCGACGTCGAGCGCCAGCAGGTTGAGCAGCAGGGTGCTGCCGGTGCGGCCGAAGCCGGCGATGAACAGCGGCCGCGGGACCGCAACGTCGGCTATCTCGGGATGGCGCTCGAGGTCGCGGGCGAACTCCAGATAGGCGACGATCCAGAGGAAGATCTCGCGCTGGATGACGCGCAGCGCCTCGGCGTCGTAGCGGCTGTCGACCTGGAGCGACGCCACGAGGCAGCGCAGGCCATCGACCTCGAGATCGCGCGGCGGCACTGGTGAGGCCTGCAACCTACGCGCGCCGATACGCCAAAGGGCGTCGATGTCGATCGCCCGGTCGGACACTTCAGCCGATCTTAGGCAACAGCGTGTCTGCCGTCAGACCCCCTTCTTAACACGCTGCGTGAATAGAGTGATGTGCCGCCCCGTCCCCAACGTCCCGCCGGCGGGATTCGGCACAGGTGAGTCGAAGATCACGATGCTGGGCCCCAAGTTGGGATTGAGCTTGGTGGCGTCGGGATCGTTGGGATCCTCCAGCTCGACATGATCGAAGGTGGCACGGACGAACACGTAATTGCCTTGACTATCCGTGTTGAGAATCACGTCCGCCAGGGCGTTGCGAAGGGGTACGAAAACGCTCGCGTACGCGGTCTTGCCGTCAGCGTAAACCGTGGTCTTGTCGCCGATCACGTTCTGAAGAAAGAATTTCCAGCGCTTGCTGTGACCAGGATTGATTGAGCCGAATTCATCTTTCGGGTTGAGACTAAGCCAGTCGTTTGCAACGACATAAGGCTCCCAATTTCGTCCTGCTATTACATTTCCGAAAGGCGATAGGTTTGGAGCCTTGCCGGCGAACGCTTGAATGCCAGCAAGCCCTTTAGGGGCGAAGGCCGTATTCAAGGTGTCGATGATGTTCCGCGTGCCCAAAGACCTAAACAGCAGTCCCATGATCAGCCCCCCGTCTTTTCGACAACCTTACGGGCCGCTCCCGATGTTTGCAACCGTGACGCGAGTCATCGTGGGTCTATTTGCATTCGGCACTGGCGATGCGACCGCTTGCGCCAAAGGAGCGCGCGCGACAGGCGAGGCACGGCTCCTCCGCATCACATCGCGGTGCCATGCCGGGCGTGACGAGATCGGCGAGCACGCCGAACAGCTGGTCGGCGCCGGTGCGCGCCACGTCCGCCGCGGCCTCCCCAAAAACCGTCGGCAGGCCAACGGTGCGGGCCCATTCATCGGCCCGGCGATCGGTGCTGAGCCAGTGGTAAAAGCGACTCGCCGGCGCACCGCCCTTGTGATGGCCGATCTCGTGGGCGAGGGCGAGGGCGAGGCCCTCCGGCCCTATGTCGCGATGGCGCGCCAGGCCGCCATAGACCCGGACATGGGCGGCACTCGGTCCCAGGCGGTACGCCTGGGCGTTCAGGCTGTCGTTGTGCCACGCGATGTCGATGGCAATGTCGGCAAAAGCCGCTGCAAATTGCGCCACGAGTCCCGCCGCCCATTCGCGCCGCTGCGCATCCGTGGCGGGCCGCAGGCATTCGGCCGGCGCCGATATCGAGAACACGCGTTCGGCCCTCTCTACTGTCGGCTCCTCTGCGGGAAGCTTGACCATACTGTATGGCGCAAGCACAGTAGCCGGCAATCGAGTCGAAAAGGAGCGGGGCATGTCAATGATCGACCGCCGCGCGTTTGTCGTGGGGTGTCTGGCTGTGCCGATGGCCGGGTGTTCAGGCCAGGGCGGCGCACCCGCTTCTGTCCGGTCCACCGCCCCGCCGGTCTACTTTAAGAACAACGGCAGTTGGCAAAACTACGGCAATACAACCGTCGGCGATGACTGGGTCTACGTCGTGACTCCAGGCTTCAAGCCCTAGCCATCGAGCTCGGCTGGAGGTCGTCGCCACGGGCTCCGTGCCCGCCCTCGAGACACCATGCGCTGCGCACGCTGTGATACCGAAAACGCACCCGACCATCGCTTCTGCGGCGGCTGCGGTGCGGCGCTGTCGCTGGCCTGCCCGACATGCGGCAAGGACAGCCTGCCGACCATGCGCTTCTGCAGCCATTGCGGCACCTCGCTCGCGCCGGCGAGCCCGCCGCCGGTCACGCGGGTCGCCACGGGGGGCGAGCTCAAGCAGATAAGCATCCTGTTCGCCGACGTCGCCGGCTCGACCAGCGCCATCGAGGGACTGGATCCGGAGGACGCCGGGCAGCGCCTCGCGCCGGCGCTCGCGGCCATGCAGGCGGCGGTCCGCCGCTTCGAGGGCTCGGTGGTGCGGGTCCAGGGCGACGGCATCATGGCCTTGTTCGGCACGCCGCAGCCGCAGGAGGACCACGCCGTGCGTGCCTGCTGCGCCGGATTGGCGATGCAGGCGGCGGTCAAGGAGCTCGGCGAGGCCGGCCTGCCGATCCGCGTCGGCATCCACACCGGCGAGGTGCTGGCGCGCACCGTGAGCACCGATATCTCCACCGACTTCGACGTCGCCGGCGTCGTCGTGCACATCGCCAGCCGCCTCGAGAGCCTGGCGCCGCCGGGCGGCGTCGTGATCTCGGGCGCGACGCTGCGCAACGCGCGCCAGTTCGTGCGCGCCGAGTCGCTGGGCTTCCACACGGTGCGCGGCCTGAGCGCGCCGCTCGAGGCCCACCTGCTGAGCGGCCTGCAGCGCGGCCCCAACAACCTGCGCTTCGCCCACGAGCCCGACCGCTCGGATTTCGTCGGCCGCGAGATGGAGATGACCCTGCTCGAGCGCGCGCTGGAACGCGCCGCGGAGGGCGAGGGCTGCGTGGTCGCCGTGGTCGCCGACGCCGGCGTCGGCAAGAGCCGGCTGTGCTTCGAGTTCGCCGCGCGCTGCCGGGCCAAGGGCGTGCGGGTGATCGAGGGCCGCGCCGTGGCGCACAGCCGCGCCACGCCGTTCCTGCCCGCCATCGAGCTGCTGAGGGGCTATTTCGAGCTCGCGCCCGACGACAGCGACGAGCGGGCGCGCCAGCGGACCGGCGAGCTCATGCGCGCCATCGATCCGGCCTTCGAGGCCGACCTGCCGCTGCTGTTCGACTTCCTCGGCATCGCCGCCGCCGATGCGGTGCGGCCGCCCACCGATTCGACGGTGCGGCGCGAACGGCTGAAGGAGCTGTTCCGCCGGCTGGTGCGCGCCGCCGGCAGCCAGACCTGCGCCGTGCTCCTGATCGAGGACCTGCACTGGATGGATTCCGGCAGCGAATCGCTGATGGAGGTCCTGGTCGATGCCCTGCCCGGCACCCACCTCCTGCTGCTGGTGAACTACCGGCCGGGCTACGTGCCGCCGTGGGCCGGCCGGCAGTTCGACCAGATCGCGCTCTCGCCGCTGCGCGCCACGCTCGCCGACCAGCTCGCCTCGCGCCTGCTCGGCGACGACGAAACGGTGGCGTCGCTGCTGCCCCTGATCGCCGACCGGGCGCGCGGCAATCCGCTGTTCATCGAGGAGCTGGTGCGCACGTTCGAGGAGGGCGGCCATCTCGCGGGCGAGCGCGGCGCCCACCGGCTGGTCCGCGCGCCCGACCCTCACCTCGTGCCCGACACGGTGCAGGCGATCATCGCCGCGCGCATCGATGCCCGGCCGGACGCGGAAAAGGCCGTCCTGCAGACCGCCGCCGTGATCGGACGGGAGTTCGACACCTCCCTTCTCGCGCGCCTGCTCGGTCCCGAGGGGCCGGCCCTGCCGGACATCGTGCACCGGCTCTCGCAGGCCGGCCTGCTGCACGAGCAGGCCGGCGCCTCGGCGGGCCTCGCCTTCCGCCACCCCATGGTGCACGACGTCGCCTATCGCTCGCTGCTCTCGGCGCGCCGGCGCACGCTGCACGCCGCCGTGGCGGCGGACCTCGAGAAGCTCGCGTCCCCGGCGCAGGTCGGCTTCCTCGCCTACCACTGGGAAGAGGCGGGAAACCTGTCCCAGGCCGCCACCGCCAGCATGAAGGACGCCGCCTGGCACGGCACGCGCGATCCGGCCCAGGCGCTCGAGGCGTGGAAGCGCGCCCGGCGGCTGCTGACGGCGATGTCGCTCGAAGGACAGGCGCGCATTCCGCTGGCCATGGCGAGCGGCCAGATCGTCAACTTCGCCTGGCGCGAAGGCCTGACCGCCGCCGAGGTCCAGCCCTACTACGCCGAGTCCCTGGCGATCTTCCGCGAGCTCGGCAACATGCGCGGCGCCATGCTGGTGACGGTGGCGTACGGCCGCCTGCTCGCGGCCAGCGGATCGGCGGCGGAATACGTCACCACCGTCACCGACGTGCTGGAGAAGCTCGACGAGACGCGGCACGCCAGCCTCAAGCCCGTGCTCACCGCCATCCTGTGCCAGGCGCTGCGCCACGCCGGCGACCTGCCGGGCGCGCTGGCCGCCAACGACGCGGCGCTCGACTCCCTGCACCTGATCGACGACAGCATCCAGCAGACGCTGGGCTTCGACGTCGGCGTCTGGGTCCGCGGCGCGCGCGCCCAGGTCCTGGCCATGATGGGACGCCACGACGAGGCCCGGCCGCTGCTCGACGCGCTGATCGCGGCCGACGAGGCGAGCGTCGATGTGCTGCATCGCCTGCTCGCCCACGCCGCGCACGTCGACATCGCCTGGAGCCAGGGCGACGCCGCCGTCGCCAGCCATCACAGCAAGGCCGTCACCGCGCTCGCCGACAGGAGCGGCAATCCGTACCTGCTGGTCTATGCCCGCGGCTATGCGGCGCTGGCGCAGACCTTGCGCGGCGAGCACGACGCTGCGGTCGAGACGCTGACCGAGGCGCTGGCCTATGCGCGCCGCCGCCAGGCCGGGCTGGAGAACGAGGCGCGCCTGCTGGCCGACCTCGCGCACGCGCTGATGCGCGCCGGCCACGCCGAGCGCGCCGCGGAGGTGGCCGAGGAGGCCACCGACGTGGCGCGGCGGCGCGGCGCCAAGGTGTGGCTCGCCTACAGCGAATGGCTGAAGGGCGGCCCGGACTCGCCCGCCTTCATCGACCTGGTCGAGACGACGGGTGCGGCGCTGTTGAAGGGATTGGCGCATCCATCGACGGCGGCGGCCGGCGCGGGCGACGACCAGGGCGGCAGTGGAACGGCGTGATGCCCCGGCGCGCCTGGCTGCTTCTCATTTTGCCTTCGTCAGGGTCGTGCTGCCGCCGCCACAGCTGCCGCCGGGGGGAATGTTGAGAGCCGGCAATTTGCCGGTGATCTGTCGCCGGCCTGCGCCCGTCGTCACATAGGCATCGATGGCACCGTCGGCCGACACCGGAACGTCCGTCACGAAGGCGTTGGCGTCGCACGACAAGGCCAGTCGACCTTTCGTCCCCGCGACCGTGAGCTTGACGGACCATTTGCCCGCGGTGCCGTCCCAAACCCCGTCGAATTGCTGGGCTCGCACGGGAGTCGTCGCAAACGCCAC
>CAZHQA010000047.1:0-24993 GCA_964533955.1 uncultured Reyranella sp. | reverse complement strand
CTCGGCCTGCTGCCGGGCGGCGCCTGCCGTGGCCTCGCCCATCGCCTGCCGGCCAGAAACTACGAGGCCACGCGCCGCTATCTGTGGACGCGCGAGATCGACAACGACGGTGTCTATGAGGAGGCGATCCGGCCGATCCATCTGGCCGATGGCCGTGCCGTGTGGTCGCTGGTCTACCTGGCTGACCGCCAGCACCGGCAGTTCGCCGGCAAGCTGCCGTTCGCCAGGTCGCTCGAGCTGGTCCGCCAGGGGCGAGGCGCGACGGGCAGCAACCTCGACTACGTGAAGAACACCGTGGCCCATCTGCGCGAGCTCGGCCTGCGGGACCGCTCGCTGGAGGAACTGGCGCGGCGCGCCCAGCGTTAGCGGCCAGTGTCCTTGAAGATGGCGTTGACGATGAAGCGGAGCTCGTCGCGCGCCTGCTCGACGGTGAGGCCGAGCCGCTCGCGCAGCACGATCCAACCCTCGGGCGTCAGCGCCATGGCGAGTGCGTTCAGTGTGCGCTCGCGATTCTCGCCCGGCATCGTCGTGAGCTCGGCGCCGAAGGCCTGGGCGAGCTGCTCGCGATTGGACGTGTAGAGCTGATTGACCTTCTCGCCGGCTTCGGAGGAGCGACGCTGCAGCGTCTCGACGAAGGTCCACATCGGCACGAGCTTCTCGTAGCGCCCGGCGCGCTGGCCAATCGCGTCGGAGATGCGCTCGTCCAGGGCGCCCTTGCCGTTCGGCGCGCCGGTGACCGGCGCATCGCTCGCGAGATTGGTCAGCACGCGGCCGAGCACGGCGACGTAGAGCTCCGCCGTATCGGCGAAATGCTGGAAGACGGTGCGCGCCGAGACGCCAGCGAGCTTGGCGATGTCGCGCACGATCGGCGCGACCTCGCCTTCCATGGCGAGCGTCAAGGTAGACGCGACGATGGCCTCGCGCGTGCGGGCGACACGGTCGCCGCGGACGGCGTGTTGTGCTTGCGACGACTGGCTCGACAGATCAACGTCCATACTTCTGATCCCCTGGGAGTGCGGCTTCGTTCTGCGTGAAGCTCGCTCAATGCTCTTCATGAAGTGAGGTGAGTTTGGCTCGCCCGACAAGTTTAGGAAAGCAATTTAAGCCAACTACCATGCATACGCGACGACTCGCGATATCATGTCCGACGTAAGCAATTCGTAAGGTCAAGGTGCCACGATGAATGACAGGAAGTTTGCCGCAGCGTCGCTCGCGGCCCAGGCGATGGGCTGGATCGACCCGGTAACCAAGGCCGTCGTGCCGCCCATCCATATGGCGAGCACGTATCAGCGTGACGAAGACAACAGCTTTCGTTCCGGCCGTGTCTACGCGCGCGCGGACAATCCCACGTTCGATCAGGTCGAGGCGACCCTTGCGGCGCTCGAGGGCGGCGCGAAAGCGCTGGTTTTCTCGTCGGGAATGAGTGCGGCGTCGGCCTGCTTTCTTGCCCTCGCTCCTGGAGACCACGTGATCGCGCCTAAGGTGATGTACTGGTCGCTGCGCAACTGGCTGGCTGGCTTCGCCACCCATTGGGGCCTCAAGGTCGATTTCGTCGACGCCGACAGGCTCGATGCCATCGCCGCAGCGGTGAGGCCCGGCGCTACCAAACTGGTCTGGCTCGAGACGCCGGCCAATCCGACCTGGGCCGTCACAGATATCGCCGCCGCCGCCGCGATCGCGCGCAAGGCCGGCGCCCTGCTTGCCGTGGATTCCACGGTGGCGACGCCGGTGCTGACGCGGCCGATCGAACTGGGCGCCGACATCGTCATGCATTCGGCGACCAAGTATCTCAACGGCCATTCCGACCTGATTGCGGGCGCCCTAGTCGGGGCGCGCGACGACGAACATTGGGCGAAGCTGCGAACTCTGCGCGCCCAGATCGGCACCATCCTCGGCCCGACCGAAGCCTGGCTCCTGCTGCGCGGCATGCGCACCCTGTACCCGCGGGTGCAATGGGCATGCCGCTCGGCGCAGATGCTGGCCGAAAGATTCGCGGCTCATCCCATGGTGAGCGAAGTGCTCTATCCCGGCCTGCCGTCCTTCGCCGGCCACGCTGCAGCGAAGGCTCAGATGAAGGGTGGCTTTGGCGGCATGCTGTCGGTGCGCGTCAAGGGCGGGGAAGGCGCCGCCATCGCCGCCGCCGCGCGGGTCGAACTCTGGAAGCGCGCCACCTCGTTGGGTGGCGTCGAGAGCCTGATCGAGCATCGCGCCAGCATCGAGGGGCCCGGCACGCCCTGCCCGACCGACTTGCTGCGCCTGTCGGTCGGCGTCGAGGATGCGGGCGACCTGCACGCCGATCTCGACCAGGCGCTGAAGCGCGCGCACAACGCTTAGCCGTGGGAGCGCCATTGGAGGCGCGCTCTTATGAAAGAGCAAAGCCCTCGCGCAGCGGATCGCCCTCATCGAAGCAAAAACGGCTCTCGCCGGTGACGTGGGCGATGCCGCCGACTTCGACGATGACCGACTTGCGCGGCCCGACCGCCGGCCCGTCGCGCAAGGCCTTGCCGTCAAAGACGGCGCCGGTGCAGCTCTCGAACCGCCGCTCCTCGCCCATCTTTGCCTGCCGACGCGCCACCTGAAGCGCCATGCGGGCGCTGACGCCGCTGCCGGTCGGGCTGCGATCGATCTGGCGACCGGCGAAGATGCAGACATTGCGGCTCGGCACGCCGCCGGCGCCCACGCCGCCATCGGTCAGAATGGTGCCGTAGAGAAAGGCGAGATCGGGCTCATCGGGATGCTCGATCGGTAGCGTCCTGGCGACCGCCTGCGCGATCTCCTCGCCGGCATCGGCGATGGCCCGCATCGGCGAGCGATGAAGATCGAGGCCGATCGAGTCGGCCGGCAGGAAGGCGTAGAAGGCGCCGCCATAGGCGATGTCGACCGTAACCGGTCCCCAGCTCGCTGTCGGGGCAACCCGATCGAGCGCATAGGCGAAGGACGGCACACTCTCGAAGCGCACCCAGCCGTCGGCCGCGACGGTCGCCACCACCAGGCCGCACGGACATTGCAGGCAGACCATCGGACCTTTCACCCGGCCACTCTCGACCGCCCAGCGCGCGAGGGCGATCGTGGCGTGGCCGCACATGGTCGAATAGCCCTCGTTGTGCATGAACAGCACGGCGAGATCGGCCTCCGGATGATCGGGCTCGACCAGCAGCGCGCCATACATGCCGTCATGGCCGCGCGGCTCGAGCATCAGGCCGCGCCGCAGATGATCGAAGCGCTCCTTCGCCTCGCGTCTCTTGTCGAGCAGGGTCTTGCCGGCGAACGCCGGCCATCCGTCGACGATGATGCGCGTCGGCTCGCCGCCCGTGTGCATCTCGACCGTCGACAGGATCAACCGAACACCTGCGGCAGCGCCACGCCGATGCGCTCGTTCATCATCTCGATCGAGCCGTCGGTGTAGGCCGCGATCTTGGCGCCGGCGAGGTGGCGCGCCAGCGGATACTCCGCGCGCAAGCCGTTGGCGCCCATTGCCTGGATGCAGTCCGCGATGCGCTTGAGCGCGATTTCGGTGGCGAACTTCTTGGCGTGCGCCGCCGGCAGGACGGCATCGGCGCCCTCGTCGATCAGGCGCGCCGCGCGGTAGGCCAGCAGCCGGGCCGCCTCGAGGTCGGTCGCGGCGTCGACCAGCTTCCAGCGCACGCCCTGATGCTCGATGACCGGCTGGCCGAAGGTCCGGCGCTGTTGCGCATAGCGCACCGCCGTCTCGAGCGATGCCTGCAGCATGCCGCAGCACATGGCGGCGACGTAGGTGCGCGCGCCGTTGATGCCGGCCAGCGCCGCCTTGAAGCCCTGGCCGGCCGGCTGCAGCAGCGCCTCGTCGGGCGCGACATAGTCGACGAGGTGGAAGCCGCCGACGCCGATCGCGTGACCGCCATGCAGCTCGAACGGCTTTTCGCGCGTGAAGCCCGGACGCTCGGCCTCGATGGCGAAACAGGCGATGCCGCGATAGCCCTGGCTCTTGTCGGTCTGGGCATAGGCGATCGACAGGCCCGCCACGGCGGCGTTGGTGATCCAGGCCTTGGTGCCGTTCAGCTTCCAGCCGCCGTCGACCTTCACCGCCGACATCTCCAGTCCGCCGAAATCGCTGCCGACGCCTGGTTCGCTGAGCCCGGCGCAGCCGATCAGCTCGCCTCTGACCATGCGCGGCAAGAGCCGCGCCACGTGCGCGGGCTTGCCGTCCCGGGCAAAGCGGGCACAGGCGTTGTGGTGATTGATCAGCGCGAAGGCGAAGGCGAAATCGGCCTTGGCGATCTCCTCGAAGGCGCGCAGCTTGCAGGAGAAGGACAGCCCCTGTCCGCCATGCTGCCGGGCGAGCTCGATGGTGTTGAGCCCGGCGGCGCACGCCGCCTTGATGACTTCCAACGGATATCGCCGTTCCCATTCCCAGCGCGCGGCATGGGGCGCCACATGTTCCTCGGCAAAGGCACGGGCGCGCGCCACGACAGCGCGTTCTTCCGGCGTCAAGACCTCGTCCAGCATAGGCCTGAGATACACGATTGTGCCTTGGCGGCGCCAGCGGCCCGGCTAGAATGGCAGCCAAGCGGGTGTAGCTCAGGGGTAGAGCGTCGGCTTCCCAAGCCGTAGGTCGCGGGTTCAAATCCCGTCGCCCGCTCCAACAATCCAAATGGCAGAGGCTCTTTGGCGGCGATCGCGATAGTGACCTGGACAGGAAGCGGATGCCGAGATCTTCACTAGCCACCATCGACTCCCTGACGGTCGACGTCATCTCGGACAATGTAAGCGACACCTACGCGAGCAAACCTTCCTTCGCCGTGTCGGAACTCGCGAATGTCATGCGGGCAGGCGCGAAGGAGATTTCCGGCGAAACCCTGCTCGTTGCCAATCTCGGCTATGGCCTGCAACTGAAGTCCCGGCTCGGAACGACCGAGCATGTCCTGCTGTTCGACACCGGCACGGAGAGCGCCGCGTTCCTGCGCAACTGCCGCAACCTTGCGATCGACCTCGGGGCCGTCGAGGAAATTGCCGTCACGCATGGTCATTGGGATCACATGGGCGCGCTACCGGGGGCACTCGATGCGATCGTTGCGCGGCGCGGTCGCGGCAGCGTCGGCGTTCACGTGAATCCTGGCATGTTCAACGAGCGCGGCGTGTTGCTGGCAGAGGGGAAGGTCTTTCCCGCCGCGCGCGTGCCCACACAGTCGGAGATGGAATCGCGCGGCGCCCGCGTCGTCAACGACGACCTAGAGCGCACCTTGCTCGACGGCCACTTCTACTACAGCGGCGAGATTCCGCGGGTCACCTCCTTCGAAACCGGACGCAAGGACCATCTTTGCCGACTGAACAATTCGGACGAATGGCGACCTGACCCTTTCCTGATGGACGAGCGCATGCTGGTCGTGAAGGTGCGCGACCTCGGCCTGGTCGTCTTCAGTGCCTGCTCCCATGCCGGGATCGTCAATGTGTGCACCGAGGTCCGCCGCCTGTTTCCGGAGACGCCTGTGCATGCCGTGATGGGCGGGCTGCATCTCGGCGGAGTCATGGAAGGCCTGATTCCGCAGACCGTCGAGGAACTTCAGCCGTTCGAGATCGGCTACTTCATTGCCGGTCACTGCACGGGCTGGCGGGCCCTGCATGCGCTGGCCAACGCCTATGGTGACCGCGTCAGCCAGTCCGCGGTGGGCACCCGCTATCATTTCGCGGCCGAAACGCCGCCGGCCCAGCGCGTTACGCCGCCGCAGGCACGTTTCGCGTTTCAACCGTCCTGGTAGTTCGACTTGGACAGGAAGGATCCGATGGATACGGTCGTTGCAGCGCCCGTCGTGAGCGGCGATTTCGCGGCGGATAGTTCGGCCTTCTCGGCCTACTGGCTCGGCACGCCGGGCAGGGACGCCGCGCGCGAGGCGCGCTTTGGCTTCCTGCGCGCCCATGCCCGCACGCTCTACGACAAACTGACCGATGGTCGACGCAAGTTCGTGCGGATCGAGCGGCTGGTCTATGACGCCGCCGCCGCCGTGCCGGGACTCGCGCCGACCAAGGCGCAAGTCGACGCCGAATCCGAGCTCAAGCAATCGGAAAAACTAGGCGTCGAGGTCGACCAGGGCATCTTGTGCAATCAGTTCCTCGCCGATCCCGAGTGTGGCCGTCATCTCTGCCACGCCATGCTGCTGCCGCGCGAGGAATCGGCCGAGGCGCTCGCCCGGTTCCAGCGTGACGGCCGGCTCGATCTGGGCCCGGCCAGGGTCGAGCGCCAGGGCAAGGCGGCGGTGCTGCTGCTGTCGAACAAGCGGTTCCTCAATTCCGAGGACAATGGCACCCAGCCTGCGACCGAGATCGGCGCCGATGTCTGCATCCTCGACCAGCAGAGTCAGGTCGCGGTGCTGCGCGGCGACGTCGTGCCTGACGGCAAGTACGCCGGCCGGCGCGTCTACAATGCCGGCATCAACCTCACCCACCTCTACTACGGAAAAATTCCGTTCCTGTGGTTCCTGATCCGCGACCTTGGCTTCGTGAACAAGATGTTCCGCGGGCTTGCCCGTCCCGATGTGTCGCCTGACGAGGTGGCGGGCGATTCGATCGAGAAGCTCTGGATCTCGGCGGTCGAGACTTTTGCGATCGGCGGCGGCTGCCAGATCCTGCTGGCCTCCGACTTCAACATTGCGGCGCGCGACGCCTACATGACACTGCCGGCGCGCAAGGAAGGCATCATTCCGGCGATGGCCAACCTGCGGCTGGCGCGTTTCACGGGCGATCGCATCGCCCGCCAGGCGATCATGTACGAGCGGCGCATCGAGTGCGATTCCGAGGTCGGGCGCCTGATCTGCGACGAGGTCGTGCCGCCAGAGGACATCGACGCCACGATCAGCCGGGTAATCGACCGCCTGACCGGCTCGGGCGCGGTGGGCGCGATCGGCAATCGCCGGGCGCTCCGTCTCTCCGCCGAGCCGTTCGACGCCTTCCGCCAGTACGCGGCGCTCTACGCCCGCGAGCAGGCCTACTGCCACTTCAGCCCGGCCCTGATCTCCAATCTCGAACTCTTCTGGAACGCCCAGAACCGCCGGGCCTAGCGCGCCAGTCTAGTGGCTGCCGGCCATCAGGTCGGCGAGCCGGGGGTCGGCCAGCAGATCGGCGGCCGGAGCCTGGCGCACGATGCGCCCTCGGCTCAGCACCACGGCGCGGCTGGCGATCCGCAGGGCAAGCCCCGCTCGCTGCTCGCTCAACAGGATCGCCGTCCCCTCTGCGGCAAGCACCGCCAGCCGCCTGAAGAGGTCAGCCACCACCGCCGGCGCCAGGCCCAGGGTCGGTTCATCGAGCAGCAAGAGCCTTGCTCCGCTCATCTGCGCGCGGGCGAGCGCCAACATCTGCTGCTGTCCGCCCGACAGCAGCCACGCGCGCGCATCGGGTCGTTCGGCCAGCATGGGAAACAGCCTCAGCATCTCCTCCACTTGCCGTTGCCGCGCGTCTGCCCGCAGTGACGACGCCGCTTCGAGGTTCTCGCGCACGGTGAGGCCCGCGAAGATGCGGCGCCGCTCGGGCACATAGCCCACCCCCAGCGCGACGCGCTGTTCAACCGGGAGTGATCCGGCATCCTGCCCCCACAGGCTGACCGCGCCCGGCCGGAAGCCCAGGATCGTTTCCAGCAGCGCCGTCTTGCCCGCGCCATTGCCGCCCAACAACGCCACGATCTCGCCGGCGCTCATCCTGAGTTCGCCGATCGACAGCACGTCGCTCATCCTTCGGCCTCGCTGGAAACAGGTGCCGAAAGCCCAAGGAAGCTCGCCCTCACCCGGGAATCCGCGCGCACCTCGTCGGGCCGGCCGATCGCCAAGACGCGGCCGCGATCGAGGCAGACGAGGCGATCGCACACCCTGGTGAGCAGCTCGATGTCGTGATCGACGATCAGCACGCCGTGCCCGTTGTCGCGCAGCCTGCCGAGCAGCTCGGCCAGTTGTTCCCGCTCCAGGTCGCTTGCGCCGGCGGCGGGCTCGTCCAGCAGCAGGAACGTCGGCTGCCCTTCCAGTACGCGAGCCAGTTCGGCCGAGCGGGTCGGCTCCACGGCCGGCGTCTGGAAGGTGCGGCCCAGCCCGGCGCGCGCGACGAGATGCGCCGGCAGCCGCTCGAGAGGCGTGCCGTCCAGCATTATCGTGCCGCCGTCGGCCCGCTCGAGCCCGCCGATGACATTGAGCAACGTCGTCTTGCCCGAACCGTTGGCGCCGATCAGTCCGACGATCTCTCCGCAGCCGACCGTGAACGAGACCCCGAGCAGCGCTTCGACACCGCCGAAGCGCTTGGTCACGCGATCGAGGGTCAATAATTGTCTCCGTTGCCGAGGCTTGGATAAATCAGGCATCGCGGGCGCGCGCCGCGCCGCCGGCCGTTCGATCTGGCCGGCCAGCCCTTGTGGCGCCCATAGCACGACCGCAAGCGTGGCTGCCGCGTAGGCCAGCAGCCACGCGCCCTGCAGGCCGCGGAACAGCTCCGGCAGGCAGACGGCCAGCGCCGCTCCCAAGACCGCCCCCATCGGATGGCGCACGCCGCCCAGCACCACGGACGTGAGGCAGATCAGCATGATCGGAAATCCGACCACCTCGGGCGAGACGACGCCGCTCAGCGACGCCGAGCAGGCACCGGCAAAGCCCGCGAACGCCGCGCCGATCACGAACGCAACGAACCTCCAGCGCGGGCCGTCGATGCCGAGCGTCGCCGCGGCGAGCGGCGCCTCGCGCAGCAATCGCGCGGCCTCGCCCCACGGGCCACGGGACAGCCGGGCATAGGCGATCACGGAGACGATCAGGACGATCCACACCAGTGCCATGAGGAGCTTGCCGTGCGTGGCGGCCGGGCCGAAGCCGGTCAGCCCGTTGGCGCCACCGGTCAGGTCCTCGGCATTGACGGCAACCAGGCCCACCAGCGCCGCCAGCGCCAACGTGGCGAGCGCGAAGTAGTGCGACTGCAGGCGCAGGATCGGACCGGCGACCAGGGCCGCTATAGTTGCAGCCGCGAGTGGCGCGGCAATGAACGAGAAGTCGCCGAACACGGGTATGGTCAGCGCCGCGGCATAGGCACCGACGCCGAACAAAGCGCCCTGCGCCAGGTTGAGCGCGCCGAGTTGCCCGAACACGAGCTGATAGCCCAGGCCCAGAAGCGCGTAGATGCCGATCAGGGTGACCAGTCGCACCCCGAAGGGCGACAGCGCCGTGGCCGCGAGCAGCGGCGGCGCAATCAGCGGCGTCAGCCAGTACCAGCGCATGTCAGGCCCGTCGCCCAGCGGGCTCGCCGAACAGCCCCGCCGGCCGGATCGCCAATACCACCAACACGGTGAGATAGAGTGCTGCCGATGCCCAGGCGTCACCGATGCCGGTCGCCAACATGGTCTCGAAAACACCGATCGCCAGCGCTCCCAGCACCGCACCCGGCACGCTGCCCCAGCCGCCGAGTGCGACGGCGATGTAGGCCTTGAGCATGTGCCCCCCGCCTTGTGTCGGCGTCACCAGGAACTGGTGGCCGAGCAGAAAGCCCGCGATGCCCGCGAGTGCACCCGCCAGGCCGAGCGAAAGCACGACGTAGCGGCCGACGGGAATGCCTACCGCCCGCGCCATGTATCTGTCCGACGCGACGGCACGCATGCGCCGACCGGTCTGCGTGCGCTCGAGGAGAAACCATACCGCGGCCACGAGCACCGCCCCGACCACGAGGATGGCGAGCGGCTGTCGACCAAGAGCCAGCCCCCCGATATCGACGGTGCCGCTGCCCGCGAAAGCCGGCGCCGTGCGCGGTGCGGCCCCCAGCGTGACGGTCAGTCCCTGCTCGATCATGGCGGCAAGCGCGATGGTCGCGACGAAGGTGGCTTCCGGCGGCCGGCGCACCAGGGGAAGGATCGCCACGCTCGCGGCGATCACCCCTGCAAGACCAAGCGCCAGGGCCACCAGCGGCAGCAGCAGAGGTCCCGGCAGGCCAGTCCAGCCGGCCGCGGCAACAGCGACCGCGCCGCCCAGCACGACGAGATCGCCGTGCGCGAAATTGACCGCGCCGGCGGCGTTCAGCGCCAGCACGAAGCCGAGCGCGACCAGCGCATAGGCCATGCCCAGCGCCAGGGCGTTGAGAACGAGCTGTGCGGTGATCAGTGGCCGGGACTAGTGCTCTCTGGGCGCGTGCTTGCCCAGGATGCGCTGCAGGGTGCGCCGATGCATGTTGAGACGGCGTGCGGTCTCGGACACGTTGCGGTCGCATTGCTCGAACACGCGCTGGATGTGCTCCCAGCGCACGCGATCGGCGGACATCGGATTGCTGGGCGGCGGCGGCAGCTTGCGACCATGCGCAACCAGCGCCTGCTCGATGGCGTCGGCGTCGGCCGGTTTGGCGAGGTAGTCGACGGCGCCCTCTTTGACGGCGGCCACGGCGGTCGCGATGTTGCCGTAGCCGGTCAGGACGACGATCCGGATATCGGGCCGCGCCTGGCGCAACGGTCCGACGAGTTCGAGGCCGTTGCCGTCGCCCAGCCTGAGGTCGAGCACGGCGAAGGCGGGCGGCCGGGCGGTCTGGGCCAAGGCCTCGGCAACCGAACCGACCGACGTCACGATGAAGCCGCGCAGCTCGAGCGCGCGCGCGATGCGATTGCGGAACGCCGCATCGTCATCGGCGATCAGCAAGGTGCGATCCTTGTTGCTCGTGGTGCCGGCGAGGACGGGCGAAACCGGCCGATTGGAGCCTGTGTCCTGGGTCATGGCGACTCCTTCGATGGCCGCTATGTAGCCTTGAAGACGGGATTTGGCCAGCGCACGACAACGGCAGCACCCCCCATGCCGTTGCCACGATTGCCGAAACTGACGGAAGCACCGGTCCTTTCGAGCAGCGTCTTGGCGATGAAAACGCCCAGGCCCATGTGGCCTTCCACGCCCTGACGCGTGGAAATGAAGGGCGTGCCGAGCTCGTCGAGCAGCGATTCGGAAAAGCCCGGCCCGTCGTCCGAGACGTCGACCTCGGACCATTCGGAGGTCCAGCGCGTGGCGATGCGGATCTGCTGGTTGGCGAAAGACACGGCGTTCTGCACGATGTTTCCGATGCCCTGCATGAGTTCGGGGCTGCGCACCTGGATTGGCGCGGTGCTCGGCACGCCCTCGCCGATCGGCCCGGAGGAGAAGGTGACGGTGATCCCTTCCCGCGCGTAGTGCGCCGCCGCCGCTTCGATCAGTGCCGGCAACGGCACCAGGGTGTAGGCGTCGGACACGTCGATGGCGGGATCGACCGTCAGTCGCGCCAGGATCGAGCGGCACCGCGCGGATTCCTGTGCCAGCAGATCGACGTCCTCGCGCAGCGGATCGTCCGACTCGACGTCGCGCTGCATCTCCTTGGCGATGACGGCAATGGTGGAGAGCGGCGAGCCAAGCTCGTGCGCCGCCGCCGCCGCAAGTGCGCCGAGCGCCGACAGGCGCTGCTCCTGCGCGAGTGCGCCCTGGGCGGCCGCAAGGGCATCGCTCATCTGACGCTGCTCCTCGGCGAACCGCCAGCCGTACAGCGTGATCAGCAGGACAGTGAGGCTGAGGCCGGCCCAGGCGCCGGCCTGGTAGATTTGGGGCAGTTCGGGTGGCGCGCCGGTCCACGGCAGCGGCTGGTGGAAAAGCGCGAGCAGGCCGATGCTGATGATCGTCAGCAGCGACAGCGCGATGTTGCTGGCGAGAGACAGGATGGTGGCGCCGATCGCAACCGGCGCCAGCACCAGGAGCGCGAAGGGATTGGTGAGGCCGCCGGTCAGATAGAGCAGCACGGCGAGCTGCACGATGTCGAAGGCGAGGAAGATGGCGGCCTCGCGGTCGTCGATGCGCGCCGACGCCGGCCGGCCGAGGCTCACGGCAAGATTGAGCAGCGCCGAGAGCGCGATCGCGCCGCCGACCGGCAATATCGGCAGGGTGAAGCTCAGGCCCCAATGGACGGTCGCGACCGTGAAGAGCTGGCCGGCCACGGCGGCCCAGCGGATGAGGACGAGCGCGCGCAGGCGCACGCCGCCGCGCGGCGGCAGTCCAGGACTTGCAGCGGCAAGAGGCGCAGCGGGCGAGGCCGGCTCGTCGCGCGCCAAGACGGCCTACTCCTCGATCATCAGGTGCTTGCGATGCACCGTGACGAACAGCGGGATCTTGCGCTGCTTCTTTCGATCGGGCGGCTCTTTGATCAGCCGGCCGATCTCGCCCAGGATCAGTCCGGTGATGGTGGGCAGTGGCAGCTCGCGTGCCTCGTCGAGCCGCACCCATCGGATGTCGCCCATCTCGCTCGAATGACGGATCTCGCCCGTTGCGTCCTCGGCCCGTGCCATGAAGAAGCGGGCATTGAACCGCCGCGGCCGGCCGGGTGGCGTGACGGCGCGGGCGATGAAATCGAGGCAGTCGAGCGCCGGGGCGAGACCCTTGTCGAGAAAGCCCTTCCAGTGCTCGCCATAGTCCTTGCCTGCCGAGGCATTCTTCAACGGCTTGGCCAGCATCAGCCCGGTTTCCTCGAAGGTCTCGCGCACGGCGGCGACGCCCAGGGCCTGAGCGCGAAGTGCGCTGGCGGCCTTGACGAGCCGCGCCTTGACGTGGCGGTCGAGCGGCGTGGCGACCGGCACGTGCGCGTCGGCGCGGTCGACGCGGCCGCCGGGAAACACGTATCGATTGGGCATGAACGCGTGCTTGGCGTCGCGGCACCCCATCAGAACCTCGGGGACCTTGCCGCGCTTGCGCACCAGGATCAGCGTCGCGGCATCGCGCGGGCGCATGTAGGGGTATGTCTGCTCGACCTTCTCGACCGGCCGCTCCTGGCCGGGTTTGAGGTCGCCGTGGACGTAGCCCTTGTCGGTGCCGCGCACGACGGCGCCGGCGGGAATGCGCTTCTTGCTCATATTCCGACGATAGAGCAGCGGATCAGAAAGACCAACCCACCGGCGTATCGGGACGGAAGACCACGATGCTCTTGTTGCCGCCGGGCACCTCGATCTGCTCGGGAACCTCGAGCGGCTTGGCCTGCAAGGTAATGCGCTCCTCGTTGACCGGCAGGCCATAGAAGCGCGGACCGTTGAGCGAGGCAAAGGCCTCGAGCCTGTCGAGCGCTGCCTCCTCCATGAAGACCTGCGCATAGACCTGCATGGCGACCGGCGCATTGAAGATGCCGGCGCAGCCGCAGGCGCATTCCTTGGTATCGGCGGTATGGGGGGCGGTGTCGGTGCCGAGGAAGAACTGCGGATTTCCCGACGTCGCCGCACGTCTGAGAGCGAGGCGGTGCTCTTCGCGCTTGGCGATCGGCAGGCAATAGAAGTGCGGACGGATTCCGCCCTTGAAGATCGCATTGCGGTTGTAGCTCAGATGATGCGGCGTGATGGTCCCGCCCAGGCGTCCGGGATGGGCTTCGACGAAGGCCACGCCTTCCCGCGTCGTGATGTGCTCGAGCACCACCTTGAGACCCTGATGGCGTTTGAGGAGCGGCGACAGCACCTTGTCGAGGAATACCGCTTCGCGGTCGAAGATGTCGACGTCGGCATCGGTCACCTCTCCATGCACGAGCAGAGGCATGCCGGACTTCTCCATCGCCTCCAGTCCCCGGGCAATCTTGTCGGCGGAGGTTACGCCATGCGCCGAATTGGTCGTGGCATGCGCCGGATAGAGCTTGGCCGCCACCCACACGCTCTCGTGCTTGCCGCGCGCGAGTTCCGCCGGATTCGCCCCGTCGGTCAGGTAGCAGGTCATCAACGGTTCGAACTTGAGCGATGCCGGAACCGCTCTGCGAATTCTCTCGCGGTAGGCGGCCGCCTCGGCGACCGTGGTCACCGGGGGCACCAGGTTGGGCATGATGATGCCACGGGCAAACTGGCGCGCCGTATGCACGGCGCACGCGGCCAGCATCGGGCCGTCGCGCAGATGGACGTGCCAATCGTCGGGACGGCGGATCGAGAGCGTTGTCGGCATGGCCATCTGCCGTTTCTACGCTTGCTCCCGCACCCCCTCCAATGTTGATTGCGTGCATGAACGATCTCAAAGAGGCGATCGCCTACGCCCAATCCATCGAATCCAAATGGGCGAGCGACATGAAGATGCCCGACGGGCAGTTCGTGATGACCTACGATTCCGGCGAGAAGGCGCCGGACAACGAGATGCTGGGCCCGGTATCGCCGCGCGGCGGGCATTCGGGCATCGTCTATCGGGGCGACAAGGTCCTGGCCGAATGGGGCGACACCCAGCGCGCCGACATGACCTTCAGCGTCGCCAAGAGCTTCCTGTCGTTGCTGGCCGGCCTCGCCGTCGGCGATGGCCTGATCAAGAGCCTCGACGACAAGGTCGGGTTCACCGAAGAGCAGAACAGGGACATCACCTGGCGTCATCTGCTGACCCAGACCAGCGAATGGCAGGGAACGCTGTTCGGCAAGGAGGATCGCATCGACCACAACCGGGTGGTCGGGTTGCAGGTCGCCGAGGCGCCCAAGGGGACGCGGCGCGCGATGAAGAAGCCGGGCACCTACTACGAATACAACGACGTGCGGGTGAACCGGCTGTCATTGTCGCTGCTCGAACTGTTCAAGGAACCGCTGCCGTCGGTGCTGAAGCGCCGCATCATGGATCCGATCGGCGCCTCCAGCGGCTGGAGATGGGACGGCTATCGCAACTCGACGGTGAAGATCGGCGGCAAGGACATGGTCTCCGTGCCGGGCGGCGGCCACTGGGGTGGCGGCATCGTGATCTCGGCCCGCGATCTGGCGCTGATGGGCCTGCTGGTGGCGCGCGGCGGCGCCTGGAACGGCAAGCAGATCCTGCCCAAGGGCTGGACCGGCGAGCTGGTGAAGCCCTGCCCGGTCGCGCCGTTCTACGGGTTGATGTGGTGGCTCAACACCGACCGGCGCCAGTTTGCGGCGGCCACCGAGCGCAGCTACTTCGCCTTCGGCTGGGGCAGCCACATCGTCTGGATCGATCCCGACAACGATCTCGTGACGGTGCTGCGCTGGATCAACCGCAAGCAGGCCGGCGGTTTCGTCGAGCGCCTGCTGGGTGCGGTCAAGAAATGACTCTCGACTACTCCGCCGTCCCGCGCATGCCTGACGGACGCACCGCCCTCGAGCACATCGAGTCCATCGCCGCAAAATCGCACGCCATCAAGCTGCCGATGGGCAATGGCGGCAACATGATGTGGCACGTCTGGGGCGAGAGCTCCGGCAAGCCCGCCCTGCTGCTGTTCCATGGCGGCTCCGGTTCGTGGATCCACTGGATCCGCAACGTGCTGCCCTTGTCGCGGCATTTCACTGTCTACGCCGCCGACATGCCGGGCCTGGGCGACAGCGATCCACCCGACGACGTGCGCGACGTCTGGTCGGTGACGCACTGCGTGCACCATGCCGTGCAGACGCTGCTGCCGAAGGACCGTCAATTCGCCCTCACCGGGTTCTCGTTCGGCGGCATGGTGTCGGGGCATCTGTCGACCCTGATGCACGACCGCATCAAGCGCATCGTGCTGGTCGGCGCGGGCGGGCTCAAAGCGACGCGCAAGCCGACCGAGAAGCTGCACAAGCTGCTGGCGGAGATGCCGGCCCAGGTGCTGGCCGACGAGGCGCGGCGCAATCTCGAGCTCCTGATGCTGCACGACCCCCGGAACGTCGACGGCGTGGCGATCTACATGCAGATCCTCAACACAACCCGCGCCAAGACCCGCAGCCGCGACATGGGCATCGCCGGCGCCCTCTCCAGGGTTCTGCCGCAGGTCCGCACACCCCTCACCGGCATCTGGGGAGAGTTTGATTCCACGACCTATCCCTATATTCAGGAGCGCATCGACCTCTTCCGCGCCCTGCAGCCCGACTTCCAGATGCACCAGATTCCCGGGGCCGGCCATTGGGTCGCCTACGAGGCCGCCGATGCGTTCAACACCAAACTGCTCGAGGTGCTGAAGCCATGAAGACCGAAGTCACCGAAATCGCCGACAAGATCTACCGCCTGTCGACTTTCCTGCCGAAGGTCGGGCCCAACGGGTTCACCTTCAACCAGTTCCTGGTCGATGCCGACCAGCCGCTGCTCTTTCACTACGGCCAGCGCGCGTTGTTCCCTCTGGTCAGCGAGGCAGTGAAGAGCGTCATGGCGCTCGGCAAGCTCGCCTGGACGACCTGCAGCCATGTCGAGGCCGACGAATCGGGCGCGCTCAACGAATGGCTCGCGGCCGCGCCCAACGCCACGCCGGCGCACGGCCAGGTCGGCTGCAATATCTGGCTGACCGACATGGCCAACCGGCCGCCGCGCGTCCTCAAGAACGATGAGGCGATCGATCTCGGCGGCAAGACGGTGCGTTGGCTCGACACGCCGCATGTGCCGCACAACTGGGATGCCGGCCTGCTCTACGAGGAGACCACCGGCACGCTCTTCAGCAGCGACCTCTTCACCCAGTTCGGCGCCTGCCCGGCGACGACCAGCGGCGACATCGTCGACGCCGCGATCGCCACCGAGAAGGCGGTGCCCTTCATGCCGCTGACGCCGCTTGCCGCCCCGACTCTGAAGCGGCTGGCAGCACTCAAGCCCAGGACGATCGCCCTGATGCATGGGCCGACCTACCAGGGCGACGGCGCAGCCGCCCTCGGCGCGCTCGCCACCTACTACGAGCAGCGCGCGATCGCCTAGCCGGCTACGGAGCGCCCTTCAGTCCGAGCGAGGCGAGGTAGCTCCAGCGCACCGTCGCATTGGCGAGGCGCATGCCGTCGACATATTGCGCCATGGCACGGGCGATGAGCTCTTCCGATGGCCTGTCGCCCCGCTTGCCGTCGGCGAAGGCCACGATCTCGTCCCAGCCGTCGGGGCGGCTGATCGACACGACGGTCGAGGGCGAGTCGAGGTTCTTGTAGGTCCAGAAGGACCAGCCGATGCCGTGCGCTTCGTGCAGCTTGCGGAAGCTCTCGTTCCAGGCGTCGGTCAGTTCGCCGGTCTCGCCCAGGAACAGCGGCACGTTGTAGAGGCTGGCGAAGTTGAGATGCCGCTGGATCGAATCGCGCTTCGTGCTCGCCCAGAACGAATGGTAGGTGTAGGCGAGGTTGGGCGCGAAGGGTGGGCCGAACATGTCGAAGCTGGAGCTCCATTGTCCGGCCGCCAGGATCACCACACGGCCCGGATCGACCTCGCGGATCGCAGCCGTCGCCGCCTGGTAGAAGGGCTCGAGCCGCGGGTTGAGGGTGGCGATGTCATGGTAGGGCGCGATCGGCTCGTTCAGCAGATCGTAGCCCAGGATGGTCGGATTGCCGGCATAGCGCTGGGCGATCGCCCGCCACAACTTGATCGTGAGAGCCCGATCGCGCGGCACATAGAACATCAACGGATAGCCCGGCCCGTCGTCGTGGTTGATGCCGGTCTGGCCACCGGGCGCTGCGTGCAGGTCGACGATGGCGTACAGGCCGGCGTCGCGCGCCCAGCCCAGCACGCGGTCGAGCAGGGCCCAGCCTTCGCCCGAGATCGTGCCGTCGGCCGTCATGAACAGCGCCTGGTGGAGCGGAATGCGCACGGTGTTGAAGCCGACCGACTTGATGAAGCGGATATCGTCCTCGCGGATGTAGGCGTCGCGATAGGTCGTCCAGAATGCCTTGGCACGCTCGGGCCCCAGCAGGCGATCGAACGCGCCGTAGATCTGGCGCGGCGCCTTGGCGACCTCGAACTTGAACATGTAGCCCTCGGGCATCAGCCAGTTGCCGAGGCTGATGCCCTTGATGAGGAAAGCGCGGCCATCCGGTGCGACGAAGTTCCTGCCGTCGGTGCGCACCAGGGGCTGCGCCATCACCGGCACGAACGATCCCGCGAGCAGCAGCAGAGCGACCAGCAGACGCATGACGCCACCTTAGCAGCCGATTAAGGTCGCGGCCGATGTTTCTTGCCTCGCTCCTGGTGCCGATCGCGGTGTTGGCGATCGTGCTGTTGATCCAGCGCCTGCGCCTGCCCGCCTTCCTCGCCATCATGGCCACGGTGGTGATCTACGGCGTCGCCGCCGACATGACCTTCCAGTCGGTCGGCAAGGCCTTCGGTCTTGGCTTCACCAATGCGCTCGAGCAGATCGGCCTCCTGGTGGTGGCCGGGGCGCTGGTTCAAGCCCTGGCGCTGCGTGGCCCGCTCGGGACCGGCACCTCGGCGGTCGCTGGCGCCCTGACCGGACTCGGCCAGTCGCCCACCGGCGGGCTGGCGCTTCTGCAGGCAACCGGCCAGGAGGCGCCCCGGCGCGCGCTCGGGCTGGCGCTGACGCTGCTCGCCTTCTCGGGCCTGGTCTCGCCCGCGCCATTGGCGGTCGCCGCCGCTTCGGTGATGAAGGCCGACATCCGCACCATGGCGATGATCGCCGTGCCGGTGGCGACCGTTGCCGCCGCGCTGGGCTGGATCCACGTTGCCCGCCAGGTGCCGGCCGCCGACAGGCCCGGCCGCCTCGGCCCGGCCTGGCTCGCCGTGGCGATCCCCATCGCCCTGCTGATCGTGCAGGCGGTGGCGCAGATGCCGAGCGAGCCGCTCGGCAAGGGCGGCGCGCGCGAGTTCTACATCGGCATCTCCAAGCCGCTGATGCTGGCGGTACTGGCGATCACTCTCGCCGTGCTGTTTGCCGGGCGCTGGCAGCCCTCGGCGCTGGCCGGCCGCAGCTGGGCGCCGTTGTTGCTGGCGGTCGGCGCGGCGGGCGGCTTGAGCCGCGTGTTCGACGAGACCGGCATGGCCGAGCTGCTGGCCGAGCGCGTGCTCGACCCGCGCTATGGCCTGCTCGTGCCTTTTCTCGCCGCTGCGATCGTCAAGACGATGCAGGGCAACTCGCTCTCCGCCGTGCTCACCGCCTCGGGCATGGTCGAGCCCATGCTGCCCGCGCTCGGACTGGACAGCGCAATGGGCCGTGCCCTGGCCGCTGCCGCGACCGGCGCCGGCTCGATCGCGATCTGCCATCTCAACGATCCGTTCTTCTGGATCGCCGCCCACATCGGCGGCCTCACCCCATCGCGCGCGCTGCGGCTGGTATCGCTCGGCAGTGTGCTGGTCGCGCTGGTCGCCCTCGTCCTGCTGGCCGTCATCCGCCAGTTCTTCTAGAGCATGATGAAACCACTATCTTCTGTGCGCTCTAGTCGAGTCGCACGCCGGAGAGCTGCACGGCCGGCGCCCAGCGCTTGCGGTCCTCGGCGAGGAATTCGGCGAAACCGGCGCGGCCGGTGGGCGGCATGTCGAGGCCGAGATCGTCGCGCCAGCGCTTCTCGATGTCCGGCTGCCGCAGCGCCTCGGCAATCGCCGCCTCGAGCCGGGCCAGAATCGACTCGGGGGTGCCGGCCGGCGCGCCGATGCCATACCACGAGGTCGCGACATAGCCCGGCAGGGTCTCGGCGATCGCCGGGATGTCCGGCGCCGCCTTCGAGCGCTCGGCCGAGGTGACGCCCAGTCCGCGCAGCTTGCCGCCGCGCACCTGCGGCAGCATCGACGGCATGTTGGCGAACATCATCTGCACGGTGCCGGCGATCAGGTCGCTGTAGACCTGGCCCGCGCCCTTGTAGGGCACGTGCACGATGTCGATGCCGGCCATCGCCTTGAACAGCTCGCCGCTGAGGTGCAGCGACGTGCCCGGACCCGACGAGGCGAAGGCGTACTTGCCGGGCTCCTTCTTGCAGAGCGCGATCAGCTCGGCGACCGAATGGACCGGCAGCGAGTTCGTGACGCCCAGCAAATTGGCGAGCAGCGCCACGCGCGAAATCGCCACGATGTCCTTGTCGGGATCGTAGGGCAGCTTGTTGTAGAGCATCGGATTGAGCGTGTGGCTCGCCACCGAGATCAGGCCGAGCGTGTAGCCGTCGGGCGCGGCGCGCGCGAGCTCGACCGTGCCGATGTTGCCGCCGGCGCCGCCCTTGTTGTCGATCACGAAGCTCTGGCCGAACGTGCGCGAGAGCTGATCGCAGATCAGGCGGCTCACCGAATCGGTACCGCCGCCCGGCGCGAAGGGCACGATGAAGCGCACCGGCTTGGCAGGCCATGCTGCCTGCGCCCGCGCCGGTCCAGCGGTCGCGACGGCGGCAACGGTGCCAAGCATCGCGTGGCGGCGCTTCATCAGACGCTCCCTTCCAGGTCGTGGGGCGCGACGTTAAAGCATGAAACACGATCTTCTGTGCGCGCAAATCGAATGGGACGGAATCGCATTGCGGGTGCATCTCGTTCGATTCCGCTCTAGCGTGACCGGCAATGGAGTCGACGGAGGAATTGGCGCGCGATCGTCCGCTGCGCGCGCTGTTGCGCCAGGCGGACTTCCTGCGGCTGTGGCTGGTCGGCGCCTTCGCCAACGCCATGCGCTGGCTGGAGCTGCTGGTCTCCGGCCTGTTCGCCTACGAGATCACGCATTCGGCATTGGCCGTCGCCGTCGTGGTGGCGCTGCGCCAGCTGCCGCAGCTCACCTTCGGCGCGTTTGCGGGCGCCATCTCCGAGGCGGTCAACCGCAAGACCATCGTGCTGCTGGCGCTGATCGTGCCGGCCAGCGTCTCGACCGTGCTGGCGACGCTGGCGACGATGGGCCACCTCGAGCTCTGGCACGTCGCCGTCGGCAATCTCGTCTCCGGCACCATGTGGTCGACCGAGATGTCGACGCGCCGGCGCATGGTCGGCGAAGCGGCCGGCCCGCAGCGCATCGTGCAGGCGATCGCGCTCGACTCGGTGACCAATGCCGCCACCCGCATGATCGGCCCACTGCTCGGCGGCGCCGCGTTCGAATGGCTCGGCATGAGGGGCGCCTACACGGTGACCGCCTTCGTGCAGTTCCTCGCGGCCTTTGCGCTGGCGAGCCTGGTGCATCCGCAGGTGACGCGCTGCCTCGACCTGGCGCGCATCCCGGCCGACATCGCCGAGGGGCTGGCCTATGCCCGCACCAAGTCCACCATCCTGCTGGTCTACGGGGTCACCATCGTGACCAACGCTTTCGCCTTCTCCTATTCCGGCCTGCTGGCACCGCTGGGGCTCGGTGCCTTCCACGTCTCGCCGGCGTTGACCGGCCTGCTCGCCGCCGCCGAGCCGATGGGAGCGCTGCTGGGCGGCGCGCTGATCGCCCTCGGCCTGCTGCGCATGGACCGCCGCCTCGCCTTCGCCGGCGGCGCCGCCTTCTTCATGGCGGCGCTGGTGATCACCGCGTTGTCGCCCTTCTATTGGCTGGCCTTCGCCGCGCTGCTGCTGGGCGGCTTCGGCACGGCGGGGTTCGGCAACATGCAGACCACGCTGATGCTGACCGAGGCGCCCCCCGGCATGCGCTCGCGGCTGATGGGCATCGTCACCGTGTGCATCGGCACCGGTCCGCTCGGCGTGCTGATGGCCGGCCTGCTGTCCGACGCCATGGGCCCGCGCGGGGCGGTGCTGGTGATGGCGGTCCTGGGCCTCGCCCTGACCGGCCTGCTGAGCGCCGGGCTGCGGCGGCGATGATGTGCCAAACGAAATGGCGCCAAACGAACTATCACGGCTTCCGCCTGAAGCGATAACCCATTGATTCACGGAGATTTTTCCCACTCAGAGGCTTCGGCACCATGGAGTAGCATGCTCCCCGATGACCCTCGCTCCCGCCCCTCAACCGCTCGACCCGGACCGCTACCGCTCCGCTTCGGCGCACTATGAACGGGGCCGGGTCCCCTACGCTCCGGCGCTCATTCGCCGGGTCGCCGACGTCACCGGCCTTGGTGCCCAACACCGGGTGCTCGACCTCGGTTGCGGCCCGGGCCCGCTGGCCCGCCGATTTGCACCGCTCGTCCGCGAAGTCGTTGCCATGGACCCCACGCCGGAGATGCTGGCTTTGGCCCGTGCGCTTTCGGGCAGTGCTGCGAACATCCAGTTCGTCGCCGGGAGTTCGTACGATCTCCGCCCGGCCCTCGGTCCATTCCACCTCGTCGTCATGGGCCGCTCGTTCCACTGGATGGACCGGGTGGACACGCTGAAGCGGCTCGACCGCATGATCGAGCCCCCGGGCGCGGTGGCGTTGTTCCAGGATTCCGCGCCGGCCGTCCCGGCGAATGCCTGGCGCGGGGTGCTGCACGACATCGTCGCACGCTACGAGCCCAACGAGGGCGCCCATCGGACCGACCCGGGCTGGGTTCGCCATGAGGCGATCCTCCTCGCCTCGCCCTTCCCCCGCCTGGAACGCTTCGGTGTCGTCGAACGCCGCCCGCTCGATGTCAAGACGCTGGTGAAGCGAACGCTCTCGATGGGTTCCACCTCGCCGTCCTACCTCGGCGAGACGAAGACGGCAGCAATGACGGCCGAGATCCGTGCCGCGCTCGCGGACGTGCGCGAGGAGGTAGTGGAAACCTCCGCCCTCGTGGCGTGGCGGACCGAGCGAGACTAGCGGGCCTTCAGCAGCAGCTTGCCAGCCACGTGCCGGCCTTCGAGGCGGCGGTGCATGTCGGCCGCCTCGGCAAGCGGAAAGATCTCCTCGATCGGCACTTTCAGCCAGCCTTCGGCAATGCCCGCCAGCACGTGCTCGACGCCCGCCTTCCATTCCGGCGAGCTCTGGTCGACATGCCCCAGGTGCAGGCGGGTGAACGTCTGTGAGCGCGGCAGGATGCGCTCGCGGATGTTCTTGAACGGCGGGCCCTCGGCCTCGCCGATACTGATGATGTGGCCGAGCTTCTTCACCACGTTGAAGGTGCGGTCGAGCATGGTGGCGCCATAGGAGTCGATCGCGAGATCGCAGCCCTTGCCGCCGCTGAATTCGAGCACCGCCGTCTCGAAATCCTCCTGCGCGGTGATCACGACGCGCGAGGCGCCGTAGCCCAGGGCGCGCTTCTCCTTGCCCGGCGTGCCGGTGGTGCCGATCACGCGTGCGCCGGCATGGACCGCGAGCTGCGTGCATTGCAGCCCGACGCCGCCGCCAATCGCATTCACCAGCACGGTGTCACCGCGCTTCAGTTTGTAGACCGTGAACAGCATGTGATAGGCGGTCAGCGCCTGGATCGGGAAGGCAGCGCCGACATCGAGTCCGACCTTGTCGGGCAGCTTGATCAGTCCGGCGGCGGACGCCACGCACTTCTCGGCATAGGCGCCGCCCTTGTCGGGAAAGCACGCGACACGGTCGCCCGCCTTCACACCGGCCACGCCCGGGCCGAGCGCCGCCACCGTGCCGGAGACCTCGAATCCCAGGATCATCGGATAGGTCATGGGATGCGGGTAGATGCCGACGCGCACCTGGGTGTCGGCCCAGTTGCAGCCGGCATAGGCGACGTCGAGCAGGACCTCGCCGGGACCAGGCACCGGATCGGGCATGTCGGCAACGGTGAGCTGTTCGGGACCGCCCGTGGCGTGGATGACGACGGCTTTCATTCGATTCCTCCCTCGGCAAGCCGCCTGCAAGTTCCGTGCAAGCACTGGCACGTAGCTTGCTCGCTCACGGTTCGCGGGTACAAGGAGGGTGCGATGGATGTCGGCGTGTTCATTCCGATCGGCAACAACGGCTGGCTCATCTCGACCACCGCGCCGCAATACAAGCCGACCTTCGAGCTCAACAAGCAGATCGTCCAGCGCGCCGAGCACTACGGCCTCGACTTCGCCCTGTCGATGATCAAGCTGCGCGGCTTCGGCGGCAAGACCGAGTTCTGGGACCACAACCTCGAATCCTTCACCCTGATGGCGGGCCTCGCCGCCGTCACCCAGCGCATCCAGCTCTATGCCTCGGTCGCCGTGCTCACCCTCCCGCCGGCCATCGTGGCCCGCATGACGTCGACCATCGATTCGATCTCGGGCGGCCGCTTCGGCATCAACATCGTCTCGGGGTGGCAGAAGGCCGAGTACGACCAGATGGGCCTGTGGCCCGGCGAAGAGCACTTCAGCAAGCGCTACGACTACAGCACCGAGTACGTCACGATCCTGCGCGAGCTGTGGGAGACGGGCGCGTCGGACTTCAAGGGCCGGTACTTCCAGATGAGCGACTGCAAGCTCTCGCCGCGGCCGCAGGGAACAATCAAGATCGTGTGCGCCGGACAGAGCCCGCGCGGCATCGAGTTCGGCGCAGCGTACGGAGACTACAACTTCGTCGCCGCCAAAGGCGTCAACACGCCGACCGCTCATGCGGCAACCAACGAGGCAATGGCCCGCGCGGCCGCCGAGGCGGGCCGCGACGTCGGCAACTACATCCTCTTGATGGTGATCGCCGACGAGACCGACGAGGCGGCCATGGCCCGGTGGAAGCACCTCAACGAAGGCGCCGACCTCGCCGCCATGGCGTGGCTGGCCGACCAGGCCGGCGCCGACACCAAGGCCGACGCCAGCAGCACGGTCCGCCAGATGGCGGCGCCCACGGGCGCGGTCAACTTCAACATCGGCACGCTCGTGGGTTCCTACGCCACGGTGGCGCGCCTGCTCGACGAGATGGCTTCAGTGCCGGCCACCAAGGGCCTGATGCTCACCTTCGACGATTTCCTGATCGGCATGGAGCAATTCGGCCAGCGCATCCAGCCGCTGATGAAGTGCCGCCAGGAGAAGCTCAAGGCCGTCGCCTGATAGTAATTCCTCCCCATTCATATGGGGAGGTGCCGGTCTCTTAGGCCGGCGGAGGGGTCATGCCCCATCGCTCGCCCGGAGCACGGGCACTTCCCCATATGAATGGGGAAGAAGTTCATTCCAGAACGATCCGCGGGAAGTAGAACGACACGACCCAGTTCGGCACGTCGACGATCGAGCTGATGCGCAGGTCGGCACAGACGCTGCACAGCATGTAGGCGTCGACCGGCGCGTAGCCGTAGCGCTTGCTGAGCAGGTCGATCATTTCCGACACCGCGACCTTCGCGCCGGTCATCAGGTCGGGACCGATGCCGGTCGTGACTTCGTAGCCTTTCTTGTCGAAATGGTCGGTCACCGGTCCGGGCGTCGTGTAGCGCGGCATCCTGAGGTTGGCGCCCTTCACCAGCTCGAGCTTCAGCGCGACGTCGATCGGACTTTCGATCGCCGTGCCGCAGACCTCGCCGTCGCCCTGCGCGGCGTGCGGATCGCCGACCGAGAACAGGGCGCCGTCGACCTCGACCGGCAGCAGAAGCTCGCTGCCCTCGATGATGTCGCGCACGTCCATGTTGCCGCCGAC
>CAZHQA010000046.1:17904-25341 GCA_964533955.1 uncultured Reyranella sp. | reverse complement strand
CTGAAGGGCGGCAGCGGTAACGACACGCTCGACGGCGGCGACGGAAGCGACACGGCTGACTACAGCGACAAGACCGTGGCTGTGGTGGCAACCCTGAACGGCTCGACCAACACCACGGTGATGGTCGGCGGCGTCGCCGAGGACACGATCCGCAACATCGAGAACCTGGTGGGTGGCTCGGGCGCCGATATTCTGACGGGAGACGGCGCCAACAACACGCTGGATGGCGGGCTGGGCAATGACACGCTGGACGGCGGGGGAGGCGCCGACCGTTTCCTGTTCGACACGACGCTCGACTCCCACAACAACGTCGACACGATCAACAACTTCGACGTCGTGTCGGACACCATCGTGCTCGACCGTGCGATCTTCAAGTCGTTCTCGAACGCCGGGGTGCTCGATCCAGGCGCCTTCCACGTTGGGGCTTCGGCCCAGTCGGCAAACGATCTCATCATCTACAACTACGCGACGGGTGCGCTCTTCTACGACCGCAACGGCAGCGCCAGCGGCCAGAACTTCCAGATTGCCACCCTTTCACCGGGGTTGGCGCTGACCAGCAATAACTTCCAGATCGTATAGGGGGCAAAGCGCCACCAATGTGGGCGGAATTGCTGGATTAAATCGGGATTTTCGGGATGCCGTGACCGGGTCGACCCGCGAGGGGGTGACCGGGCGGCTCGGCGCCACGGCCGCCGTTTCTTCTTGCCGCCGCAATTGCCGGCCAAAGCAGCGCTGTGGCCACCAAGTGGAAAACCGTCCCCGCCGCTCCCGGCTGGTGCCGTTGCGACCAATCCAATCGTATGCTCTACCCCGGGTTGGGCTGGGTTGGGTTGAAAACGGCGGACTATCATTTGAGTGGGAGCACTGGCGAGCCGCGTGATCGTGCGAGGCCGCCCCGCTTGGCGTGCCCTGGCAGGGCGACTGCCGCTCGGCCGATACTCCATCAAGACCTCTCCGGAGCTCACGACGTTCGATGACTGCTCCGCCGGATACCGTCCCACCGTCCCTGACCCACCTCAGTTCGCTGACCGTGAACATTGGCGGATCGGCGATCATTACGTCCGGAATGCTCGAGTTCGACGATAATGTGAGCGGCCATAGCCAGGAAACCTACACCGTCGTCACGGCGCCCTCGCATGGCGTGTTGTTGAAGAACGGCGCTTCCACGTCATCGTTCACTCAAGCCGACATCGACAATGGCATCATAAGCTATCAAGCCGGTGGCGCGATCGGCGCGGATTCCCTCAAGTTCACGGTGACCGATGCTGCGGGCAACGCCATCGCGACCCCGCCCTTTGTTGTTCAGATCCGAAACACCGCACCAACGATCGCTGGCGTCGTGGCGGGCCAAACCACGACAGAAGGAGCGGCACTAACTCCGTTTGCGAGCGTGATCATCGGCGATGTGGATGCGCCGGCCCAGAACGAAACCCTGACCATCGTCCTCGACGATCCGGGCAACGGGGCGCTGTCCAATTTCGGCGCGGGAATCTACGACGCGAGCACCGGCGAGTACTCGGTTACGGGCAGCGCAGCTGCCGTGACAGCCTCCATTCAAGGGCTGGTATTCACGCCCGCCGCCGGTCACGTGCCGGCCGGATCGACGGAAACGACGACCTTCACGATCACCGTCAGCGACGGACTTGCCCCTCCTGTGACGAATGCCGCAACCACCGTCGTGGTATCGTCCGCCGAGCACGCGCCGAGTATCGTCTCCAACGGCGGCGGCGATACGGCGTCTCTCTCGATACCGGAAAACACCACCGCCGTGACGACCGTCGTCGCGACCGACCCGGATGCGGGAACGACGCTGGTCTATTCGCTCGTCGGCGGCGTCGACAAGTCGCAATTCCAGATCGATCCGGCGACCGGGGCTCTGGCATTCATATCGCCCGCGAATTTTGAATCGCCGACCGACGCAGACAGCAACAACACCTATGTCGTCGAAGTAGAGGTTTCCGACGGCACCCTGACCGACGACCAGACGCTGACCATATCCGTGACCGACGTCGCCCAGGTTCTCGCCGAATCGGGTGCAAAACTCGCGCGGCTATCGCCGGCGCAGATCGCGGCACTGGCCGGCGGCGATATTGTAGCGATCGACGCGACCGACAACGTTCTGAAACTGAACGTCGCACAGTATCAGGCGCTCGGGACGGTCAAGCTCACGGACAGCGACCTGGTGACGCTCGCGGATACCGGCGCGATTCTGGGGGCCTTGTCGCCCTCGTCCATCGGCATGCTGGCGGGCAATGGCGTCGACGTCATGGATGCCACGGACAACGTCCTGCTCCTGACGGTCGCGCAGGTCCGGGCGTTGAACGGCGTCACGCTTACGTCGAAGGACGTCGTGACCCTGAGGGACAGCGGTGCCAACCTCGCGACCGTCACGCCGGTCGAGATCGCGTCTCTGGCGCCCCTCGGGGTCGACATCGTCGATGCAACCGACGACCTTCTCGCGTTGACCGTGGCGCAGTACCAGGCGCTCGGCGGCGTTCAGCTCACCGCATCCGATCTCGTCACATTGCGGGATAGCGGGGCGGCATTGGCGGCGCTCACGGTTGCCCAGATCGGCGCGCTGGCCGGCAGGCTCGTCGATCGCCTCGATGCGACGGACGACTCCCTGGCCCTGACCGTCAGCCAATTCAAGGCGCTCGGCGGCGTACAGCTCGATCCGGTCGACGTCGTGACGCTCCAGGATGCCGGCTCGGCCCTGGCAGGACTGAGCGTTCTCGAGATCGGCGCGCTGGCCGGCAAGGGCGTCGATCGCCTCGACGCCACCGACGATGCCCTGATCCTCAGCCTCGCCCAGTACAAGGCGCTGGGCAGCGTGCAGCTCACCGATGCCGACGTCGTCGTTCTGAAGGACACCGGCGCGACGCTGGCCGGCCTGTCGATGACGGAGATCGGCGCGCTGGCCGGCAAGGGCGTCGACCGGCTCGATGCCAGCGACGACACGCTGGCGCTCAGCGTGGCGCAATACCGGGCCTTGGGGACGGTGGCGCTGACGGTCGCGGATGCCGTGACGCTCTTCGACGCCGGCGCACACCTCGCGAGCCTGACGGTCGCGGAGGTCGGCGCGCTCGCGGCTCGAGGAGTCGATCGTCTCGACGCGAGCGACGACGTCCTGCAGCTCGCCGTCGCGCAGTTCCTCGGCCTCGGCGCCGTCCAGCTTACGGCCACGGACGTCGCGACGCTGAAGGACACCGGCGCCGCCCTCGCCAGCCTGACTGCAGCCCAGATCGCAGGCCTTTCGGCCAAAGGCGTCGACCAGATCGACGCCAGCGACAACGTCCTGGCGCTGACGGTGGGCCAGGTCAATGCCCTGAGCACGGTCGTGTTGACCGCTTCCGACACCGTCGTGCTGGCCGATACCGGCGCTCACCTCGCGGCGCTTGCCCCGGCCGACCTCGGCAGCCTGGCGGGCAAGCGGGTCGACCGTCTCGACGCTACGGACGACACGCTGACGCTCAGCCTGGCGCAACTGCATGCCTTGGGGATCGTCGCTCTGACAGCGCTCGATGTCGTCACCGCGAGGGACACCGGCGCCAATCTGGCGGCGCTTGCAGTCGCCGATCTGGTGGCGCTGGCTGCGCAGGGCGTCGATATTCTGGACGCGAGCGACAACCTGCTGACGCTGAGCGTGGCGCAGTACCAGGCGCTGGGCAAACTGTCGCTGACGGCCGCCGACGTCGTGACCCTGGCCGATACTGGCGTCATTCTCGCTGGCTTGTCGGCGACCAACGTCGCCGCGCTTGCGGGCAAGGGCGTCGACCGCATCGATGCGACCGACAATGTGCTGACGCTCAGCGTCGGACAGTACCAGGCGCTCGGCGCAGTGACTCTGACCACGGCGGATGTGGTGACGCTGGCCGGCAGTGGCGCCGGCCTCGCCGCCTTGTCGGTCGCCGACATTGGCGCGCTGGCGGGGAAGGGAATCGACTGGATCGATGCCACCAACGACGCGCTTGCCCTGACGGTCGTCCAGTACAAGGCGCTCGGCACGGTGGCGTTGACGGCCGCCGACGTTGTGACGCTGGCCGACACGGGCGCCAACCTGGCCGCCCTTTCGTCGACCACCATTGCGGGATTGGCGGGCAAGGGGATCGACCGGATCGACGCCATCGACAATGCGCTGACCCTGACCGTGAGCCAGTACCAGGCGCTCGGCACGGTGGCGTTCGCGGCTTCCGACGTGGTGACGCTGACGGGCAACGGCACGACTTTGGGGGCCTTGGCGGCCGCCGACATGGCCGCGCTGGCGGGCAAGGGGATCGACCGGATCGATGCCAGCAACGACGTGCTGTCCCTGAGCGTTGCGCAGGGCCAGGAGCTGGGCACGGTCGCCCTGACGGCGGCCGACGCGGCGACGTTGGCAGATACAGGTGCAACCCTCGCGGCCCTCTCGCCGGCGGCGCTTGCAGCCCTGGCCGGCAAGGGCTTCGACCGGATCCATGCCACCGACAACGTGGTGACCCTGAGCGTTGCACAATATCAGGCGCTGGGCGCGATGGCGCTGATGCCGGTCGACGTGGTGACGTTGGCTGACACTGGCGCCAACCTCGCGGCCCTTTCGGCGGCCAGCATCGCGGCGTTCGCGGGCAAGAGTGTCGACCGCATCCACGCCATCGACAATGTCCTGATGCTCAGCGTGGCGCAGGCCCTGGCGCTCGGCACGGTTGCCCTGACGGCAGCGGATTCGGTGACGCTGGTCGATACCGGCGTCCACCTCAAGGCTCTCGCGGCGGCGCAGATCGCCGTGCTCGCCAAGAGCATCGACACAATGGATGCGAGCGACGACGTGCTGGCACTGAGCGTGGCGCAATACCAGGCGCTGGGCGCGATGACGCTGACCGCAACCGACGTGGTGACCCTGGCCGACAGCGGCGCCGCCCTGGCGGGCCTGCAGGCTTCAGCGATCGCCGCCCTGGCCGGCAAGGGGATCGACCGGCTCGACGCCACCGACGATGCTCTGATCCTGACGCTCGCCCAGTATCAGGCGCTCGGGTCGGTGGCACTGACGGCTGGCGATACCGTGACCCTGACGGCCAGCAGCTCGGCGATCATCGGCCTCTCGACGGCGGGCCTCGCGGCACTGGCCGGCAAGGGCATCGACCGCATCGACTCCACGACGGACGTGCTGACACTGAACGTGGCGCAATACGTCGCGCTCGGTCCGGTCGTCTGCGCGGCGGCCGACGCGGTGACCCTGGCTGACACCGGCGCCAATCTTGCGGCATTGTCGGTGGCGAATTTCGCTGGCCTGGCAGGCCACGGTATCGATCGGGTCGATGCCACCGACAATGTGCTGACACTCAGCGCAGCGCAGATGCTGGCGCTCGGGTCCGTGGCCCTGACGGCTGCGGATCTGGTCACGCTGGCCGACACCGGTGCGAACCTTGCCGGCATGTCGGCTGCAGCCATCGCGACTTCGGCCGGCAATGGCGTCGACCGCATCGATGCAACAAACAACACGCTCGCCTTGACGGTGGCTCAGTATCAGGCGCTGGGGCCCATTGCGCTCAATTCTGCCGACGTCGTTACGCTGGCCGACACGGGAGCGAACCTGGCGGCCTTGTCGTCGGCGGCTATCGCGGCCCTGTCTGGCCTGGGGATCGACGGGCTCGATGCCACCGACAATCTGTTGAGCTTGACGCTGACGCAATATCAGGCACTTGGCATGACGACGCTGACCTCGGCCGACGTCGTGACCCTGACGGGCACCGGCGCGGCGCTGGGCGCCCTGTCGACAGCGGACATATGGGCACTGGCGGGCAAAGGCATCGACCGGCTCGACGCGACTGATAATGCCCTGACGCTCAGCGTGGCACAGTTCCAGGCGCTGGGAACAGTGACGCTGACGGCCGGCGACGTGGTGACGTTGACCGATACGGGCGCCAACCTCGGAGCGTTGTCGGCGGCCAGCCTGGCCTCGCTGGCGAGCAAGGGGATCGACCGGATCGACGCCACGGATAATGGGTTGACGCTCAGCCTTGCCCAGTTCACTGCATTGGGCACCATACTGCTGTCGTCTGACGACGCGCTGACGCTCCTCGGTACGCCGGACAATGACACCATCGGCTTCACCAGCCAGCCTTTCGCCGCAAACGACCGCATCGACGGCGGGGCCGGTACGGACACGCTCTCGCTCGCCGGCGATTATTCCGCAGGGATCACCTTCGAGGCCGGGAGCATCACGAATGTCGAGAGGATCCTGCTGAGCGGCGGCAACAGTTACAAGTTCACTGTGGCAGATGCCAACGTCGCAGCCGGCCAGACGTTGATCGTGAATGGCGCGAAGCTCGATGCCACGAACTCGCTGATCTTCGACGGCACGGCTGAAACCAATGGCAAGTTCAATCTCGTCGGCGGTGCGGGGAACAACACGTTCGCCGGCGGCAACGGCGCGGACCTGATCACTGCCGGCACCGGTTCCGATCTGATTCGCTACACCGCTGCCGCCCAATCGACTTCCTCCGGCTACGACACAGTGGCCGGCTTCGATGCGAGCAGGGACAAATTCCAGGTCTGGAGCGGTGTCACCGGTGTCGATGCGCCGATAGCAACCGGCAAGCTCTCCGGGGCAACTTTCGATGCCGACCTGGCAGCGGCCGTCAATGCTGTGCACTTGCTTGCCAACCACGCCGCCTTGTTCACGGCCGATTCGGGATCATTGGCGGGCTCGCAGTTTCTCGTCGTCGATACCAACGGCGTGGCTGGATACCAGGGGAGCGCAGACCTCGTCCTCCGCCTTACCAGCGCCACGAATCTCGGCGCGTTCGGCGCGGCCAACTTCGCCTGACCGGGTGCTCCCCTGGGGGGACCCGGCCGAGTGCGGGGGCCTTGTTTGGTAATCGATCGTACCGATCGTTCACAGCGAATGAGGCCAGCCAAAAGGCCCTTGCATCGCTGCCGGTGAGTCAATTTTGCGCGTTCCCATGAAGCACGATGGCGCATACCTTGTCCGCACCGGAGTTCATCGAATCTCTGGCCGGGCCATGTCCGCCGGACCTCGGACGTGCAGTGGGGAGACCTCATGAAAATGATGAAGAAGACCTTGTTTGTGGCCGTTGGCGTTGCGCTGGGCCTGCCGCTGGCGGCAGCGTTCGCCCAGCCTGCGGACGACGTGGCCTATTGCCAGTCGCTGAGCAATCTGGTGCGGACGGTCAACCGCGGCAATGACCCCTCCGGCGTGGGCCCTCAAGCCATGGCGACCTGCACGACTACGCCAGGATCGAGCATTCCCGTGCTCGAGAAGATCCTGACGGACGCCAAGGTCTCGTTGCCGGCGAGACCGGGCATGGCGCCGCCGATGGCCTTCAATCCCAAGGCCTACAACAACATGGCCGACTGTCTGACGGCGGCGTCGGCGGCCAAGGCTCCGCTCAATCTCTGCGGGCCACGCCAGGGTATGTAGTTTGTGATGCTCGCGGCGGG
>CAZHQA010000046.1:0-17804 GCA_964533955.1 uncultured Reyranella sp. | reverse complement strand
TCGCCGGAGGCGAAAGCGTCGACCTGCAATTCCATCTGATTGCCGTCGGGATCGGCATAGTACATCGACATCGTCACGCCGTGATGGATGCACCAGTACGGCATGATGCCTTTCGCCTTGAGCTGGGCGTAGTTCTCCAGCAGGTCATCGACGGAATCGTAGGTGTAGGCGACATGGTCGACGCCGATCGTGCCCCGTCGTTCGCTCTCGTCGGCCTGCGGCTTGACCGCGTTCAGATTGATCAGGGCGACGCGGTGATGTTCGTCGTCGTAGGTCAGGAAGGCGAGAACGGGATTCTGGTACTGGACCTTGCAATCGAAGACCGCGCGGTACCATTCGATCATCTGCTCGAACTTGCGCGTGCGGTACACGACATGGACGAAGCGGGACGGGCGGATGCGTGACATGGTGCTGCCTCGGTCGGCTGGGTTGCAGACATTGCGGGCAATAATCATGCGCGAGGCCGTGACGCCGCGCCATCGATATGTCTTCAGGTCTGCGATGGGCGCGCTGTCCTCGGTTCCCGGCCGGCGCGTGCGAGGCTAGACTTCGGCTCCCAACATGTGGAGCTTGCCATGCCTGCATTCGGACTCTCCCGCAGATTGTTCATCGCCTCGACGGTGAGCGCGGCGCTGGCGCGGCCGTCCCTTGCCGCCACCATCAAGCCCGACGCCAAATCGGCGCTGATCGTGGTCGACGTGCAGAATTGCTTCGTCGATGGCGGCACGCTGCCGGTCAAGGGCGGCGCCGACGTCGTGCCGGTGATCAACAAGCTCGCAGGCGCGTTCGAAAACATCGTGGTGACGCAGGACTGGCATACGCCAGGCCATGCCTCGTTCGCCAGCACCCACGCCGGCAAGAAGCCGTTCGAGACCGCGCAGATGCCCTATGGAACCCAGGTGCTGTGGCCCGATCATTGCGTGCAGGGCTCGGACGACGCGGCGTTGCTGAAGGATCTCAAGCTGCCGACCGCCCAGCTCATCATACGCAAGGGTTTCCACAAGGACGTCGACAGCTATTCGGCTTTCGAGGAAGCCGATCGCAAGACTTCGACGGGCCTTGCTGCCTACCTGAAGGCGCGCGGAGTCGAGACCGTGTTCGTTACCGGGCTGGCGACCGATTTTTGCGTGGCGTGGACGGCGCTTGATGCCAGGAAGGCGGGCTTCAACGTCTACGTGATCGAGGACGCCACGCGCGCCATCGACCTCAACGGCTCGCTGGCTGCCGCCTGGAAACAGATGGAGGGCGCGGGCGTCAAGCGCATCAAGGCGGGCGATATCGCCTGAAGCCATGAACTTCCGCTGACTTCGGCAATGTCGGGAGTTCCAACAGCCGCTGGTTCCGGCACTATGGCACCATGGCGAGTATCGGTATCCGCGGCACGTTCTTCGACTTCATCGACGATCCCTGGAAGCATGTCGGCAACGAACAGGCAGCGGCGCGCTTTCATGCCGACGGCCTGTTGGTCATCGATGACGGGCGCATTGCCGATTTCGGGGCGTTCGATCAGGTCGCGCGCCGCCATGCCGGGCTCGAAATCACCGAGGTCCGCGATCGGCTGATCCTGCCCGGCTTCATCGATGGGCACATCCATTTCCCGCAGGCGCGCGTGATCGGGTCCTACGGCGAGCACCTGCTGCCTTGGCTGAAGAAGTGGGTCTTTCCCGAGGAGCTGAAATACAAGGACCGCGACTATGCCCGCGAGGGCGCGCGCCGCTTCTTCGACAATCTCCTGGCCAGCGGCACCACGACTTGCCAGGCTTTTACGACCACTTTCGCCGTTTCGACCGAGGAGCTGTTCGACGAGGCGAGCCGGCGCAACGTGCGGCTGATCGCCGGGCTGACCGGCATCGATCGTCTGGCGCCGGCGGACTATGCCGGGAGCGCCGACGCATTCTATAGCGACAGCAAGCGCCTGATCGAGCGCTACCATCGCCAGGGGCGCAACCTCTACGCCATCACGCCGCGCTTTGCGCTCGGCGCTTCGCCCGAACTGATGGCGGCCTGCCAGCGGCTGAAGCGTGAGCATCCGGATTGCTGGGTGAATACGCACATCTCCGAGACGGTCGATGAATGCGAGGCCGTGCGCCAGGCCTATCCCGACAGTCCCGACTACCTTGCGGTCTACGAGAGGTACGGGTTGGTCGGGCCAAAATTCTCGGGCGGTCACGGTGTTTGGTTGAGCGACGGCGA
This sequence comes from uncultured Reyranella sp., assembly GCA_964533955.1. Taxonomy (GTDB): domain Bacteria; phylum Pseudomonadota; class Alphaproteobacteria; order Reyranellales; family Reyranellaceae; genus Reyranella. The sequence continues at coordinate 15,611 of CAZHQA010000046.1, read as the reverse complement.
ATTCCGGCGCATTTCGGACTCGGGTGCGGCGATCGTGTTCTGCCCCTGTTCCAATCTCTATCTCGGCAGCGGCATGTTCCGCATCGGCCGCGCCACCGACCCCGACCGGCGGATCCGGATGTCGTTGGGAAGCGACGTCGGCGCGGGTAACCGGTTCTCGATGCTGGGGGTGCTCGACGAGGCCTACAAGGTCGGCATGTGCAACAACGCGACGGTCAAGGACGCTGGCGAAGCCGAGCGCAACAAGATCTCGCCCTATCGCGGTTTCTGGTCGATTACGCTGGGCGGTGCCCAAGGCCTCTATATCGACGACCTGGTCGGCAACTTTTCGCCCGGGAAGGAAGCCGACTTCGTCGTGCTCGACTGGAACGCCGGGCCGCCTGCCCAGTCGTGGCGGCAGTCGCTGACCGTCGGCGGTGCCGGCCCAGCGACAATCGAGCAGGCGGCTGACTTGCTGTTCGGGCTGATGATGGTGGGGGACGACCGGGCAGTTGCCGAGACTTGGGTTCTGGGACAGCGGCGCTATGAAAAGTCCTAACTCCGAAGTCAGTGTCCGCATTTCAGGTGCGACAATTTCGTCGCAGGCTTTGCGATATCAGGCGGCAGTCGCACTGCCGATGTGGAAATCCCGAATTTGGCGCTTGGGAATCCATCGCCGTTTCAAGCGGTTGTAGGTATTTTCTAAGTAATTGCAGCAAATTAAGGCGGTTGCGGTTCGCCCAAACTGGGTCCCAAAAATGAATATCTAAGCTCAAAAATAGAGTCGATTTAGCTGGCATCCTGCGAACAACAAGCATATTACTGCGCCGTCGGTGCAGAGATATGTGGGTGTCTCGGTGCCGCTGTAGAGGCTGGTCTTGGGTGGGTCCGGGGCCGGCGAAGTCTGGGAAGGTGTGTGGGATGCGTCATCTACTTCTAGCAGCGACTATGCTTGTAGTCGCACTGGTCGTGACCTTCGGTACGGCCAGCGTCCTTCAAGGTGTCGCGGTGGCGCGCACCAGCTCGGCTCAGAGCGAGCCGTTTGCGATCACCGAGGCGGCGAGGCCTGCGGGCAAGCCCGTGAGCACCAAGGAACGGGTGACCTCGCAGTTCCGCGAGCGCAGCATCGGTTCGTCGACGACCGTCTCGGGTCTGTAGCAACAAGCTGCCGCTCCGTGATTTGGGGGCGGACCTAAAAAAGTTCGAGGATGATCTGGCGTTCCGGACCTTGTCCGGAACGCTTTTTGCTGCTTCCGCGGTCCTGAACCCGGAGGAGCTCCAAGATGACAAAACAGATTTTGTGCGGCTTCGGCGTCGATGTCGATGCCGTCGCTGGCTGGCTCGGCAGCTATGGCGGCGAGGACTCGCCGGACGACATCTCGCGCGGCCTGTTCGCGGGTGAAGTCGGCAGCCCGCGCCTGCTCAAGATGTTCGAACGGCTCGGCATCAAGACCACGTGGTTCATCCCCGGCCATTCGATCGAGACATTCCCGAAGGAAATGAAGGCCGTCGCCGACGCCGGCCACGAGATCGGCATCCACGGCTACAGTCACGAAAACCCGATCGCCATGACGCGCGAGCAGGAGACCGAGATCCTCGACAAGTGCATCGATCTCGTCACCCAGCTCTCCGGCAAGCGCCCGACCGGCTATGTCGCGCCATGGTGGGAGTTTTCGCCGGTCACCAACGAACTCCTGCTCGAGCGCGGCATCAAGTACGACCATTCGCTGATGCACAACGATCACACGCCCTACTACGTGCGGGTCGGCGACAGCTGGACCAAGATCGACTACGCCAAGAAGCCGGCCGAGTGGATGGTGCCGCTGAGGCGCGGCCGGGAGACCGGCCTGATCGAGATCCCGGCGAGCTGGTATCTCGACGACCTGCCGCCGATGATGTTCATCAAGAAGTCGCCCAACAGCCACGGCTTCGTGAACCCGCGCGACATCGAGGAGATGTGGCGCGACCAGTTCGACTGGGTCTACCGCGAGCACGACTACGCGGTGTTTCCCATGACCATCCATCCCGACGTGTCGGGCCGGCCGCACGTGCTGATGATGCTGGAGCGGCTCTACCACTACATGATCGGCCATCCCGGCGTGAAGTTCGTGACCATGAACGAGATGGCCGACGACTTCGCCAGGCGCTTTCCGCGCGCGAGGTAGCCGGCATGTGCGCGCTGTGCGGCGTGCTGGGCGGGGACGGTCATTGGACCGATGCGGCGGCACGGCCGGGTGTGTTCACGCGCAACGTCGATTCGCTGCAGCGACGGCGGGAGCGCTTCCACAGGGTGGCATGCGCCCAGAAAGTGCTGGGCCACTGGGGCCTCACCCTGTCGGACTGGCAGGGCGCGTCCTACGTGCTCTCGACGGCGACCGGCAAGACCGAGCTCGTCGACAATCTCGCCCATCTCTGGGCCGCGGCCGAGAAGCTGCTCGGCCGGCCCTGCGATCCGCTCGATCCGGCAGTGATCGGCCGCCTCGAGGCGGTCCATGGTTGAGTTCACGCCGGTCAACCTGATCACGGGCTTCCTCGGCTCGGGCAAGACCACGTTGCTGCAGCGTCTTCTCGCCGATCCGGCGCTCAGCGACACGGCGGTACTGATCAACGAATTCGGCGAGGTCGGCCTCGATCATCACCTGCTGGAGCGCATCGACGACACGGTGGTACTGCTGCCATCGGGTTGCCTGTGCTGCACCATTCGCGGCGAACTATCGGCGGCGATCAAGGATCTCCATTCCAGGCGCGAGCGTGGCGTGGTGCCGGCCTTCCGCCGCCTCGTGGTCGAGAGTTCGGGCCTCGCCGATCCCTTCCCCATCCTGTCGACGGTGCAGGCCGATCCCGTGCTGCGACACCATTTTCGCCTGGGGAACGTCATCACGACGATCGACGCTGTGAACGGGCTCGACCGGCCCGAGAGCCTCAAGCAGGTCGCCGTGGCGGACAGGCTGGTCCTGACCAAGACCGATCTTGCGCCGGCATGCGACGCACTGGTCGAGCAGATCCGGCGGCTCAATCCCGATGCGCCGCTGTGGCGTCCGGCTGAGCAGGACGTCGAGGCGGCCGCCCTGTTCGACGACCGCCGTCATTCGCTGCTGCGAGCCTTTCCGGCGGCGGAAGCGATCCCGCACGGGTCTGTTCATGCCTTTGCCCTGGCGTTCGACGGCGTGCTCGATTGGACGATGTTCGGCGTGTGGCTGACCATGCTGCTCCATCGGCACGGCGAGAAAGTGCTGCGCGTGAAGGGCATCCTCAATGTGGCCGGAACGGACACGCCGGTTGCCGTGCACGGTGTGCAGCACCTTGTCCACCCGCCGATCCATATGGCGGGATGGCCCGACGCGGACCGGCGCTCGCGGCTGGTCTTTATCGTCGATGGGCTGGAGCGCTCGGCGATCGAACGTTCGCTGGCGGCCTTCTCAGGACGTTCCATAGACCGATCAGGCCACTCGGCCACAGCAGCAGAATAGCCGCGAGCACGGTGCCCAGGATGATCTTGTCGCCGTCGCCGCCGATCGAGAAAAAGCTCTGCTGGACGATGATCAGCGCGGTGCCGATCAGCGGCCCCAGCAGCAGGCGCCGGCCGACCACCACGATGGCGGTCAGCATCAGCACCAGGAAGTAGCTCTCGAACATGTCGGGTCCGACATAGGCCCGCTGATAGGCATAAAGCCAGCCGGCGAGCGCCGAGATCGGCGCCGAGGCGACGAACACGAGGAAGCGCACGGCGCGCGAATCGACGCCCAGCGCCTGGGCGAGATCGGGGTTCATCTGGACCATCAGCGCGCTGGTGCCGAGCCGCGACTGCCGGAAGCGCTGGATGAACAGCAACGTCAGCATCAGCAGGGCCCACGCCACCGGCCAGAGAGTGTCGTTCCCGGCGCCGGAAATGCCCTTGCCGAACACCGTCAGCTGCAGGGGCGGCACACCGACGATTCCGTCGGAACCGCCGAGGAAGGACCAGTTGAAGGCGACTTCCATGGCCACCACCGCGGCGGCGTAGGTCACGAGCGAGAATACGAACTCGCGGGTCCGCAAGGTCGCGAGCCCCAGCGCGCCGGCCAGGACAAGCGCCACGACAATGGCGGCACCGGCGGTCTGCCAGCCGTTCCAACCGGCATTCACCGCCAGCATTGAGGCGGCATAGCCGCCGGCCGCCCAGAAGATGGTGTGGCCGAGGCTGACCTCGCCCAGATAGGACAGGATCAGGTCGGCGCCGTAGGCCATCACCGCCAGGATGGCAATGGTGGTGCAGGCGGCATAGACGGCAGGGGCGCCGCCCGCGACCGACGGCACGAAATAGCCGAGCGCCGCCAGGATGAGAGCGGCGGGCGTGGCGATGGCGTTCATCGCGCGCCCAGCCCGCGCGGCCGCGCGACCAGAACCGCCAGCAGGAGCGCGAACGCCGCCGCCGTGGTGTAGGCGGGCGAGACCAGTGCACCGAACAAGGCGGTGAACATGCCGAGCCCGAAGCCCGCCAGCAGGCTGCCGCCGACGCTGCCGATGCCGCCCAGCACGACGACGACGAATGTCAGAATGACCTCGTCGAAGCCCATGCTGGCCAGGATCGGGCTGCGCGGCGCCACCAGGCCGGCGCCCAGCGCGACCGCGGCGCATTCGAAGACGAAGACGCCGATATAGACCCGCGCGGCATTGATTCCGAAGAGTTGCGCCAGCTTGGGATCCTCGGCGACCGAGCGCACCAGAGCGCCGAGCCGCGTGCGGTTCAGCACCAGCCACAGTCCGCCGAACAACAGCAGCGTGCAGACGAGGGTCAGCACGTCCTGCCAGGTGAACCACAGTTCGCCGAAGCGGATGTTGGTGCCCTGCAACGGGCTGATGAAACGCTCCGGATCGCCGCCGAAGATGCGCGCCGCGCCGCCCTGGAAGACGTAGCCGAAGCCCAGGGTTACGATCATCAGGCTGGTAAGGTTTTGTTGCATCACCAGCCGCAGCATCATGGCCTGCAGCACCACGCCGAGCAGGCCGAGCGCCAGCACCGCGATCGGCACGGCGACGAAGTAGTTGACCCCGAGCTTGGCCATGACCGACCAGGCGAGGAACGCGCCCAGCATGTAGAGCTGGCCGTGAGCGAAATTGACCAGCCGCGCCGCACCCAGCAGCACGGTCCAGCCGATCGCAATCAGGGCGTAGCCGGATCCCAGCACCAGGCCGTTGATCAGCTGTTGCACCAGGTTCATGCGCTCAGGCTTCCGAGATAGGCCTCTAGGATGCGCGGGTCGTTCTTCATCGCCGGTGCCGGCCCCTTGGCGACAACCTTGCCGCGCTCCAGCAGGTAGAGCTCGTCGACCAGTTCGAGCGTTGCGCGCACGTTCTGCTCGACCAGCAGCAGCGACAGGCCGCGATCGACCAGCTTGCGCATCGTGTCCAGCAGTTCGTAGACCAGCCGCGGCGCCAGCCCGGCCGACGGCTCGTCCAGCAGCAGCACCTTGGGCGCAGCGCGCAGCGCCCGGCTCACCGCCACCATCTGCCGTTCGCCGCCCGACAACATGCCGCCCTTGTGGTTGCGCCGTTCGGCAAGCCGCGGGAACAGCTCGTGGATCTCCTCCATCGTAAAGAGATGCCGACCGGTCACATCGGCCGGCGGCCGCACCAGGGCCAGATTCTCGGTGACGGTGAGGTCGCCGAAGATGCCCTTGCCCTCCGGCACCAGCACCAGGCCGTCGGCGGCGCGGCGATGGGACGGCAGGCCGTCCATCGACCGGCCGGCAAGCTTGACCGTGCCGCGCACTAGCGGTGCGCCGCGCGACCAGCCGGCAAGCGCGTTGATCAGCGTGCTCTTGCCGGCGCCATTGGCGCCTACCATGCCGATCATCTTGCCGGCCGGCACGGCGACATCGACGCCGTCGACGGCGAGGTTGCCGCCGTAGCGCACCGAGATGCCGCTGGCGTCGAGCGCATTGGTCATGCCGCCCGCCCGAGATAGGCCTCAAGCACCCTGGGGTCGCGCTGCACCTCGGTCGGCGTTCCCTCGGCCAGCTTGCGACCCTGGTCGATCACCACGATCCGGTCGGCGATCGCCATGATCAGGTCCATGTGATGCTCGATGACCACCACGGCGACGCCGCGGCGGCGCAGGTCGACCAGGAGATCGGCCAGCCGACGCATGTCGGTGCCGCCGGTCCCTGCGGCCGGCTCGTCGATCAGCAAGGCACGCGCTCCGGCGCCGTAGGCCAGCACGACCGACAGAAGGCGCTGCGTGCCGTATGCGATGTCGCCTGGCCGCTTGCCGTGGTCATCCGGACCGATGCCGAAGGCGATCAGCAGATCGGCCGCGGCCACTTCGGCACGGCGGCGGGAGGCTCGCTCCCGCCACGGCATCCCGATCGAGCGGGCCAGCGACGTCGAATGTTCGCGCAGCATGGCGGCCATGGCGTTTTCCAGCAGCGTCAGCTCGCCGAAAAAGGCGTTCTGCTGAAAAGTGCGCCGCAAGCCGCGCCGCGCCAGCTCATGGGTCGGCAGGCCGGTGATGTCCTCGTCTGCCAGCCAGACCGTACCGCTGCGGCGCACGGCGTGGGTGACGGCGGCGAAGCACGAGCTTTTGCCGGCGCCGTTGGGGCCGATGATGCCGAGGATCTCGCCCGCCTCGACCTGCCACGACATGTCGGCGAGCGCGGTGAGCGCGCCGTAGCGGACTGTCAGCTTCTCGACGCGAAGAAGCGCCAAGCTACTTCAAGACCTCGAGCTTCGCGCTCTTGCCGTCGGTGACTTTGAACAGCGTGGCCTTGTGCCTGGCTTGGCCGTTGGCCTCGAAGCCCATGTCGCCGAAGATGGTGCCCGTGATGGTCTTGCCGCGGATGGCTTCTGCCACGGTCTTGCGGTCGAGGCTCTTGGTGGCATTGGCAGCCGACGCCCAGACCAGCAGCGCCTGCGCGCCGAGCGCGTCGCCCTTGTCCGGCACCTGATTGTGCGCCTTCTTGAAGGCGGCGATGAAATCGAGATTTTCCTTGATGCCATCGAACGGCGGCAGGTCGGGGAAATAGATATCGGCCGAAACCACGCCGGTCATCGCTTCGCCCGCGATCCTGAACACCGTCGGCAGGATGGTGCCGACTGCGCCGACGAACGTGCCATCGACCCCGGCCTGGCGGTACTGCTGGATCAGCGCCGGCATGCCGGCCGATTCGGCGGCGTTGATGCCGACCACGGCGTCCGGCTTGGCCTGCTTGACGTTGGCGAGGCTGACGCGGAAGTCGGTTTGCTTGAAGGGGAATTGCTCGACGACGACCTTCTCCCAGGGCTTGCCGATCTTCTGCAGCTCGGCCTCGATCACGGCCTGGGCACCGTTGCCGTAAGCGTCGTTCTGCGTGAGGAAGCCGATCCGCTTGGCGCCAAGGTGGTTGGCCAGGATGTCGGCAATCACCGAGCCGTCCTGGCCGTTCGAGCTGTTGATGCGCACGGCATAGGGATTGACCGTACCGGCGACGATCGGATCGGCCTTCGACACCGCCGTGATGTCCATGATCTCGGCGCGAGCCAGCACCGGCTGCATGGCGAGCGTCACCGGGCTGTTCCAGCCCTCGATCACCAGCGCCACCTTCTCTCCGACCATCTCGTTGGCGCGCGTGACGCCGACGGCCGGCGTGCTCTCGTCGTCCTTGCCGATGACGGCGAGCTTGCGGCCCATCACGCCGCCCCTGGCATTGACCATCTCGGCCGCGACCTGGACGGCGTGGAACACGCCCTGTCCGTTCGGCCCGGCAGGACCGGAGAGCGGAACGATCACCCCGACCTTTATCGGCTCACCTTGCGCAAAGGCCGGGATTCCCATCGATGCCGCCCCCGCGACAGCTCCGGCGGTGAAATAGCGGCGGCGGAGCTTGAGCGTCGTCATGATCGCTTCCTCGTTAATGGTCGTTTATTCAGGCGAACGTGCCGAGCGTTGCACGCGGTGTCAACGCGCGTGGTAGCGTCCGCCCCCTTAGAGAGGAATTCCCATGACCGTCACTGTTACGAAGGCCCCACGCCAGCTCGGCGGCAGCGATCTCCAGGTCTTTCCGGTGGGGCTCGGTTGCATGTCCCTGTCGGGCGCCTACGGCAAGGGCGACGATGCCGAGAGTATCAAGGTTGTCCAGCACGCCATCGATCGCGGTGTCAATTTCCTCGACAGCTCCGACATGTACGGGTGGGGCCACAACGAAACCTTGCTGGGCAAGGCGCTGGCCGGTGGGCGGCGGGACAAGGTCGTGCTCGCCACCAAGTTCGGCCAAACGCAGCAACCCGGCGGCGCCAATGCCGTCGACGGCCGGCCCGACTACGTGAAGCAGGCCTGTGACGCCAGCCTCAAGCGTCTCGGCGTCGACGTCATCGACGTCTACTATCAGCATCGTGTCGACCCGTCGGTGCCGATCGAGGATACCGTCGGCGCCATGGGCGAGCTGGTGAAGGCGGGCAAGGTCAGGGCACTCGGCTTGAGCGAGGCCAAGCCGGAAACCATCCGCCGCGCCCACAAGACCTACCCGATCGCGGCGGTGCAAAGCGAGTATTCGCTGCTCTATCGCCAGCATGCCGAAGAGACGCTCGCCACCACCCGTCCGCTCGGCATTTCCTATGTCGCCTATTCGCCGCTCGGCCGCAGTCTGCTGACCGGCTCCGTGAAGGGGTTGTCCGACATTCCGGAAGGCGACGGACGCGGCCGGCATCCTCGGTTCGATGCCGACAACCTCTCTCGCAATCTGAAGTTCGTCGCGGCGATTGAAGCGATGGCAAAGGCCAAAGGCTGCACGACGGGGCAGGTGGCGCTTGCCTGGCTTTTGGCGCAGGGCGACGACATCGTGCCGATCCCCGGCACCAAGCGCAGCGCGCGGGTCGACGAGAACATGGGTGCGCTCGATGTCGCCCTGTCGGCTGACGACGTCGCCAAGCTGTCCGCGGCAATGCCACCGGGCGCGGCCGCGGGCGGTCGGTATGCCGATGCGCAGATGAAGGCGGTCTATCTGTAAGGAAGGCCACGACCATCTCGACGGCCGATTCCGCCGGCAACCGTCGCCTTGCCGCCATTATGTTCGCGGATGTAGCGAGGTACAGCCGCATGACGGGCGTCGGCGAGCAGAAGACCCTTGTCGATGTCTCATGCTGCAGGCGGCGAGAAGACGTCAGCTGCCGCGCGCGCGCTCGATCATGCGCTCGGCGATCTCGCGCTCGCCCAGCACGACCAGGCTGGCGCCCAGTCCGGAGAGATGCTCGACGGCTGCGTCGGTGTGGGCGCGTGCCAGGATGTCGAGCGTGGGATTGATGGCACGCGCCTGCTGGACGACCTGTCCGGCCTCGAACGGCTCGGGAATGGTGACGAACAGACGGCGCGCCGCCTTGAGGTCGGCGCTGGCCAGGACTTCCGGGTCGGCGGCGTTGCCGATGAAGGTCTCGGCGGCGTCGCGGCGGGCTCGTTCCAGGCTCTCTTCGCCGGTCTCGATCACGACCACGCGCCCACCTTCGCGCGCCAGAGCCGCGCCGATCAGCGAGCCGACGCGGCCATAGCCGACCACGACATCATGACCCGCCGGCCGCGACGGAGCCGCCGGCTTCGCCTCGACGGGCGGGCGTCGCACCATCAGTTTGAACATCAGCGGGTTGATGACGATCGAGATGATGGCGCCCGCGAGGACCAGCGCGCGAGCCTGCGGCGGGACCAGGCCAAGGTCGATCCCGAGCCCGATCATGATGAAGGAGAATTCGCCAATCTGCGCCCGCCCGGCCGCGACGGTGAGGGCCGTGGCCGACGGCCGCCCGTAGGCCCGAACAATCAGCCAGGCCATGACGGCCTTGGCGACAACGATGATGCCGACGGTCGCGAGCAGGGCGAGCGGCGCGTCGACGAAGACCTGAGGATCGACCAGCATGCCCACCGAGACGAAGAACAGCACGGCGAAGGCGTCGCGCAGGGGAAGCGCCTCCTCGGTGGCCTGCTGGCTGAGCGTGCTCTCGCCCATCATCGCACCGGCGAAGAAGGCACCGAGCGCAAAAGAGACATCGAACAACTTGGCAGCACCAAAGGCCACACCGATCGCAATGGCATAGACGGCAAGGCGGAACAGCTCGCGCGATCCGGTATGGGCGGTGTGATGCATCAGCCAGGGAATGAGTCGTCGCCCGACGACCAGCATGACGGCGACGAATACGCCGACCTTGACCAGGGTCACCAGAATGGCAAAGCCGAGCCGGCTGAGCGGCATCGGCTCGTGCGTGGCCATCGCGAAGGTCGGCAGCAGGACCAGTGCCACGATGGTGACCAGGTCCTCCACCACGAGCCAGCCGACCGCGATCCGGCCGCGCTCGGCCTCGAGGAGATGGCGGTCCTGAAGGGCGCGGATCATGACGACCGTGCTCGCGACGGAGAGAGTGAGGCCGAAGACCAGACTGGCTGGCCACGACCAACCCAGGAAACGACCGAGCCCCGCCCCGATCAGGGTGACGACGACGATCTGGCCGATCGCACCCGGCACCGCGATGTGGGCGACGGCCACCAGGTCCTTCAGCGAGAAATGCAGGCCGACACCGAACATCAGCAGGATGATGCCGATCTCCGCCAGTTCGGCGGCCAGTGCCGGATCGGCGGTGAAGCCTGGCGTGAAGGGCCCGACAACGACGCCTGCGACGAGGTAGCCCACCAGCGGCTGGATGCGCAGCCGGTGGGCGACCAGGCCGAACAGATAGGCCAGCATGAGACCGGCAGCGATAGTGGCGATCAGCGGCGTCTGATGTTCGGGCATCGGAATGCCATCGTTGACGTGGTCTTTCCGGCTTGTCGATAGTGAAGGCATGAACATCCGGCGACGCGAATTCTTCACGGTGCTTGGCGCCACGGCGGCCGGCACCAGCGTCGGCTTGGCGCCATCGGCCCGAGCCGACACATTTCCGTCCAAGCAGATCCGCTGGATCATCCCTTTCGCGCCGGGAGGGAATTACGACGTCACCTCGCGCATCGTTGCCGACCCGATGGGACGCGAGCTCGGCCAGACCGTGCTGATCGACAACAGGCCGGGAGCAGGTGGCGTGGTCGGACTCGAGGCGGCGGTCAACGCGCCGGCCGATGGCTACACGATCGTGATGGCCAGCTTTACCGTGGGGTATGTCGCACCGATTTTCGCGGGCAAGCCGCAGATGCTGCAGGTGCTGGCGCCGGTGAGCATCCTGACAACGGCGCCGACCCTGATCGTGGCCCGGGCGGACGGCCGCTTCCCCGACATCAAGGCGCTGATCGGCGAGGTCAGGGCCAAGCCTGGCACCGTGACCATCGGCCATTCGGGCAACGGCACGACCAACCACGTCGCCATCCTGCGCATGCAGCTCAACGAGGGCATCAAGTTCAACATCGTCCCCTACCGCGGCTCGGGGCCGGGCATCAACGACCTGCTGGCGGGCAATATCGATTGCTTCGCCGACCAGCTCACCAGCTCGATGCCGCACATCAAGGCGGGCAAGCTCCGGCCGCTGATGAACTTCGGGCTGGAGCGCATCCCGGACCTGCCCGACGTGCCGACTCTGAAGGAGGCGGGCTACACGCCGTTCGAAGGCGGCACCACCGCCGGCGTTTTCGCCCGGCTGGAAACCCCCAAGCCGATCATCGAGCGGCTCAACCGTGCGGTGGTGGCGGGGCTGAAGGACGAGGTCGCCGACAGGCGTCTGCGTGAGCTCGGTGCGATCGTGCGGCCCTCGACGCCGGAGCAGTTCACCGAGGCGCTGAAAGCGGACGAAGCCAACGTCGCCGAGCTCATCGACAAGAAGCTTCTGAGGCCGGACTGAGCGCCCTCAGGCTACATCCTTCATGACCGCCCACAAATCGGCTTTGCGCTCGAAGCCGATGCCCGGCGCGTCCGGCATCGCGACGCGGCCGTCGACGACCGGACAATCGTCGGAGAAGCCGCCGAACGGCGCGAAGACCTGAGGATAGGACTCGTTGCCGCCGCACTGCAGGCCGACCGCGATGTTGAGCGCGAACTGGTGCCCGCCGTGCGGCACGCAGCGCCGCGGCGACCAGCCGTTCTGCTTCAGCATGTCGATGGTGCGCAGGTATTCGACCAGGCCATAGGACAGCGCCGGGTCGAACTGCAGGATATCGCGATCGGGCCGCAGGCCGCCGTGGCGGATCAGGTTGCGAGCGTCCTGCATGGAGAAGAGGTTCTCGCCGGTAGCGAGGGGCGGGCCATACTGCGTGGCGAGCGCCGCGTGCGCCAGGTAGTCGAGCGGATCGAGAGGCTCTTCGTACCAACGCAAGTTGAATCCCTCGATCGCGCGGCCGAATTCGATGGCGGTCGGCAGGTCGAACTTGCCGTTGACGTCGACGGCCAGCCGATCGCCGGCGCCGACGATCTTCAGCACGGCCTCGATGCGCTTGAGATCCTCGGCGAGAGGCACGCCTCCTACCTTCATCTTCACGCAGGAATAGCCGAGATCGAGATAGTGCTTCATCTCGTCCTGCAGGCCCTCGAGATCCTTGCCTGGATAATAGTAGCCGCCGGCAGCGTAGACCCACGCCTTGTCGTCCGCCTTGCCGTGGTTGTAGCGATCGGCAAGGAGCCTCCACAGCGGCACGCGCTTGGCCTTGGCCACAGCATCCCACAGCGCCATGTCGAGCACGCCGACCGCCACCGAGCGCTCGCCGTGTCCGCCCGGCTTCTCGTTGGCCATCATGGCCTTCCAGCACTTCGCCGGATCGATCAGGCCTTCGTCGTCGAGCAGCGACTCGGGCTTGGCGCCCGACAGTCGGCCGATGAAGCGCTCGCCCAACAGGCCGTGCTGGGCGTAGCGGCCGTTGGAGTTGAATCCGTAGCCGACCACCGGCTTGCCCTCGACCTTGAGGTCGGTAACCACCGCCACGACCGAGGCCGTCATCTGGCTGAAGTCGATATAGGCGTTGGCGATGTTGGAACGTATTGGCGAAACGATGTCGCGAATGGCGACAATGCGCATGACGAACTCCTTCAGGCCGGCGCGGCATGCCGCATCTGGCGGCTCAGCAGCCACCAGGCGATGGCGGCGTTGAGCACGTTCCAGGCAATACCATTGATGAAGGCGGCGCGGTACGAGCCCGTCATGTCGAACAGTACCCCGCCCATCCAGCCGCCCAGCGCCATGCCGAGCACCGTGGTGGAGACGGCGAGGCCGACCCGCGTCGCCGCCTCGCGCGGCGGGAAGTATTCGCGGACGATGATCGCGTAGGATGGCACGATGCCGCCCTGGAACAGCCCGAACAGCGCGGAGGTCAGATAAAGCGAGGTCAGGGAGTTGTCGACGAGATAGAAGATCAGGGCGAGGCATTGCAGGGTCGAGCCGATCAGCAGCGTCATGGCACCGCCGACCCGGTCGGCCAGCCAACCCGAGCCGACGCGGCTCACGATGCCGAAGCCCAGCATCAGCGACAGCATCTGTGCACCCCGCGCCGCGCCGTAACCCAGGTCGGCGCAATAGGCGACGATATGGACCTGTGGCATCGACATGGCGACACAGCAGGAGAGGCCGGCCAGCATGAGCAGCGCCATCAGACCGTTGGGCGACAGGCCGAGCGCTGCCTGCGAACGATGTGCGACCGCGGCGGCCTGCGTCTCCTCGTGGTCCGGTGCGCGGCGGCGCAGTGTCAGCGCCAGCGGGATCATGGTGGCAAGACAAAGGGCTGCCGCCGACCAGTAGGTGGTCCGCCAGCCATGGTCGCGGATCATGAACTCGACGATCGGCGGCCAGATGGCGCCCGCGATGTAGTTGCCTGAGGCGGCGATGGCGACCGCGACGCCACGGCGCTTCTCGAACCAGTGCGAGATATCGGCGATCAACGGCGCGAAGGTCGCGGCTGCACTGAAGCCGATCAGCACCTGGGCAGCCGCGAACAGGACCAGCGACGAGGTTGCCGGAGCGAGGGCAAATCCGGCGGCAAGACCCAGCGCGCTCACGATCGAGGCGAAGACGATGCCGCGTCGGTCGACCAGCCGTCCCACGGCAATGCCGCCGACGAAGAAGCCGATCATGTTCATGGAATAGGCGAAGGAGATGTCGGAACGGCTGATCCCGAGATCGGCCTGCACGGCGGGCAACGCGACGGCCAGGCACCACATGCCTATGCCGCCCAGCGTGCTGAGGGCCACACTGGCGGCCAGCCGGCGCCAGGCATAGGCAGAGTCGATCAGGGACATTTTGACCATCAGGCGAAGACAAGTCGCCGGTTCTGCCGCGTCAAGAGCCACCAGACGATGGCGGCGTTCAGTGCATTCCAGGCGATGCCGTTGATGAAGGCGGCGCGATAGGAGCCGGTGAGGTCGAACAGCATGCCGCCCATCCACGCGCCGCCCGCCATGCCGATGATGGTTATCGAGATGGCGATGCCCATGCGCGCGCCTGCTTCCCTGGGCGAGAAATACTCGCGCACGATCACGCCGTAGCTCGGGATGATGCCGCCCTGGACCAGGCCGAACAGCGCCGAAACGACGTAGAGCGAGACCAGACCGTCGGCCACCAGGTAGCCAAACAGCGACACGGCCTGCGCGGTCGAGCCCAGCAGCAGCGTGCGCAGGCCACCGATCCGGTCGGCAAGCCAGCCCGAGCCGATGCGGCTGATGATGGCGGGCAGGGTCATGATCGCCAGCATCTCCGCGCCGCGTGCAGAGCCGTACCCGAGGTCGACGCAGTAGGAGACGATATGGACCTGCGGCATCGCCATCGCGACACAGCAGCCGATGCCCGCGATGCCAAGCCACAGCTGCAGCCCGTTGGGCGACAGGCCGAGCGCGCGCGCCGAATGCGGCGCGGCCCCGGAAGCGCCGGCGCCATGGGCCGGCGAGCGCGGCCGAAGCACGAGGCAGAGCGGCAGCATTCCGACGAGGCATGCCGCGGCAATGATCAGGTAGGCCGTGCGCCAATCGTAGCTTCGGATCAGGATGTCGGTGAGCTTGGGCCAGGCCGCGCCGCCGATGTAGTTGCCCGAGGCGCAGATCCCCATGGCGAGGCCGCGGGCCTTCACGAACCAGTGCGACGTGTCGGCAACCAGCGGGATGAAGGCGGCGGCCGAGCCGAAGCCGATCAACACGCCTTGGGTCGCGGCGAACACCCACAGATCGGGTGCCAGTGCGCTGACGGCATAGCCCGCGGACAGGAGCAGGGTGGACAGCACCATGGTCGCGAAGGCGCCACGCGTGTCGATCATGCGGCCGAACACGATGGCGCCTGCGCCGAACCCCAGCATGGTGGTCGTATAGGAGAACGAGACCTCGGCGCGCGAGGCGCCGAACTCGGCCTGCAGGGCCGGAAACACCACCACCACGCCCCACATGCCGACGGCGCCGAAAGCGCTCAGCATCATGGCGGCAGCGAGCCGCCACCACGCATATCGCGAATCAACGCCTTGCATGACGTGCTGTCCGGGTTCAGCCGCCGGCGACGCCCTGTGTGTTCACGTAGAGCGCGTAGAGCGAATGGCTGGCCGCCATGAACAGCCGGTTGCGGTAGAGCCCGCCGAAGCAGACGTTGGCGCAGCGTTCGGGAAGGTCGATATGCCCGATCGGCTTGCCCCTGGCATTGAAGATGCGCACACCGTCGAGGTCGTCGCTTCCCATACCCCAGCCGCACCACAGGTTGCCGTCGATATCGACGCGGAACCCGTCGGGCGAGCCACCCTTGCCGGCATC
>CAZHQA010000045.1:0-25544 GCA_964533955.1 uncultured Reyranella sp. | reverse complement strand
TGAACACCGGCCCGGCATAGAGGTTGTCGAGCGGGATGTCGAAGAAGCCCTGGATTTGCTCGGCGTGCAGGTCGAGCGTCAGGACACGGTGTGCTCCGGCGTTGGTGATCAGGTTGGCGACCAGCTTGGCCGAGATCGGCGTGCGGCCGGCGGTCTTGCGGTCCTGACGGGCGTAGCCGTAGTAGGGCATCACCGCGGTGATGCGGCGCGCCGAGCTGCGGCGCAGCGCATCGATGGTGATCAGCAGTTCCATCAGATGGTCGTTGGCCGGAAAGCTCGTCGACTGGATGACGAACACGTCCTCGCCGCGCACATTCTCCAGGATCTCGACGAAGATCTCGTTGTCGGAGAAGCGGCGGATATTGGCCTTCACGAGTGGCAGCGCCAGCTTGGCGGAAATGGCTTCCGCCAGCGGACGATTGCTGTTGCCGGTGAGTATCTTCATATCGCGACCATGTCCGCGTCCTTGGGCGCCGGGCGGTCTCCGTTAAGTCGTTGATTCAATACGACAAAACGACCTTCTCCGGCCGCGACGCGGCGGACCATACCAGCGGGCCCGGGCTCTGTAAACGGCCTGAAACATCGCGCTTTTCAGGCGTCCTGGGGCGCCCTGCGACGGTCAACTGGGCGCTTGATCGTCGATCATGATGATGCGGTGCAGGCGCCGCACGTAGGCCGCCTCGTCCCATTCGCTGGCGCGATGCAGGCTGCAGCGATTGTCCGACATCAACACATCGCCCGGCTGCCAGCGGTGGCGGTAGCAGAAGCGGTCCTGGATCATGTGCTGGAGCAGCGCGTCGTAGAGTTCCTGCGCCTCGCCCTCGTCGAGGCCGGCAATGCAGGAACCCCATTCGCCGCCGAGATAGAGCCCGCGGCGCTTGAGCTCGGGGTGCGTACGCACCAGCGGGTGCACGACGTCGGGTATCTTGCGCCGCTCGGCCTCCATCTCCTGTTCGGTCGCCTCGGGAAACAGGTTCTTGAACAGCCGCGCCCGGCTGTGCAGCACGCGCAAGCCCTCGATCCGCTCCTGCATTTGCGGCGCCAGCGCCTCGTAGGCGGCGATGCCATTGGCGTAGCGCGTGTCGCCCTGGCCGGGCGGGACTTCGATGGCATGCAGGTAGGTGAACAGCCCGGGCTCGGGCAGATGGTAGTGGTCGGTGTGCCAGTTCAGACCGACGCGCGGGGATCCAGTGTTGGCCTCCTTCTCGTGCACGTTGCCGACCACGAAGATTTCATGGTGCTCGGGCAGGCAATAGTGGCGCAGGGAATGCAGGTCGGGCCGGCCACCGAAGCGCTGCGCGAAGGCGAGGTAGCCGGCAGGTGGAAGCTCGGTCTGGCCGCGGAACACGAGCAGCGTGCGTTCCACACAGGCAGCGCGGATGATGGCGACCATCTCGGCATCGTGCTCGTCATCGAGATCGACACCCTCAATCGATGTGCCGATACAAGGCGCGAGATCCTCGATCCTGAGGCCGCGCGCGGCGCTTGCCTTGCGCCAATCGAGTTGCTGCTCCATAGGCCTCACTCCTACCGCGGCGGCAGGGAAATGTCTTGGTCCTTCAGCCGGCGTTCGAGCGTGGCGATCCCGGCGACAGTATTTCCCGAATGGCACTGATTGATGGCTTCGGTGACGCCGGAGTCGAAATCCTCGCCGCGCCGGTCCTGCGCGCTGCCGTATCTCTCATAAAGGGACGCGAGCTTGCCGCAGTAGGCGAGGTCCGCGGTATTCGCGGGGCCGGGTGCCGTTGCATGGGTCGGCGTGGTGGCCGATGGAGCAGACGGCGCGGGGCTGCAGCCGATGAGCGCCATGACGAGGATGGCCGAAATGAGCGCGCGTATCATGGATCCCCCGATCACGTATGGATGCTTACATTTGCCACGCGCGCCGTCGACGGGATCTTCGCCTCACTTCTTCGACGGCGCACAAAAACGCTGTCGATCTCGATAACGTCGTCGTCGAACGGTCGCTTGGGGTCTTCGCCGGCGTGGGCTTCTCGGTCGGCAGCTATGTAAAGCACGTGTCGCCCGATCACAGCTAGCCCGCGTGCGGGTTGGCGACGAACGGCCACTGCGTCTTGTCGGCTTTCTTGTAGGGCAGCAGCGACCAGTCCGGCACCAGAGCGCCGGGCGCCGCAACGTAGACGACCTCGCTGGCGATCGGCGCGTAGGCGGCGTGGAAGTGCTGCATCGACTTCACCACCACGACCTTCTTGGCCGAGGGATCGATGCCGAGCTTGGTGAAGCAGTCGAGGCTGTGGCACTGACTGCGCTTGGTGTTGACGATCACCGTGACCCCCTCGATCTGCAGGGCGGCCACGTCGCCGATCGGATTGGTGCCCTTGCGGGCACCGCCGAACTGGATGGTGACGTCGGTCGCGAGTTTCAGCACCCGGGCGCGCGCGTCGATCGGCGGGCCGGACTGCGGCCCGAGCTTGCCGCCGAGCCGGATGTCGAGTTCGGCGCCTTCGCCGACCTCGAAGGCGAGCTTCACCGCGCCGGGATCCCAGAACATGGCGATCGCCGCGTCCTTCACCTTGCGGTCAAGCAGGGCCCGAAGGATGAAAGTCGAATCCGACGCCGCGCCGCCGCCGGCATTGTCCGACACGTCGGCCAGCACCATCGGCTTGGGCAGGTTGTGCGAGGAGACGCGCGCCATCGCTGCCTCGAGCGTGACATAGGGTGGCTGCGTTTTCTCGCGCATGGCGAAGAATTCCAGGCCGAGTTCGCGGGCGAGCTTCTCCGCCTTGGGCTTGTCGTTGTCGGTGATGGCGATGATGCGGCTGCTCATCTCCCGGATGTCCGACCACGGGAAGCCGTGCGCCACCGAAAGCGACAGCACGCCGTCCTTGCCTTCCATCGACGAGAGCTTGTCGACGAAGCCGCGCATCGGCTGGCGCGTGGTGTGGAACACGCCGATCATGCGGCAGTCGAAGGTCGCCATCACCGGCCTGGTGCGGCCCTCGATCGCGCCTTCCATCACGTTGAACAGGTCGTCGGCCCGGTCGGACACGTCGACGTGCGGGTATTCCTTGAACAGCACCAGCGCGGTGGCGTCGCGCATCGTGCCCTCGCCGACATTGCAGTGCAGGTCGAGTTCGACACCGACCGGCACGTCGCGGCCGACCACCTTGCGGACGTGGGCGAGCAGGTCGCTTTCGCAGTCGTCATAGCCCTCGGCGACCATGGCGCCATGGCAGGACAGGAACACGGCGTCGACCGGCAGGGCGGCCTCGAGGTCGGCGATGATCTCGTCGCGGAAGGCCTCGTACACCTTCTTCACGGTCTTTCCGGCCGGCTGGGCGAAGGCACACAGGCTCTCGACCACCTGCCAGCCCTTGGCTTCGCTGCGCTGGCGCCAGACGGCGAGGGGCGCGCCGAACATCGGCACGTTGGCGCCGTAACTGCCCTTGCGGAACAGGCAGGTCTCCTCGAAAAGCTGGTGCCCGGTGGGAATGGAGGCAAACGTGTTGGTCTCGGTGCCGAGGCAGGCGGTGAAGATCTTTTTCATGCGACGATCATAGAGCATGTTGCAGGCCGGAGGGGATGAGATGAACGCGCCAGCCGGCATCGCCTCGATGCCGCTCTACACCCATGTCGACCGCATCGAGCGCGGCCTGGCGTCGCTCGGCATTCGGCCGGGCGATCCGGTGCGGCCCGAGCAACTCTTCCGTTTCGACCAGTGGCACTATCACGGTACCGATGCGATCGAGGCTGCAGGCCGGGCACTCGGCCTCGGACCTAACAGCCATGTGCTCGATGTCGGTGCGGGTGTCGGCGGGCCGGCTCGCTTTCTCGCCCACACGACCGGCTGCCGCGTCACCGCGCTCGAGCTCCAGCCGCACCTGCACGAAGTCGCCGTCGACCTGACGCGCCGTTCGGGCCTGGCCGACCGCGTCAGCCATGTCGGCGGCGATGCGCTCACCGTAGCGCTGGCGCCGGGCTCGTTCGATGACGTGATCAGCTTCCTGGCCGTGCTACACGTTGCCGACCGCCCGGCGCTGTTGCGGCGCTGGGCCGGGCTGCTGCGGCCCGGCGGCCGTTGCTACATCGAGGATCTCTGCCAGCGCGCGCCGTTCGCCGCGGCCGATCTCGAGGACCTGCGAAGCATCGTGCACGGCCGGACCGTTACCAGCATGGACGACTATGCCGGCGACCTGCGCGGTGCGGGCTTCGTCGACGTGGCGGCGGCCGACCTGACAGACGATTGGGCACCCTATGCTGCCGAACGGCTGGCCGCCTGGCGGGGCAACCGCGAGGCCTATGCGTTGATCCACGGCGAGGGCGCCTACGCCGCGCAGGAGCTGTTCTACGCCGTCATTTCCCGTCTCTACGCCAGCGGCAGCCTGGGTGGCCTGCGCCTGACCGCGCGCCGCCCGTGACCGTCAGGAGTGCGGCAGCGTCCTGATCACCTCGGCGATGACGTGCGCCACCATGTCGAGGTCATTGCGCATGTCGAAGGCCAGGCCGAAGCGGGCGACCACCAGGCGCTGTGACGGGATCACCACCACGTATTGCCCGAAAGAGCCGCGCGCCATGAAGGCATCGGCCGGGATGCCCGCCCTGATGCGGTAGAGTGCGCCACCCGAGGTGCCGCGGTTGGTCCAGAAGCCCGCCGCGTAGCCATACTGCTCGCTGTGCGCCGTCATGGTGGCGGAATAGTCGACCCAGCCCTCGGGCAGGATCCGCGCTCCGCCGGCCATGCCGTCGTTGAGGTAGAGCAGGCCGAACTTCGCCCAGTCACGCGGCGTCGCCAGCATGTGGCTCGAGCCGATCGGCGTGCCGGTCGAATCGAACTCGAGCGTGGCCCGTTTCATGCCGAGCTTGTCGAACAGCTCGCGATGGGCGAAGTCAAGGACCGACTGCGCCGTGCCGCCGGTCTTGTCGCGGATGATGCGCGACAGCACCAGGGTGTTGCCGTTGGTGTAGTTCCAGTCGCGGCCAGGGGCGAAATTGAGCGGAAAGGTCTCGGCGTAGCCCGCCATGTCGCGCTCGACGAAGACCATCTGGGCCGACGGATCGAAGGCGTCACGTGCGCTCGCCGTGAGAGACTGGCCGACATCCAGGCCGCTGTTCATGCGCAGCAGATTGTCGGGCGTGATGGCGTGGCGCGGGTCCTTCGGGCCGGCCCAGGCGGCGACCGGTGCCGGCGCGTGCATATCGAGCTTGCCCTGCCGTACCAGGATGCCGAGCAGCGCATTGGTCACCGATTTGGTGGCCGACCAGCCGATCACCGGCGTGTCGACGCCGTAGCCTGGCGCATAGCGCTCGGCGATCACCCGGCCATCGTGCACGATCACCATCGCTTTGGTGCCGCGGTGCGGCGCGCCCTCGGTCTCGGCGAAGGCCCGGTCGAGCGCGGCCTTGATTGCGGGATCCTTCGGCTCGACCGGCGCCGGCCCGGCAATCGCCGGCAACAGGGCGGTGGCGGCCGGCTTGTGGTCGATCCGCTCCGGCGCAGGGAGCGGGTCTTTGACGAGCAGGCAGCCTTCGGCACCGCGATAGACGGCTCGGCTCTCGATCAGGCCGGCGAACCGGGCCGTCACCTCGCCGCGCTCGCGGTCGACCCTGTGGCTGATCAGGAAGCTCATCGGGCCACCCGTGGGCCGAATCGCCTCGGCATAGAAGGCCTCGGGATCGAGCCGGGAGACGAACGTCGCCGAGCAGAGCTGATGGCTGGCAAAGCCCGTGGCGGTGCCGGCGGCACGGCTGAGCGAGTCGCAGCCTGCCAGGCCGGCGGGCAGGGTGCAAAGAAGTGCGAAGGAAGCGGAACGAAGCATGGTCGATCTCCCGGTTGGTCCGGGGCCGACCCTAGTGAGCCGGCAGGTTTCCTCTCGCCGGCTTCGAAATCCGGCTCGCCGATTGCGAAACCGGCTGGCCGATTCCGGAATCCCGGCCGTTTCCGCTGTTCTGGCGGCGATATTCGCTGGGCGTGAGGCCGGTCTCGGCCTTGAAGGCCCGGTTGAAAGGACCGAGCGAACTGAAGCCGGCGTCGAGTGCGATGGTCAGCACCGGCACCTCGGCCTGGCGCGGATCGGCCAGCGCCGCCTTGGCCTCGGCGATGCGGTAACCGTTCACGAAGCTGTTGAAGTTGCGATGGCCCAGCCCCTGGTTGATCAGCCGACGCAGGCGGTACTCGGGCAGGCCGAGCTGGTGGGCCAGCGTCCCGATGGTGAGGCCGTCCTGGCGGTAGGCCCGTTCGGTCGTCATCAGGCGGGTCAGGGCGGCCAGGAGGTTCCGGTCGGGATCGTCGACCGGCGTCGGCGACTGCAGCGCAGGCTGCGGCGCTCGATCGGCCAATACCGGAAACAGCGAGTCGTGGCTGACCCGCACCAGGGAAAATGCGACGGCTGTCGTGATCGTCAGGAGACTGATCGCACCGGCGAGGCTTCCTATGGCCGGGGCGGTGTGCTGCACGCCCGCCAGCTGGGCCATCGCGGTCGCGCCGATATAAAGCGAAGAGGCGCCGACCACGAACAGTCGCAGTCGGCGGCGTCGTTCGACCAGGTCAATGCGCCAGGACGATATCGCCTGCGTCCCGGCGAGCGTGGCAAAGACCAGCGAGCTCAAGGTCAGCACAAGACCCAACGAGGGGCCGGGCGACAGGCACATGGCGACGCCGCCTGCGACCAGCACGAGCCACAGACCGATGTGCCACCAGCGCAGGCGGAAGCCGTCGTCGAACAGCGCGCCGGCGAAGGCCCAGAACACGACGTTGTTGCCGGCCGACAGGGCGAGCATCGGGAAACTCCAGGTGCCGGCGATCGCGGCATAGCCCGCCGCCGAGGTCAGTGCATAAGCCGCCGTCCCCAGCGCGAAGGCCGCGCCGAGCCGGCCCGATGTCTGCCGGCCATGGTCGCGCGACAGTACGGCGGCAAGCAGCACCAGCAGGCTACAGGTGCCGCCACGCAGGGCCCAGTCGAGCGAGGCAGAGGTCATCTCATTTCCTGCCGAACGGCCACCAACGCCTGCCGCCGAACAATCCGGCTGATTGCTTCCAGTCGAGCTGCCTGAAGTCGCCCAGGTCCGATTCGTCGTGCCTGAACCACGTCATGCGTTTGGCGAGTTCCAGCGGGATATCGAAGAAATGGTCGACCGGGTACGGATCGGTGTCGGACTCCTGAGCCTGAAGGGACCGGCAGCGCCGCTCGATCTCGGCGAACTCATCCGGAGGAATGCCCTTGACGTCGAGGTCTTCCACTTCTCGATCACCCAGGTGCCGAACCGACCAGATCTGCGCGCCGTCCTGCCAAACCTCGGCAGAGGCGAACATGACATCTTCATCGACATTGCAGGCAACGACGCTGCAGTTGGCCGAAAGGCCGGCGAGAGCCCCGGATTGCAGCAGCGGATGCTCGCATCTGTCGAACAGCAGCAAGGTCCAGCCGTTGCCGAGCTCCCGGGCGCTTGCCGGATAGTCGTCGCGATCGCCGATCTCGCCGGTTTCGCCGACGCCTGCGCGACCGTAGATCGTCTTCTTGTCGAGGCCTTTCACGGCCAGCCAGGAAATCGAGTAGCCCATGGTCAGGTTGCCAGCGCGCGGTCCATCAACGCCTGCTCGGACGGGCCGAGGTCGGCGGTGCCGAATTGCGCGAAGTGCCCGTTGTTGAGGCGGGCGTCGCCGTAGAGCGCGGCGAAGGGAGAGTTGGCTTCGGCCAGGGCAGCGAGGGCGGCGAGGCGGGCGAGGCCTTCGCACAGGAAGCGCGCGCGGCGCTCGGCATCGGGCGACCTCAAGGTCTTCTCCAGGGCCGCCGCCAGCGGACGCACGCCGAAGGCCTGCGACGCCGTCTTGACCAGCATGCCCACGGTTTCCATCGTCGCCTCGGGCTGTCGGCCGGCGGCGCGCAGCACGTCGAGCGCCATGACGTTGCCCGAGCCTTCCCAGATGGCGTTGAGCGGCGCCTCGCGATAGAGCCGCGCCATCGGCAGGTCTTCGGTGTAGCCGTTGCCCCCCAGGCATTCGAGCGATTCGTAGACCACCGCCGGCGTGGACTTGCAGATCAGGAATTTTACCGCCGGCGTCAGCAGGCGAGCGTAGGCGGTCTCGCCCTTGTCGACGGCGTGGGCCAGCCGGAACACCAGCGCGACATGCGCCTCGAGTTCGAGCGCGAGATCAGCGACGACAGCGCGCATTGCCGGCTGGTCGGCGAGCTTCTTCTGGAATACCGAGCGGTTGCGGATGTGGCTTAGCGCCTGACTCAGCCCAAAGCGCATCTGGCCGGCCGAGGCGATGGCGCAGTCGAGGCGCGTCAGGTTCACCATCTCGATGATGGTACGCACACCCGCGCCCTCAGGCCCGACGCGCTCGGCCCAGGCGCCGTGGAATTCGACTTCCGACGAGGCGTTCGACTTGTTGCCGAGCTTGTCCTTCAGGCGCTGGAAGCGGATGGCATTGTGGCTCCCGTCGGGCCGATAGCGTGGCATCAGGTAGCAGGTGAGTCCGGCCGGTGCCTGGGCGAGCACGAGAAACGCATCGCACATCGGCGCCGACATGAACCATTTGTGGCCGCTGATCTCGACGTGATCCCCGGCCGGCTTGGCCTCGGTGATGTTGGCGCGCACGTCGGTGCCGCCCTGGCGCTCGGTCATGCCCATGCCGAGGGTGACGCCGGCCTTGTCCCACCACGGCATCGGCCGCGGGTCGTATTCGCGGCTGACGATCTTGGCCTGCCATTTCTTCAGCACGCCGGGCTCGGACTTGAGCGCGCCGATGCACGCATGGGTCATGGTAATCGGGCAGAGGTGGCCGCTCTCGGCCTGGGTCGCGAGATAGAGCCGCACGGCGCGGCTTGCCATCGGGCCGCCCCTGTTGTCGACGAGGCGCTCGCTGCCGTCGTGCGCCGAGCCGTGGATGCCCCAGCCGATGCTCTTGGCCATCAGCGCATGATAGGCGGGATGGAACTCGACGTAGTCGATGCGGTTGCCGCGCCCGTCGACCAGCCTGAGCCTGGGCGGATTCTCGTTCGCCGCGCGGCCGAGATCGAGCGTCGCCGCCGAGCCGTAGTCCTTGCCGCAATTGGCCAGCGCCTTCAGGTCGAGACCATAGCGTGCCGCCGCATCGAACAGCGGCCGGTCGGCGCTGAACAGGTCGACGTCGCCGAACGCCGGCGACTGGTTGAACGAGGCGTCCTCGAGGAAGGCGGCGGTCATCCTCGGAGTGTCATTCATGTTCCTCTTCCCCGCTAGGGGGAGAGGCGAGGAGAGGGGGGCTCCGAGGGTCGGGTGTGCCCCCTCCTGACCTCTCCCTGACGGGGGAGAGGAACAAGAAAGGACTTACTCACTGGCCCAAGGCTTGCACACGGTACTACCGTCCGACGGGGAGCCAGGGAGGGGATCATGCAACGCAGGCATTTCTTGCAGGCCAGTGCGGCTGCGGCAGCCGGATTGGCGGCGCCGGCCGTCCACGGGCAGACCAAGCCGGTCAAGGTGGCGCTCGGCTGGATCAACAACGTCGAATATGCCGGCGTCTTCCTGGCGCAGGAGAACGGCTACTTCAAGGACGAGGGGCTGGAGGTGACCACCCTGCCGGGCGGCCCCAACGCGCCGCCGCCGCCGGTCACGGTGGCCTCGGGCGGAGCGGAGTTCGGCTACGGCGTGTGGCTGCCGTTCCTCGACGCGGTCGGCCGCGGAAACGACTTCGTGCTGGTCGCCGGCACCTTCCCGGTGTCGCCGCTCGGCATCCTGTCGCTGCCCGGCAAGCCGATCCTCACGGCGGCCGACATCGTCGGCAAGAAGATCCTGGCGCAGGGTCCCAACGAGCGCACGGCCATCGACGCGACCCTGGCGCTGAACAACCTGCCCAAGCAGTGGGAGTTCGTGCCGGCCGGCTTCTCGCCCGAGCCGCTGCTCGCCAAGGCGGGCGACGGTTACACCGCCTACGGCACCAACCAGGCGGTCACGCTCGAAGTGAAGATGAACATGGTGCGCGGCAAGGACTTCTTCTTCACGTCCTTCGATTCCATGGGCTACAAGTTCTACACCAACCTGGTGTTCGTGAAACGCGACTACCTCGCGGCCAACCGGCCGGTCGTGGTCGGCTTCCTGCGCGCGCTGACCCGCGGCTGGCTTGAGGACCTCAAGGATCCGTCGGTTGCCGCCAAGCTTTGCGTCAACAAGTACGGCGCCGACCTCGGCCTCGATCTCAAGCAGCAGACGCGCCAGAACGAGCTGCAGTACGCCATGCTCAGGAGCCCGACCAAGCCCGACCTGCCGCTGCTCACGCTCGACCGCGACGCCATCGCCGGGCCGATGATGGCCGCCGCCAAGGCGTCAGGCCGCGACAACCCGCCGGCAGTCGACAAGATCTGCGATTTCACGGTGATGCAGGAAGTCAACGCCTCACTGAAGAAGAGCTGATCCCATGAAGGCCCCGAAGAAGGTCGACCTGCTGCTGAGCGGGTGCGACGTCGTCACGATCGATGGCAAGAACCGGGTGATCCGTGACGGCGCCGTGGCGGTGAAGGGCAACAAGATCGCCTGGATCGGCAAGGCGTCGGCGGCGAAGCGGGAGGTCAAGGCGACCTCGACCATCGATGGCTCGGGCCAGATCGCCATGCCCGGCCTGATCGACGCGCATTTCCATACCGCCCAGACCTTTTTGCGCGGCAAGCTGCAGGAACTAGCGCTGCGCCGGCAGATCAAGAATCCGCCCTGGAGCAACTATTACATTCCCTTCGAGGGAATGCTGACGGACGACGACGTCTATCTGAGTGGCCTGCTCGCCTACACCAACATGATTTCCGTGGGCACGACCTGCTTTGCCGAGGCGGGCGGCCCGCACCCCGATGCGATGGCGCGCGCGGCGATCGACACCGGAATCCGCGGCTTCGTCTCGCTCACCACCTGTGATCAGGGCGTCGCCACCAAGACGATGATCACCACCACCAAGAAGGCCTACGATGCGAACGTGGCGCTGGTGAAGCGCTGGCAGGGCAGCAAGGGCGGCACCGACCGCGTGCAGGCGTGGCTGTCGCTGCGCCAGATCATCGTGTGTTCGCCCGAGCTCATCAAGGCGATGGGCGAGGCGGCCCGCGCGCTTGACGTCAAGATCCACACCCATCTCTGCGAGGGCGTCTACGAGATCGACTATGCGCTGGCCAAGTTCGGCAAGCGGCCGGCGGAATATCTCAACGACCTGGGCGCGCTCGACCGGCACATGCATTGCGCTCATTCGGTGCTGCTGTCGGCGGAGGAGATGGATCTCTACGTCAAGCATCGCCCGTCGGCCTGTCACTGCGCCTTCAATAACTACTCGATCGGTCCGCACCGCCTCAGCGAAATGTGGAAGCGCGGCATCGATATCGGGCTCGGCACCGATGGCGCCGCCTCATGGGGAACCCTTGACATCTTTCAGGTGGCGCACACGGCACGCGTCGGCCAGCAGGCAGTGATGGGCACGCCGATCGCCTATCGCAACGTCATGCCCAGCGAGACCATCCTGAAGGTCGCGACCAACGGCGGCGCGCGGGCTCTCGGCATCGAGAAGGAGATCGGCAGCCTGGAAGTCGGCAAGAAGGCCGACATCCTGCTGGTCGATCGAACGCAGCTCGATCACATGCCGCTCTACGATCCGTATTTCGTGGCCGCCAGCACCGTCGTCGGCCGCGACGTGAAGACCGTCGTGATCGACGGCCAGGTGGTGATGAAGGACCGCGAACTGCTCACCGTCGACCGCGAGGAGATCGACCGCCGGCTCGCCGAGCGGCTGCCCAAGCTGATGGAGCGCTTCGACAGGATGACGGCGTGACTTCATGGGAGCGCGCCACTCCGGTGGCGCATCTTCGCAAATCTCATGAGCGCCACAGGAGTGGCGCGCTCCCATGAGCACGATCCAGATCGAAAAGGTCAGCAAGCGCTTCCCGCTGCCAGGGAACAAGGAAGGCGTGCTGGCCCTCTCGGAACTGTCGCTCGCCATCGCGCCGGGCGAGTTCGTCGCCATCCTGGGGCCGAGCGGCTGCGGCAAGAGCACCCTGCTGCGGCTCGTGGCCTCGCTCGAGCGGCCGACGGAGGGCCGGGTCAGCGTCAATGGCGCCGCCCCCGGCCTGGTGTCGGGCCAGCACGCGCTCGGCGTCGCCTTCCAGGACCATGCGCTGCTGCCCTGGCTGACCGTGCACGACAACATCGCCTTACCCTTCAAGATCGCCGGCCGCCGGGTCGACGAGCCGGCGATCACGCGGCTGATCGAGCTGGTCGGGCTCGGCAACTTCGGTGGCGCCCGGCCGCGCCAGCTCTCGGGCGGCATGCGCCAGCGCGCGTCGATCGCCCGCGCCCTCGTGCTGGAGCCGGAAGTGCTGCTGCTCGACGAGCCGTTCGGCGCGCTCGATGCGGTGACGCGCCGCCAGATGAACGTCGAACTGCAGCGCATCTGGTCGGCGCGCCAGATCACCACGATGCTGATCACCCATTCGGTCGACGAGGCGCTGTTCCTCGCCGACCGCGTGGTGGTGATGAGCGGCCGGCCCGGCCGCATCCTGCGCGAGGTCACGGTGCCCTTCGCCCGCCCGCGCGATCCGTCGGTGATGCGCACCGAGGCGTTCCACCGCCTGGTCGACGATCTCACGGCGGCATTGGAAGCATGACCGGCGTGCCATCCTCCGCCTCCTCGCCCTCCCCCGTCAGACGGGGGAGGTGGCGGCGTCATACGCCGACGGAGGGGAAGGGCAACGCGAAGAATTCTTCCTGTGGTTCTCCCCCTCCGTCGCAGATTGCTGCGACACCTCCCCCGAAGACGGGGCAGGGGAAATGAAGCAGACCGCTCTGGGCGTGCTGGGAATCGCCATCTTCCTCGCGGCTTGGGAGGTGATCGGCCGTACCAGGCTGCTCGGCATCTCCTGGCCGCCGCTCAGCGACGTGCTGGAAATGCTGGCGGACCCCGGCCGCCGGCCGCTGTTCGAACGGGCGCTCGGTGCCACCTTGCGGTCGACGGCGCTGGGCTATGTGTGGGGGACCGGTGCGGGCCTGGTGCTCGCGACCTTGGCGCATCTCGCGCCGCCGCTCCGGCGCGGCTCGGACCGGCTGGCGGCGGTGCTGAATTCGGTGCCGTCGATCGCGCTCGGACCGATCTTTCTCGTCCTGCTGACGCGCGAGAGCACGCCGGCGGCGGTGTCGTCGATCCACGTCTTTTTCATCGTCTTCGTGTCGGTTTCCTCCGGCCTGCAGCGCGCCACGCCGGCGCATCGCGATCTCTTTTCCGTGCTCGGCGCCGACCGGGTGCGCCGTTTCGCGCGGCTGGAATTGCCGGCGGCGCTGCCGTCGCTGGTGTCGGGATTGCGCCTCGCCTGGCCGGCGGCGCTGATCGGCGCGATCATCGGCGAGTGGTTCGGCGCGCCGCGCGGCATCGGGATCCTGATCATCAACGCCATGCAGAACTTCCAGATCGTGCTGTTGTGGTGCGCGGTCCTGCTGGCGGTCGCCACCTCGCTGCTCTTCTACGGCCTGCTCACGCTGCTCGAGCGGGCGGCCTATGCGAGGTTCGGCTGATGGAGGCCAGGCGCCCCCTGCTGCTGCGGCTGGTGGAGGACTACTGGGGCGTCCTGCTGCTGGTGGTCGCCTGGGAGGTCTGGGTGATCGCCAACCGTTTCAATCCCATCGTCATGCCAACGCCTACGGCGGTGTTGAACGATCTCGTGACCTACCCCGGCGTCTATCTGCGCAATGTCGCCATCACCCTGATGGTCGCCGTCTTCGGGCTCGTGGCGGGCATGCTGGTCGGCACCGGCCTTGCCGTCGCGGCCTGGTTCTCGCCGATCGCCGCGGGGCTGCTCAATCCGCTCACCGTACTGTTCAGTTCGGTGCCGGTGGTGGCGCTGATCCCGGTGATCGCCCGCCTGCTCGGCTACGACACCTCGACGGTGCTGGCGATCGTGGTGATCATCACCTTCTTTCCGAGCTTCGTCTTCGCCTCGTCCGGCCTGCGTTCGCCGCCGCCCGGATCGGAGGACCTGTTCCGCGTGCTGGGCGCCTCCAAGCTCGCGGTGCTGGGGAGGCTCGCACTGCCGTCGGCCATGCCCAATCTCGCCATCGCCTTCAAGCTTGCCGCTGCGCACGCCATCCTCGCCGCCATGGTGGCGGAGTTCCTGATGGGCACGACGGGACTGGGCTACCTGTTCGCCAAGACCAAGTCCGACTTCCAGACAGAGCAGGCCTTCGGCGCCTCGCTGGTGGCGACGGTCATCTCGGCGGCGGCATTCCTCGCCGCCGGGTGGGTCGAGAAGAAGGTGCGCGAGCGCTACGCCTGACGCGGCGAGCCGATCACTTGCCTTCGTACTTGAAGCTCAGCTTCACCTTGGTGCGGTACGACGCGACCTTGCCCTTCTCGATGACGATGTCCTGCTCGACCACCTCGGCCACGCGCAGGTCACGCAGCGACCTGGCGGCGCGCTCCACCGCCGCCTTGGCAGCCTTTTCCCAGGACTCGGTGCTGGTGCCGACCACTTCGACCACTTTGTAGACGCTCTCGGCCATCTGGGCCTCCCTCGAACACGGCTTCGCCGTATTGGTCCGGCGCCGGCGAGGGGGAAGGCTCGGCGTGGTACGCCTTGTGCACTTTTCCTTGGTCGCGTGGGAAGCCTAGCACGCCCTGCCTGGTGGCCTCAAATCAGGCGGCGAACTTGCCGAATTCCCAGTTGCGGCCGGGCGCCGCCGCGAACAGCGCCTTGGTGTAGTCGTCCCGGGGAGAGCCGAACACTTGCTCGGCCGAGCCATATTCGACGACGCGGCCCTTGCTCATCACGGCGACGAAATCGCAGATCTGCGCGGCCACGCGCAGGTCGTGGGTGATGAACAGCACGGCGAGATTGAGCCGTTGGCGGATCTCGTCGAGCAGTTCCAGCACCTGCTTCTGCACGCTGACGTCGAGGGCCGACACGGCCTCGTCGGCGATCAGCAGCTCGGGCTCCATGGCGAGGGCGCGGGCGATGCAGATGCGCTGGCGCTGGCCGCCCGAGAACTGGTGCGGGTAGCGATCCAGCGAGTTGGGATCGAGCCGGACCGTCTCCATCAGCTTGCGGGCGCGGGCGAGCGCCTCGCCCTTGCTGAGGCCGAAGTTCATCGGCCCCTCGATGATCGAATCGCCTATCGTGATGCGGGGATTCATCGAACGGTAGGGGTCCTGGAAGACGATCTGCACCCGCCGACGATGCGGCCTGAGCTTGCCCGCCGACATGGTGGCGATCTCGGTGTCGCCGAGGAACACCTTGCCTTCGGTCGGATCGATCAGGCGGGCGATGCAGCGCGCCACCGTCGACTTGCCCGAGCCCGACTCGCCCACGATGCCCAGCGTCTCGCCCTTGCGGATGTCGAGATCGACGTCGACGGCCGCCTTGACGACGCGCGCCTTCTGGAAGAACGACTTTCCCGAGTAGGTCTTGCCGAGCTTCTCGGTGCGCAGCACGGTGTCGGCGGCCAGCCGCACGCCGCGATGCACGGGATGGATCGACGGCACCGAGGAGATCAGCATCTTGGTGTAGCCCTGCGCCGGCCGCGACAGGATCTGCTCGGTGGGGCCCATCTCGACCAGCTCGCCCCAGCGCAGCACAGCGACGCGATGGGCGATTTCGGCGACCACGCCGAAGTCGTGGGTGATGAACAGCACGCCGGTGCCCTGGCCTTCCTGCAACTCGGCGATCAGCTTCAGGATCTCGGCCTGCGTCGTGACGTCGAGCGCGGTGGTCGGCTCGTCGGCGATCAGCAGGACGGGGTCGAGCACCAGCGCCATGGCGATCATGATGCGCTGGCGCTGGCCGCCCGAGAGCTGGTGCGGGTAGGAGGCGTAGATGCGTTCGGGCTCGGGCAGCTTCACCCGGTTGAGGATGGCGATGATCTTGGCCTTGCGCGCCGCCGCGTCGAGCTTGGTGTGGGTGTTCAGCACCTCGTCGATCTGCTCGCCGCAAGTCATGACCGGGTTGAGCGCGGTCATCGGCTCCTGGAAGATCATCGACATGCGCGTGCAGCGGAGTTCGCGCAGGCGCGCCTCGTCGGCGGCCAGCACGTTCTCGCCTTCGAGCAGGATTTCGCCCGACACCGGCTTGAGCGCCTTGGCGAGCAGCCCCATGACGGTGAAGGCGATCACCGACTTGCCCGAGCCCGATTCACCCACCAGGCAGACGATTTCGCCGGGATTGACGGTGAAGCTCACCTTCTCGACGGCATGGACGCGGTCGGCACCCCTAGGGAGGGCCACGCTGAGATTGCGTACCTCGAGGACTGGCTTCTTGTCCGTCATTTTTCCGTCGTCCCGACCGGAGCGCGAAGCGCGGAGTGGAGGGGCCAATTTTCGAACACAGAGACCTCGAACATGGAGAAAAGACCCTTCGGCTCGCTACGCTCGCTCAAGGTGTGATGCTTCGCATCACACCTTCTTGCTCATCTTCGGATCGAGCGTGTCGCGCAAGCCGTCACCCATGATGTTGATGGCCAGCACGGTGAAGGCAAGGAAGATGCCAGGATAGAAGATGTTGTGCGGGAACACGCGGAACAGCGTGCGGCCCTCGGCCATGATGTTGCCCCAGCTCGGGATCTCCGGCGGGATGCCGATGCCGAGGAACGACAGCGCGGCTTCGGCCAGGATGGCGGCCGCGGCAATGAAGGTGCCCTGCACGATCAGGGGCGCGATGGTGTTGGGCAGGATGTGGCGGAACAGCAGAATCCGCGTCGGCGTGCCGACCGAGATGGCGCCCTCGACATAGGGTTCCTCGCGCACGGTGAGCACGATCGAACGCACCAGGCGCACCACGCGCGGCACGTCGGGCACGACGATGGCGAAGATCACGGTGATCAGGCCGGCGCGCCAGATCGAGACCAGCGCGATGGCGAGCAATATACCGGGAATCGCCATCAACCCGTCCATGATGCGCATGATGATACCGTCGAGCCATCGCACATAGCCCGACACGAGCCCGATGATTGCGCCGATGGCGATGGCGCCCAGCGACACCGAGATGCCGACGGCGAGCGACACGCGCGTGCCGTAGATCACCCGGCTGTAGACGTCGCGGCCCAGGCTGTCGGTGCCGAAGTAGGCGACGCGCTTGGCGGTGGTGCCGTTGTCGAGGCGATAGGTGACCTCGGTATCGGGCTTCTTGTTGCGTGCAGCCGGATCGATACGCGTCGGGTCGATCGTGCCGAGGAAGGGCGCCAGGATGGCGATCGCCAGCATGACCAGCAGGATCAGGCCGCCCGCGATCACGCTGGGGTTGCGCAGGGCAAGCAGCCACAGGCTCTTGCGCTTGGTCGAAGCCGCCGCAATCGAAGCGGAGTCGACGATCTCTTCGGGCGTGATCGCGCTCAATACCGGATCCTCGGATCGAACAGGGTGTAGCTGATGTCGATCAGCAGGTTGACCATGACGTAGATCACGGAGAACAGCAGGATGACGGTCTGGATGGTCGGGAAGTCGCGGCTCAGCACCGCCTCGACCGTCAGGCGGCCAAGGCCAGGCAGGCCGAAGACGCTCTCCGTCACCACGGCGCCGCCCATCAGGAGCGCGATGCCGATGCCGATTACGGTCAGGATCGGCACCGCCGCATTGCGCAGCGCATGGCGCATCAGCACGACGCGGTTGCTGAGGCCCTTGGCGCGGGCGGTGCGGATGTAGTCCTCGTTCAGCACCTCGAGCACCGAGGCTCGGGTGATGCGGGCGATCAGCGCGACGAAGCCGACGGACAGGGTGAGCGAAGGCAGCACCATGCGCTCGAGCCACTGCCCGAAGTTGACGCCGATGCGGACGTAGCCTTGCACCGGCAGCCAGCCGAGCTCGATGGCGAAGAGGTAGATCAGGCAATAGCCGATGACGAAGCCCGGCACCGAGAAGCCCATCACCGAGAAGGCCATGACGCTGCGGTCGAACACCGAACCCTGGCGGTAGGCGGCGAGCACGCCGATCGGCACGGCCACGCTGACGGCGAAGATCAGGGTGCAGGTGGCGAGCGCCAGGGTCGGTTCGATGCGCTGGGCGATCAGCTCGGCCACCGTCTTCTTGAAGAAGTAGCTCTCGCCGAAATTGCCGCGCAGGATGTCGCCGATCCAGATGCCGAACTGCTGCCAGATCGGCAACTCGAGGCCGAGCTTCTCGCGAATCGCCGCGATCTGGTCCGACGTGGCATTGTCGCCCGCGATCACCGCCGCCGGATCGCCCGGCGTGAGCCGCAGCATCATGAAGATCAGCACCGCCACCACGGTGAGGACCGGGATGATGGCGATCAGACGGCGGGCGATGAAGTCGAGCATCCGGATCCTTCCTCGCTCAGAATGGCCGCGCGCGCATCGCGGTCATTTCTTTTCGATGTTCCACATCACCGGGACCGGCGCCTTGAGCCAGCCGGTGACGGTGGCACGCTGTGCACCGGGCCCGTACCACTGGCCGATCCAGCCGTACTGGCCGGTCTCCAGCGCGCGGTTCTGCACCGCCGCGGCGAGCGCCTTGCCTTTGGCCGGATCGGTCTCCTTGGCGTAGGCATCGCGCAGCTTTTCCATCTCCGGATCGGTCGGCCAGCCGAACCACGACTTGTCGCCCTGCGCCACCATGTAGGAGGTCGCGATCGGGTTCAGGATGTCGGCGGCTACCGAGAAGGTATGGAACACGTTCCAGCCGCCCTTGTCGGCCGGCTCCTTCTTGGTGCGACGGGTGACCAGCGTCTGCCAGTCCATCGACTGCATGTCGACCTTGAAGCCGGCCTGCTCGAGCAGGGCCTTGGTGACAGGCGCGGTGTTGGTGAGCACCGGCAGCGTGGTCGACTGCATCAGCACGATCGGCGTGCCGTCGTAGCCTGCCTCCTTGAGCAGCGCCTTGGCCTTGTCGAAGTCTGGCTTGACCAGCATGCCGTTGGGAGCGTCCACCGCGTTGGGCGTGCCGCACACGAAGGCGGCGCTGCAGACCTTGTAGTACTTGGGCTCGCCGACCGTCGCCTTGAGGTAATCCTCCTGGCGCATGGCGTAGAGCGCGGCCAGCCGGATCTTCGGGTTGTCGAACGGCTTCACCAGATGGTTGAAGCGGATGATGAACTGGTGACCCAGCGGATTCCAGTCGAACAGCTTGACGCCCTTGTCCTTCTCCAGGATCGGAATGAGGTCGTGCGGCGGCTGCTCGATCACGTCGATCTCGCCGGCGATCAGGGCGTTCACCTGCTGTTGCGGGTCGGGCATCTCGATGATCTCGACGCGATCGACCTTGACCACCTTGCCGCCGGCCAGGCCGGAGGCGGCTTCCGGACGGGGCTTGTACTTCGGGTTCCTGACGTAGACGTGCTTCTCGCCGGGCTTGGACTCGGCATTGAGGTAGATGAACGGGCCCGAGCCGATCTGGCTGTCGATCTGCTTGAACGGGTCGGTCTCGGCGACCTTCTTCGGCATCATGAAGGGCACGTTGGACGACGGCTTGCCGAGCGAATCGAGCACCAGGCCGTACGGCTCCTTCAGGGTCATGGTGAAGGTCTTGGGATTCTCCGTCTTGAACTCCTTGACGAAGTCCATGAGCTTCAGCCCCATCGCATCGCGCGCTCCCCAGCGCTTGATCGAGGCGATGCAGTCGTCCGCCGTCACCGGCGTGCCGTCGTGCCACTCGAGCCCGTCGCGCAGGGTGAAGGTCCACACCGTCTTGTCGGCCGAGACATCGTACTTGTCGACCATCTGCGGCTTGACGGCGTTGTTCTCGTCCATCGCAAACAGCGTGTCGTAGACGAAATAGCCGTGGTTGCGCGTCACGTAGGCCGTGGTCCAGATCGGATCGAGGATCGTCAGGTTGCCGTTCTGGACGAAGCGCAGCACCTTGCCTTGTGCAACTGCGGGCGCCGCCATCGCCACCATCGTCCCCGCCACGATCGCGCTGCCGGCGAGAGCTGCGAGAGTGCGCCGCATCGTCTTGATCAAAAGTCCCTCCATTGCCTTCATATGATGGGGGAGAACCGATCCCCTCGGCCCTCCCGCGTCTCGTCGCTTATTTCTTCGACATGTTCCAGAACACCGGCACCGGCGCCACCAGCATGCCGTCGAGCCCGGTGCGCTGGGCGACCGGCTGGTACCACTGGCCGAGATCGATGTGCGTCGGATGCTCGACCCAGTACTTCTGGAGGTCGATCGCGATCTGCTTCTGCTTGACCGGATCGGTCTCTTTGGCAAAGGCGTCGCGCATCTTCTCGATCGTCTCGTCGCACGGCCAGCCGAACATCGCCTTGTCGCACGCCGAGTTGAAGAAGCCCGCCATCACCGGATTGAGGATGTCGGCCGCCACCCACGAGGTGAGGAAGGCGTTCCAGCCGCCCTTGTCCGGCGGATCCTTCTTGGCGCGACGGCCGACCAGGGTCTGCCAGTCCATCGATTGCATGTCGACCTTGAGGCCGGCCGCCTCCATCTGCGCCTTGGCGACGGCGGCGAGATTGGTCAGCACCGGCAGGTCGGTCGACTGCATCAGCACGACCGGTGTGCCGTCATAGCCTGCCGCCGCGAGCAGCTCCTTGGCCTTGGCGGCATTGCGGTTGAGCACGTCGGCCATGCCGTCGTCGCTCGCCAGTGGCGTGCCGCACGGGAACGGCGCCTTGCAGAGCTTGAAGTACTTGGAATCCCCGATCGTCGCCTTGAGGAACTCTTCCTGGCCGAACGCCACGAACACGGCGTGGCGGATCTTGGGATTGTCGAACGGCTTGAACAGCTGGTTGAAGCGGAAGGTGTACTGGTTGCCCAGCGGATTGTAGTCGACCAGCTTGACGCCCTTGTCCTTGGCGAGCAGCGGCAGCAGGTCGTGGCTCGGCGCCTCGATCATGTCGACTTCGCCGTTCTGCAACGCGGCGATCTGGGTCTGCGCGTCGGGGATCCAGATCCATTCGACGCGGTCCACCTTGGCGACCTTGCCGCCGGCCAGGCCGGACGCGGGCTCGGACCTCGGCTTGTAGGTGGGATTCTTGACGTAGACGATCTTCTCGCCGGGCTTCCATTCGTCGGCCTTGAAGATGAAAGGTCCCGAGCCGATCACGTCCTCGACCTTGATCTGCGTGTTGGGATCGGTTTCGGCCGTCTTCTTCGGCATCATGAAGGGCACGTTCGAGCTCGGCTTGCCGAGCGATTGCAGCACCAGGCCGTACGGCTCCTTCATCTTCATCTTGAAGGTCTTGGCGTCGACCACGTCGAAGCCGGCCACCGACCCGAGAAGCTTCTGGCCCATCGAATCCTTGGCCGCCCAGCGCTTGATCGAGGCGATGCAATCTTCCGAGGTGACCGGCGTGCCGTTGCTCCACTGCAGGCCGTCGCGCAACGTGAAGGTCCAGGTCAGGTTGTCGGCCGACACTTCGTACTTGTCGACCATCTGGGGCTTCACCTCGAACTTCTCGTCCATGGCGAACAGCGTGTCCCAGACCATGTAGCCGAAATTTCGCTGGATGTAGGCGGTGGTCCAGATCGGATCGAGAATCTTCACGTCCGAGTGCATGACCGCCTTGATGGTCTGCGCCGCCGCCGGCACCGCTGCGGCCATGCCAAACATGCCAGCCGCGGCCATCAGGGCGACCGCCGGCCTCCTGAAATCGAACATCTACACCCCTCCCGATGTCGCGGTCGTTCTCTGCAAAAATCGCGCCGCTTGCCGCACAGTAGCAGCCCCGAACCCCCCTCTGACAAGCCGATTCAGGATACGCGGGCGCTCCGGCGGCGCGTCAAGGCTGCGGTTTGTTCTGTGCCTTTTCGATCAGCTCCAGGATGCCCTCCACGGCAGCCGTCGCAACGATGTCGCCGAAGCCGACCCAGGAGCCCTTGGTGGCCGATATCGGCACCGGATTGGACTGATCGACCCTGCCGATCTCCTTGCCCGCAGGATCGGTCAGCACCCAGCTGATGTCGAGCTTGGTCATGCGATCGTCGATCTGCGTAAGCTTGACCGTCGCGCCGACGGTGAATGTGTCCGATCCCGCCTTGTCGATCACCACGATCCGGCTCGAGCCCAGGGCGCGGCGCATGCCGGAGAAGAGCTGGCGATTGCCATCCGATGGTGCGCCGACGACCTGCGACACCATCACCTTGACGGTCTGCGTTTTCGGCCGGGTCGGCGCTGCGGCGGCGGTCTGGGCCGGATTTGCCGGATCATCGGGTGGCGCGTCAGGGACGTTGGCGCCGGCCGCGACTTGGCCCGGGGCGCGCGCTTCGATGGTGGGCGGCTTGCCCATCAACGTGGCGATGCGCGGCGCGGCCTGCTGGGCGATGCGCGACACCAGGCGGTCGTTGCCCTCGGCGATGTCCTCGGGCCGCGCCACCGTCTTGCTGACCGCCGGCCCCTGGATGTTGCCGCCGCCCAGCAGGTACCACTCGATCTGGATCTCGATGCCGAGACCGAAACCGGCGTCGCGCGTGCTGGTGGCTCCGGCGAGCTTGAGCGGCGCCTGGGCCGGCTGCACGGCGGCGACGATGTCGTAGGACTGCAATTCGAGCGCGAGCGCGGTTGCGATCTTGTCGGCGAGCTTGCCCGGCATGTTGGCCGGCGTGGAGACGATCACCTCGTTCTTGTCCTGCTTGGGATGGAAGGCGACGTCGTCGGCGGGCTCGTGCTCGAAGGGCTTGGGCGTGGGGCCGCATCCCGCCAACCAGACGAACGCCGGCACGAGCACGGCCAGCAGAAGCGCTGCTCGCCGCATCACATCAGGGCGCATGTCGCGATCACCCCGAGCAGGCAGCAGAACACCAGGAGCACGAAGTAGGGCACGTCAGTCCTCGAGCGCGATCGCCGACAGGCCCCGTCCGTAATCGCGCACGCCCTTGAGCGTGTTGCGGCGATAGCTGAAGAAATCCGCCTCGCCGGCCAGCGTGTCGTGTCCCGTCGCCTCGACGGCAACGCCGGCCCTGGCGATGCGCCGTGTCAGGTAGCCCGCGAGGTCGAACAGGAAATGGCCGGCGCGCGGTGCGGCGCGGAAGAACGCGGCATCGGTCTCGTCGCGCTCCAGGAACGGCGTGGGGAATTCCGGGCCGACCTCGTATGAATTGCCGCCGATGCACGGGCCGATCGCGGCGCGCACATGCTCCCGCCGGGCGCCGAGCTTCTCCATGGCGCTGACCGTGGCTTCGACGACGCCCGCCAGCGCGCCCTTCCAGCCGGCATGGGCTGCCCCGATCACACGTGCCTCGGCGTCGGCCAGCAGAACCGGCGCACAGTCGGCCGCCAGGACGCCCAGCACGACACCCGGCCGGTCGGTGACCAGGGCATCGGCCCTGGGCGCGCCGGGCGACGTCCAGCGCTCCGTGCCGACGGCAATGACGTCTGTCGAATGGATCTGATGCACCGTCAGGAGTTCGTCGGCGGCGCGGTCGAACACCGCGGCGGCGCGGCGGCGATTCTCCCGCACATTGTCCGGTGCGTCGCCCGAGCCGTAGCCGCAATTGAGCGACGAATAGAGCCCGCCGCTGATGCCGCCCTGGCGAGTGAAGAAGCGATGCTGCACTCCGGAGAGGTCGGCAAGCGTGCTGGCTTTGATCATGCTGCGTCCGAAAAGCCGGCCGGCGCGGCGCTTCTGTCGTCGCCCACGGCCAGTACACGGAACAAGGTGCCCATTTGGTCGGCGCCGATCAAGCGTTGTAGGGCCGCATCGACAGCTTGCCGCTGCGCCGCTGTCGCGCGCGCCTTGAGGGTTTCCGCACGCTGCACGATTCCAACTCGACGCAGAAAGTCTCCTTGTCCCGAGGGTCCGTAGGTGCGCGCGCCGCTCGCCGCCGCAAGCGCCGGGAAGTCGACGTGGGCACTGAGGTCGGTTTCGCCGGGATGATCGAGAATGCCGGCACCGCGGTGGCCGCGAACCGCCTGCAGCGAAGCGCCATGGCCGCGGTCGTAGCCATAGTCGACGACAAGCGCCCAGCCGCCGTCGCGCCGCACGCGCCCGCCGATTGCCGATGCAAGCGCGCGCCCGGCCTCGCAGATCTCCGCCTGGGCGCCTTCGGCGGCCTCGGGCAGATGCAAGGAGAAAGGCGAGATGCCCGGCGCGAGTGCGAAGACGAACCTCTCCCCGTCATCGGCAAGACCCACCATGCGTTCGACCCAGCCGCCCTTGGTCTTCTCGAACTGGCGCACCGGAAGGGCATCGAAGAATTCGTTGGCTACGAGCAGCAATGGACCGGCCGGCACCTCGTCGAAGCGCTCGTGCCAGGCGGGCTTGAACCCGCCCAGCGCTGCCTGCTGCACGCCGCGCAGCGTGCCGTTGATCTCGACCAGATGCAGATCGAGCGCGGCATGGAAATCCGGCACGCCGCGCGTGGCGCGCAGCGCATCGGCCATCAGGGTGCCGCGTCCGGGCCCGAGCTCGACCAGACGCACGGGGGCGGGACTGCCGATCGCCTGCCAGCGGTCGGCGAGCCAGGCGCCCACAAGCTCGCCGAACATCTGGGAGATTTCCGGTGCCGTCACGAAATCGCCCGAGGCCCCGAGAGGCGCGGCGTGCCGGTAATAGCCGAGCCGTGGATGGCCGAGCGCCTCGGCCATGAAGTCGGCGACCGACATCGGTCCGGCCAGCGCGGTGCGTCGCGCGATCAGTCGGCCGAGTTCGTTCAAGCCGCGGCGGTCGGCGCGCGCTGGGCACGCACGATGAGTCCCAGGCCGAACAGCAGTACGGGCAGCGACAGCACCATGCCCATGGTGAGCCAGCTCGTGCCGAGCAGGAAGCCCATGAAGGAATCGGGCTCGCGGAACAGCTCGCCGGCGATGCGGGCCGCGCCATAGCCCATGCAGAAGGTGCCGGTCAGCAGGCCCGGCCGCCGCCGTCCATCGCTCAGCTTCCACACCGCGAAGACCAGGGCGAACAGCAGGATGCCTTCGAACGCCGCCTGGTAGAGCTGGCTGGGATGGCGCGGCAACGGGCCGCCGCGCGGGAACACCATGGCCCACGGCACGTCAGCGACGCGGCCCCACAGCTCGCCGTTGATGAAGTTGGCAAGTCGCCCGAAGAACAGGCCGATCGGCGCCACGATCGCCACCAGGTCCGACAGCATGAAGGGCGATACGCTGTTGCGCAGGGCAAAGAGCAGGATGGCGAGGATCACGCCCAGCAGGCCGCCATGGAAGGACATGCCGCCCTCCCACAGGGTGAGGATCTGCAGCGGGTTCTGCAGGAAATAGACCGGCTTGTAGAAAAGCACGTAGCCCAGTCGGCCGCCCAGGATCACGCCGAGGGCAGCCCACAGCAGGAAATCGTCGATCTTGGCCGGCGTGAGCAGCTTCGGCGGCTGCTCGCAGACGCGCCGCATGATGCGCCAGCCGATCACCAGGCCGGCAATGTAGGCCAGCGCATACCAGCGGATGGCGAAGGGCCCGATGGAGAAGATCTCGGGCTTGATGTCCGGATAGGGAATGACGAGCAGGTTCATGCGGGCGTCTTTTATACCGGGCCAATCGTGACCGCAGAATGGTCGCCGGCGGAGCTGATCATACGGAACGAATAGCGTGTCATCCGGAGCGCAGCGAGGGACCTTTCTGGCCCGATAAGACTCCCTCGCTTCGCTCGGGATGACACAAATGGCCGTCCGTCCGCTGACTCCAGAATCGTCGCGGCGCCGGTCGGGGAGACAGGCGCCGCGGGGGACAATACAAC
>CAZHQA010000044.1:6946-25601 GCA_964533955.1 uncultured Reyranella sp. | reverse complement strand
CCAGCGGGGCGACGATCTCGAACGGTGGCACGGTCCTGGTGCTCACCGGCGGTTCGGCGCTCGCCACCGTGGTCGGTTCACACGGCACCCTTCGAGTCTCGTCGGGGGGTACTGCCGGCAGCGCGGTGGTGTGGAGCGGCGGCAGCGAACTCGTGTCCTCCGGCGGCACCATCGTGGGTGCAACTCTCAGCGGCGGCGTGCTCGAGATCATGACGGGCGGCACCGCGGGGGCGAGCACGATCACGATCAGCGCGGGCACGCTCAAGCTCGACAATTCGCAGAACTTCAACGGCTCGATCGCAGGACTGGCGACAGGGGCTCAGGTGGTCGACCTGGTCGACATCCACTTCGCCACCGTCACTCTGGCTTACTCGGGCACGACGCTGAGCGGCGTCCTGACGGCGCAGGATGGTTTGCACACCGCCAAGCTCAACCTGATCGGCAACTATCTGGCCGCCACCTTCACCTCAGGCGGCGACGGCCATGGCGGAACGCTGGTCACCGACCCTCCGGCCAGCAGCACCCCGGCGTTCGTCATCTCGCGCTAGGAGCTCTAACGGACCGAGCGCGTCGCGGTGCGCCTCGCGCGCCGTCAGAACATCCTGAGCATGGTCTGGGCGTTGCCGTCTGGCGCAGCGCTCAGCAGCGCCACGAGGCCGAGAAGAGCTGCAGGCCACCATTCGGCCAACCGGCTGAATCGGCCATCGGGGCACTGCGCGGCCAGCGGAAATCGAGCGAACATGGGCGAATCTATTTGGTCAGCGTCAAAATGAAGCTAGAATCTATCTTAGGATTACGCTCTAATAGGCTGAAATTCAATCAAAATAATATACTTCTTAAAGCAAAATCTCAGCTGGCGGCGGCTGATAGATTGAATTGGAGCTCGGCCAGACGGGCATAGAGGCCGCCCCGGCGCACCAAGTCGGCATGGCGGCCGGCATCGACCACCCTACCCTGGTCCACGACCACGATCCGGTCGGCCTTCTGCACCGTCGCCAGCCGATGGGCGATCACCAAGGTCGTCCGCTTGTGCATCAGCCGGTCGAGCGCCTGCTGAACAGCCAATTCGCTCTCGGCATCGAGGGCGCTGGTCGCCTCGTCGAGGAGCAGGACCGCCGGATCGCAGAGAAGCGCCCGGGCAATGGCGATGCGCTGGCGCTGGCCACCGGACAGCCGCACGCCCCTGGCGCCGAGGTGGGTGGCGAAGCCCTGCGGCATCGCCTCGATGAAGGAGAGCGCCGAGGCCGCCTCGGCTGCGCCCCGCACATCGGCGTCGCTCGCTTCCGGCCGGCCGTAGCGAATGTTGTCAGCAACCGTCGCCGTGAACAGCACCGGCTCCTGCGGCACGATGGCCAGGGCGCGCCTGAGATCGGCCAGCCGGAGGTCGCGAATGTCGATGCCGTCCAGCCGGATCGTCCCCTTCTCGGGGTCGTAGAAGCGCAGCAACAGGCTGAACACGGTGGTCTTGCCCGCGCCCGAGGGCCCCACGATCGCCACTGTCTCGCCCGGCGCGACGGCGACGTCAAAACGATCCAGGGCAAGGGCGTCCTGTCGAGTCGGATAGCGGAACGAAACTTCGTCGAACGCAACGGCGCCTTGCGTCGGCTTGGGCAATGCCTTGGGATGAGCCGTCTCGGCGATGACCGGCTGCTCGGCTGCGAGTTCGGACAGCCGCTCGGCTGCCCCCGAAGCGCGCTGCAGATCGCCGATCGTCTCGCTGATGGCGCCGCCCGACGACGCCACCAGCACGGCATAGAAGACGAAGGCCGAGAGGTCGCCCGCACTGATCCGGCCGCTGATGACATCGTGCCCGCCCATCCACAGCACGAAGCCGACGGCGGCGAAGACGATGAAAATCACCAGCGTTGTCATGACGGCGCGCCGGGAAACGCGGCGGATGGCGGCGGCGAAAGCGAGCTCGGTCGTCGTCCCGAATTGCCTCGCCGCACGATCCTCCTGAGCGAAGGCCTGCACCGTGCGCACGGCATCGAGTGTCTCACCGCCCTCCGACACCATGTCGGCCACCTTGGCTTGCGCCTCGCGCGAGAGGGCCCGCACCTTGCGGCCAAAGATGATGATCGGCGCCACGACAACCGGCACGACGGCAAGAACCCACAGCGCGAGCTTCGGATTGGTCACCACCAGCATGACGATGCCGCCCGCGCACATCAGCGCGTTGCGCAGCGCCACCGACGCGGACGAGCCGATCACCTGTTCGATCAATTGCGCGTCGGACGAGATGCGGCTCATGACGTCGCCCGAGCGCTTGATCTCGAACCAGGCCGGGCCAAGCCGCACCACGTGGGCGAACAGGTCACGCCGGAGATCGCCGACCACGCGCTCGCCCAGCCACGACACCAGGTAGAAGCGTGATCCCGAGGCGAGCGCCAGCACGACCGCCACGGCCAGCAGCGACGCCAGCGCATAGTTGAGGACGTCCGGACGGCCCTGCGCGAAGCCCCTGTCGATCAGGGCGCGCAGGCAGGCGCCGAAGGCCAGCACCGTGCCGGCCGCCACCAGCAGCGACAGCAGGGCAAGCGCCACCCGGCCGCGGTGCGGGCGCAGATAGGGTCCGAGAAGTCTCAGGCCGGCGAAGCGGTTCATTCAGGTTGCCAGTTCAAGGATACGCCGAGTTCATCGGACAGGGTGGTCAAAAGGTCGGAACCGCCCCGGGTGTCCCGCCACAGGCCTTGGTCGGCTTCGAAGGCATAGTGCCGCGCCCCCGACTTGGGCGAACTCAGCCAGATCTGCCGGGTGGGTGCATGTTTGTTGACGACCCAGGTCCCCGCATCGCCTTCTACGGTCAATATCCCGCCCTGAAGCTCGGCATCGTCTCCGAGCCCCTGTTCGAGGGCCTCCAGAAGGCTGTCGGCCAGGGTTTCGAAGGCTGAATTGCTCATGGCTCCTCCGGGTCTAACAGGCCGTTCGGGGGACGGACAACCCGCTTGTCGCCCGGCCGTTCGGCCTGTATACCCGCCGCCTTGTCGCGCGGGCCGGTCGGAATCGGCCCACCACAGCGCAGGAGCTTGGTCATGAAAGAGAAGATTCACCCCGATTACCACACGATCACGGTGGTGATGACCGACGGTACGTCGTTCGAGACGCGGTCGACCTGGGGCAAGGAAGGCGCCCAGATGCGCCTCGATATCGACCCGAAGACCCATCCGGCCTGGACCGGCGTCCGCCAGAGCATCGACCGCGGCGGCCGCGTGCAGCGCTTCAAGGATCGCTTCGGCATGACCGGGTCCGGCGTCGCCGCCGGCACCAAGTCCTCGGGCGCCAAGCCCGCCGACGAGACAACCCCGGCTAAGGGCG
Source organism: uncultured Reyranella sp. (assembly GCA_964533955.1). GTDB lineage: Bacteria > Pseudomonadota > Alphaproteobacteria > Reyranellales > Reyranellaceae > Reyranella. Next base: position 22,286 of record CAZHQA010000044.1, on the reverse strand, counting down.
CCGCCAAGAAGAAGTAAGTCCGGCTTCGGCCGGCCGCTCTGGTATGCTTCCACCGTTGTCTCATTTTGGGGAGACGGTGTGGTGAAGTCCATTCGCGTCGTTTGTGCTCACGATTGCCCCGACATGTGCTCGCTGATCGCGCATGTCGAGGACGGCAAGGTCGTGCGCATACAAGGTGATCCTGATCATCCCTACACCGCGGGCTTCGCTTGCGGGAAGGTCAATCGCGACACCGACAACGTGAACTCACCCGAGCGGGTGCTGACGCCGCTCAAGCGCATCGGCAAGAAAGGCGCTGGCCACTTCGCGCCGATTTCCTGGGACGAGGCACTCGATGAGATCGCCGCCAAATGGAAGGCGATCATCAGGGAGAGCGGCCCCCTCGCGGTGCTGGGCTATGCCTACTCTGCCCATCAGGGCCTGATGAATCGCGGCCTGGTGAACGGCTTCTTCCATGCGCTTGGCTCCTCGCGCCTGCAGGCCGGCACGGTGTGCGATACCTGCTGCGAGGAAGCGTGGAACGCCACGGTCGGCCCCATCGGCGGCGCCGACCCCGAGTCGGTGGTTCATTCCGACCTGGTGATCTCGTGGGGTGCCGACCTGGCGGCCACCAACGTGCACTTCTGGGCGCTCTACGAGGAGCAGAAAAAGAAGCGCGGCGTGCCGCTGATCGTCATCGATCCACGTCGGACCCGCAGCGCCAAGGCTGCCGACCTCTATCTGCCCGTCAAGATCGGCACGGATGCAGCGCTTGCTCTCGGAGTCATGCACATCCTGGTGCGCGACAAACTGGCCGATCGTGACTACATCGCCAAGCACACGCTGGGGTTCGAAAAGGTCGAGCGCGAGATCCTGCCGAAGTTCACCCCGGCCAGGACCGCCGAGATCACCGGCCTTCCGGTCGCCGATATCGAAAAGCTCGCGTCCATGTACGGCAAGGCGAAAGCCGCCCTTATCCGGCTTGGTGAAGGCATGACCCGTCTGGCAGCGGGAGGTCAGGCGCTGCGCACCGTGGTGCTGCTGCCGGGCGTCAGCGGCCACTATGCGGTGAAAGGCGGCGGCGCCCTCCTGCTCACCGCCGCGTCCTGCGATCTCAACTACAACGCCGTGCGTAAGCCGTCGGGTCCGGCGACCGCGCGCATGGTGAACCACCTGCGGCTGGGCGAAGAGCTTCTTAACATGAAGGATCCGCCGATCCGTGCGCTCTATGTGTCGGCCAACAATCCGGCGGTGACCTGCCCCGAAGTGCACAAGGTGCAGAAGGGCCTGGCGCGCGAGGACCTGTTCACCGTGGTGCACGATCCCTTCATGACCGACACCGCGAAGTACGCCGACATCGTCCTGCCGGCGGCGAGCTACCTCGAGACCGACGACCTCTATCGCGCCTACGGCGCCTACTGGATGCAATGGGGCCCGCAGGCCGCCAGGCCCCAGGGCGAGGCGCGCTCCAACTTCGACGTGGCGCAGGCGCTTGCCGGGCGCATGGGCCTTACCGACAGGATCTTCACGCTGCCGCCGCAGGAGGCGGCGAAGGAGTTGTTCAAAGGCGCGACGGGCCCCGCCGCGCAGGCAGATCCGGGAAAGCTGTTCGGCGGAGAGCCAATCCACATCGCGCACGACTGGCAGGGCCAGCCTTTCGCCACGCCGTCGGGCAAGCTCGAATTCTACTCCGAGCAGCTCGCCAAGCAGGGCCTCTCGCCGATCCCCGACTGGAGCGAGGATCCGATCGAAGCCGCGGACGCCAGGAAGTGGCCGCTGCGCCTGCTCACCGCACCGGGCTACTTCCAGGCCCATACTGCGTTCTCCGGCGTGGCCTTCCTGCGACAACGCGAAGGCAGGCCGTTCTGCATCCTGCATCCCGACGACGCCGGCAAGCGCGGCCTGAAGGACGGCGCCGACGTGCGACTGTTCAACGACCGCGGCGAGATCGGCCTGGTGCTCAAGGTGAGCGACGAGGTCCAGCCCGGCGTCGTGCTGGTACCGGGCCAGCGGCCGACAAGCGAGACCGTGGCCGGCACCATCAACATGCTCTGCTCCGACCGCTACACCGACATGGGCGAAGGGGCGACCTACCAGAGCACGTTCCTCGACGTCGGGCCGTGGAGGCAGGCGCGCTGAGCGCGCCAAAGACTTCAGGCCCGCCCAAGCTATTCCGGACCGCGCAGGATGCGCGCGGTCCGGAAGATCATGATCAAGTTGGGCTGGATGCTCGCGGACTCATTGAAGATGCGCCGCTGTAGTCGCGCGCTCCCGTGAATCAAACGAAGCGATGCTGGGTGCGCTCGCGCCTGGCCAGCTTCGGCACGGCCTGCTCGAGGATGAGCGTCTTGAAGTGCGTGGCGTTCGAGTGCTCGGCGAACGCCGCCTCGTCCTTGAAGACTTCGTAGAAGAAGAACTTCGTCGGCTCCTCGCGCGACTGGTGGATCTGGAAGGCGAGAACACCCGGTTCGGCCTGCGCCTGCGGCAGGAACTTCCTGATGATGCCGATCAGCGCGTCGACCTCGTCCGGCTTGGCCTCCCAGAAGGCGGTAACGATCAGGCCCTTCTTCAGCGTGTTGATATCGGCCATGGAGTCCTCCTGTGTTGCTGCCAGGAGCCATATAGGCCGCGAGCCGCTGCCATCATTTCGGCGGCGGCCGAACTGCCTCAGTTCCCCTTCTTCACGTTCCAGAACACCGTGGCTGGCGCTTCCATGTTGCCGCCGACGTTGGCACGCAACGCGACCGGCATGTTGAACTGGCCGAGCGGCGCGTAGGTGGGAAACTCGGCCAGGCGCACTTGCAGCGCTTCGGCAAGCTGCTTGCGCTTGTCCGGATCGGTGGTGCGCGCGTAGTCGTCCCGCAGCTTCTCGATCTTCTCGTCGCATGGCCAGCCGATCGATGCCTTTTCGCAAGCTGCGCCGGTGAAGAACGACACCACCGGATCGAGGATGTCGGTGGTGGCAAGCGTGGTCGTGAAGGCCGACCAACCGCCGGCCGAGGGCGGCTCCTTGCGCGATCGCCGCGCCAGGACGGTCTGCCAATCGGTCGATACCATGTCGACGACGAAGCCACCGCGCTCGAGTTCTGCCTTGGCGACCGGCGCCACCACGCCAGCCTGGGTATCGGTGGCGTACAGCAGCACCACCGGCGTGCCGTCGTAGCCCGCCTCCTTCAGGATTTCCTTGGATTTGACGGCGTTGCCGGAAAGCTTGTCATCCCAGCCCTTGGTAGTGGCGAGCGGGGTGCCGCAGCCGAACAGCGCCTTGCACTCCCTGGCGTACTTCGGATTGCCGACACCACCGTCGAGCGCTTCCCTCTGGTTCAGCGCATAGAGCGCGGCCTGGCGCATGCGCGGGTCGTCGAAAGGCTTGTGCAGGGTATTGAAGCGAAAGGCGAAGTGCGTGCCGAGCGGGTTGAGGTCGACCACCTTCACCCCCTTGCTGCCTTCGATCAGCGGCAGCATGTCGAACGGTGGCTGCTGGATCATGTCGATCTCGCCCGCGATCAGGGCGTTCACCGCGGTCTGGGCGTCAGGCAGGACGACCCATTCGACGCGATCGACGAAGACCTGCTTGCCGCCGGACAGGTTGGAGGCGGGCTCGCGCCGCGGCTTGTAGTCGGCGAATTTTTCATAGACGACCTTGTCGCCCGGCCGCCATTGCTCCTTCCTGAAGACGAACGGGCCGGAGCCGATGAACTCGGAGATCTGCTTGTCGGGCGGTGTCTCGGCGATGCGCCTGGGCATGATGAAAGGCACCGAGGAGCTGGGCTTGCCGAGCGATTCCAGCACCATGCCGTACGGTTCCTTCAGCGTGAGGGTGAAGGTACTGGCGTCGACGACCGCCAGCGCCCGGGTGAACTGCATGAGCTTCTGACCCATGGCGTCGCGCGCGCCCCAGCGCCTGATCGAGGCGACGCAATCCTCTGCAGTCACCGGCTGGCCATCGTGGAACTTCAGGCCCTCGCGCAGGACGAACTTGTAGGTGAGTTTGTCGTCGCTTACCGACCACGAATCGACCATCTGCGGCTTGATGTCGAGCTGGGCGTCGACCGCGAAGAGCGTGTCGTAGACCATGTAGCCGTGATCGCGCACGATATAGGCCGTGGTCCAGATCGGATCGAGGATCTTGAGGTCCGACAACATCACCACGCGCAGCGTGGTCTGCGCCGCGGCCGAACCCGCCGTCAGCAGCATTGCGATCAAGGCCGCCAACCGAACCCAAATCCGCATGTGCTTCTCCTCCTCTTCGCTGTTGGCGCCTTGGCACTGCGGCGCAGTCAATCGTGCCCTTGGCGAGCCTTGCCCGTCCGCGCTATGCAACGGCCATGCCCAATTCGATCCGAAATCTTTCCTGGGCCGTCGTTCGCGACGGCCAGCACCGGCGTCACGCCTATCGCCGCAATGTCGACCTTCATCTGAAGGCGGGCAAGATCGCCGAGATCGCGCCGGCCGGCGCGCGACCGGCCGGGCCGGGCGAGGACGCCATCGACGGCACGGGCATGCTCGCCCTGCCCGGCCTGGTCAACATTCATTCCCATCCCTCTACCGAGCCCGGCTACCGCGGCGTGCGCGAGGATCACGGCGTGCCCGAGCAGCAGATGACCGGGCTGATGGAGCGCCTGCAAGCCTTTCGCCTGCCGGACGACGGCCGGCAGGCGGCCGCGAAGATCGCCTATGCCGAGATGCTGCGCGCCGGCACGACCACCGCCTGCGACGTCACAGCGCCGTTCGACGGCTGGCTCGAGACCATGGCGGGCAGCGGCATGCGCTTCTATGCGGCGCCCACCTTCGCCTCGGCGCGCTGGGGCATGAGCGCACCCCAAACGGTGACCTGGAAATGGGACGAAGCTCGCGGACTCGCAGAGTTCGAGAAGGCCAAGCGCGTGATGGCCGATGCCGAGGCGCACAATTCTCGGCGCCTCGATGCCATGGTGTTCCCGGCGCAGATCGACACCGTGACGCCCGAATTGTTCGCGCTGGGCCGCAAGCACGCCGACGCCTCAGGCCGGCGCTTCTCGACTCATATCGGCCAGTCAGTGGTCGAGGTGCGCGAGATGATTCGCCGACACAACATGACGCCAGTCCAGTGGGCCCACGCGCAGGGCCTGCTCAAGAGCGACTCCGTGCTCGCCCACTGCATCCTGCTCGACGACCATCCGCAGATCCGCTGGCACACCTCCAAGGATCTCGACCTGATCGCCGAGACTGGTGCCTCGGTCGCGCACTGCCCGCAGCCGTTCGCGCGCTATGGCCTGGCCATGGACCATATCGGCCGCTACCGCGCGCGCGGCGTCAATGTCGGATTGGGCACCGACTGCGCGCCTCACAACCTGATAGAGGAGATGCGACTCGCCATCGTGGCCGGCCGCCTGATGAGCGAGGACGTCCGCAGCCTCGACACGGCCGGCGCCTTCGAGGCGGCGACCTTCGGCGGCGCCGCTGCGCTGGGACGCGACGATATCGGCGCACTCGCGCCGGGCATGGCGGCGGACATCGTGCTGGTCGACCTCGGCCATCCCCTTATGCAGCCCGCGCGCGACCCGCTGCGCTCCTTTGTCTTCCACGCCGCCGACCGGGCGGTGCGCACGGTGCTGGTCGACGGCGAGATCGTGCTGGCCAATGGCGAGCCCGTGCACCTCGACGCGAAGGCCGCCATGGAAAAGATGGCCGAGGCGCAGGCGCGCATGATCAGGGATGCACCCGGCATTGACTATGCCCGTCGCACCGGCGACGAGATCTCGCCGCTATCGCTGGAAATCCTCTAACTTTCCTCCCCCGTCATCGGGGGAGGCCGGGAGGGCAAGGGCGACAACCACTCTCTTGCCGGGCTGCGATCATAGGTCATGATCCGAAAGACGCGGCACCAGCCGATTTCGCTCCCCTCATGTATCCTCCCCCGATGTCGGGGGAGGAGGATGAAGGCCATCCAATGAAGTCCGAAAACCGCCAGCAGGCGGCGGCTCGCGGTGTGATGATCGGCGTCATGGAGCTGATGGACCGCGAGGCCTGCTATAGGGCCTTCCAGACCCACGATGCCCGCTTCGACGGGCGGGTGTTCGTCGGCGTGACCTCGACCGGCATCTACTGCCGCCCGATCTGCCCGGCGCGCACCCCGAAATTCTCCAATTGCCGCTTCTTCGCCTCGGCCGCGGCGGCACAGGAGGCGGGCTTTCGTCCTTGCCTGCGCTGCCGGCCGGAGATCGCGCCCGAGCTCGCCTTCTGGCGCGGCAGCTCGAACACGGTCAGCCGGGCGCTGAAGCTCATCGCCGAGGGCGCGCTCGACGAGAGTGAGGCCGGCGTCGAGGCCTTCGCCGAGCGGCTCGGCATCGGTGGCCGGCAATTGCGCCGGCTGTTCAGCCAGCATCTCGGCGCCTCTCCGATTGCCGTCGCGCAGACGAGGCGGGTGCTTTTCGCCAAGCAGCTGATCCACGACACCCAGCTGCCGATGACCGAAGTGGCGCTCTCGGCGGGATTCGGCAGCGTGCGGCGCTTCAATGAGACTTTCGCCAAGCTGTTCGGACGGCCGCCCTCCTCGCTGCGGCGCCGGCAGGGACCGGACAATTCGGCGCGCGAGGGCGTGACGTTGCGCCTCTCCTATCGCCCGCCCTACGACTGGCCGGGCATGCTCGAGGCTCTCAAGTCCCGCGCCGCCCGCAAGGTCGAGCGCATCGAGAATGGTGTGTGGCATCGCCAGATCGAGCTCGATGGCAGGAGAGGTTCGGTTTCGGTGGCCCATCTGCCCGAGCGGAGTTCCGTGGCGGTGACGATCCGCTTCCCCGACGTGCGCTCGCTGCCGCCGATCGTGGCGCGCGTGAAGCGGGTGTTCGACCTTGGTGCCGACATCGTCACCATCGACATGCACCTGGCACGCGATCCCAAGCTGGCGCCGCTGATCGCCAAGCGTCCCGGCCTGCGCGCGCCCGGCGACTGGGATCGCGACGTGCCGATCGCGCTCGACCCCAAGGTACCCCCGGCGTGGCGACCATGGCACGCCTACGCCGAACAGCATCTGAGGATGGCCGGACATGCTTGAATTCCTGATCGACCGCATCGCCACCCCGATCGGCGAGTTGATCGTCGTCGCCGATGCCGACGGAAATCTGCGCACCATAGACTGGACCGATCACGAAGCGCGCATGAAGCGGCTGCTCGACCGCCAGTACGGAAAGGGAGGCCATGTTCTCAAGCCCGCGCGCAATCCGGGAGGCCTGTCGGCCGCCATGAGGCGTTACTTCGACGGCGATCTGGGCGCCATCGAGGCGCTGCCGGTGAAGACCGCGGGCACCGCCTTCCAGAGAAGCGTATGGCGTGCCCTGTCGCGCATCAAATGCGGCACCACGATCAGCTACGCCGAGCTGGCGCGCCGCATCGGCAAGCCCTCGGCGGTCCGCGCCGTCGGCCTCGCCAACGGCCAGAACCCGATCGGCATTGTGGTGCCTTGCCATCGAGTCATCGGCTCGAACGGCAGCCTGACCGGCTACGGCGGCGGACTGAGCCGCAAGAAGTGGCTCCTGAAGCACGAGGGAGTACCGGCGTGACCGACCTCGAGACCCTGGCCCGGCTCAATGCCGACTACATCAGTTCGGTGCAGAACTCCGATACCCGGCGCTTCGGCGAGATTCTGTCCGACGATTTTCTCAACACCAATCCGGACGGCTCGCTGGTCGACAAGGCGGGTTTCCTCGAGCAGATCGCACCGAAGGCCAGGATTTCCAACCTGGCCTGCCACGACGTCAACATCCGCGTGATGGGCGATTTCGCCATCGTGCACGCCCGCACCAGCTACACCCTGCCGGATGGCCGACCGGGCAACGGCCGTTACACCGATATCTGGGCCAAGCGCGGCGGCCGCTGGCTGTGCGTGGCGGCCCAGGTCGCGCGCAATTGATGCTTGTCCAGCAACCGGCGGCCATCGTAATGGTCGCAGGACATGCCCATCCACTTCACGATCGATCACGATCGGCGGTACGTCGAGGCCCGGGCCGAGGGTGAAACCACGCGGGAAGATGTCGAGAAGTTCCTCGACGCGGTCGTCCTGCAGGGCGCCCTGCCCTATCGCAAGCTGTTCGACGGTCGGCTCGCCGTGGCCCGGTACGATGACAGTGACGTCATGATGCTGGGCGCGCGCATGAGCGCCTATGCCAGTAATCTCGAGCCGCGCGGCGCCGTCGCCTTCATCGCCCCCAACGAGGCCGCGGCGGATCTGGCCAAACGCTTCGTCAACCTTTCCAAGTCGAGCCGCCCGGCCAGGGTGTTCCTGGCGGAGGATGCCGCGCGCAAGTGGCTGGCCTTACAACCGGAAATCCCGTAAACGGGCGCCCGCAAACAAGCTGTTTCCAGCGGTGCGGCGTCAGGGTTAACCTCGCACGATGCCCATCAGGTTCAACATCGATCACGACAAGCGCCAGATCGAGGCGCAGGCCGAGGGCGAGGTCAATCTGGAGGAAGTCGAGAACTTCCTCGACGCCACCGTGGTGCAGGACTCGATCCGCTATCGCAAGCTGTTCGACGGCCGCCGTTCCGTGCCGCGGTTCGACGACGACGAAGTCATGATGCTGGGCGCACGCCTCTCGGCATACGCCAGCAACTTCGGAGGCCGCGGCGCACTCGCCTTCATCGCGCCATCCGAGGGGGCGGCGATTCTGGCAAGGCGGATCATCAACCTCGGCAAGCCGAGCGATTGGAAGGCGCGCGTGTTCCTCTCGGAAGACGAGGCGCGCGACTGGCTGGCCGCGCAGCCGGAGACATAGTTCCTTCAGTCCGCGGCCAGGGGCACCACCACGTTGCGCCGCCTGAGCCGCAGCTCGGATGCCGTGGCACGGCCGTCGCCAACCGGCTGGTAGACGACGCTGAACAGGGTACGGGCCTTGGCGAGCGCCTCGGCGAAACCCTTCTGCTCGCTCTCGAAGGAATCGAAGCCGCAGCGCAGCAGGAAGGGAAGCTGATCGCGAAACACCGCGCCCGTTGCGCGCAGCTCGCCACGATAGCCCAGCCGCTCGCGCAGCAGCCGCGCCTGGCTATAGGCGCGGCCGTCGGTGAACTTGGGGAAGTTCAGCACAATCAGCTGTACGCCTTCGAGCCGGGCGCCGAGCTGCAGCACGTCCTCGGTGTTGTCCAGCGAAAGCCCGGACGCACCGGGCAACGAGGGGTTGAGCCTAAACAGGGCCATAGACCCGCTCCTTGAAGGGTTCCGCACCGATGCGCCGGTAGGTGTCGACGAAGCGCTCGCCGCCGGTACGCGTTTCCAGATAGGTCCTCACCAGGGCATCGACGGCTTCCACGACCTTGTCGGCCGTCACCGCCGGTCCGAGGATGATGCCGAGCGCGGTCTTGCCGAAATCGACGTCGCCGCCCAGGCTGATCTGGTAGAGCTCGACGCCGTTCTTGTCGACGCCGAGGATGCCGATGTGGCCGACGTGATGATGGCCGCAGGCATTGATGCAGCCCGAGATCTTGATCTTGAGGTCGCCGATGTCGTGCTGGCGTGCCAGGTCGGCGAAGTGGTTGGAAATGCGCTGCGCGACCGGGATGGAGCGCGCATTGGCCAGCGCGCAATAGTCGAGCCCCGGGCAGGCGATGATGTCCGTGATCTTGCCGACATTGGCCTCGGCGAATCCCAGCCGCTGCAGCGCGGCATAGACCGCCGGGAGATCCTCGATCGCGACATGCGGGAAGACGAGATTCTGCTCGTGGCTCACCCGCACTTCGCCCTGGCTGTAGGCCTCGGCGATGTCGGCCACCCCTTCCATCTGCACGGCACTGGCGTCGCCCGGCGGCGCCCCGGCGGGCTTGAGTGACGCCGTGACGATGCGGTAGCCGGCCAGGCGATGCGGGCTGGTATTGGACTTGAGCCACAGGCCGAAGTCGCGGCTTTCGAGCTTCAACCGCTCAACCTCGGGCACGATCGCCGCGCGGTGCGGCAGCGGTGGCGGCGCGAACTGACTCGAAATCGCCTCGATGGTCTCTGGCGCGAGTCTCAGCGCACTGTCCTTTGTCGCGGCATATTCGGCCTCGACTTCCTCGCGCATCTTCTCGGCGCCGATCTCGTGCACCAGGATCTTGATGCGGGCCTTGTAGAGGTTGTCGCGCCGCCCGTAGCGATTGTAGACGCGCAACGCGGCCTCGAGATAGGCGAGCAGCTCGTCCGGGGGCAGGAACTCGCGCAGCGTCTTGCCGATCATCGGCGTGCGGCCAAGCCCGCCGCCCATGATCACCTCGAAGCCGACCTCGCCCGCCTCGTTCCGCCACAGCCTGAGCCCGATGTCGTGCACCCGGACGGCGGCACGGTCGTTGGGCGAGCCGGTAATGGCGATCTTGAACTTGCGCGGCAGGAACGAGAATTCCGGATGCAGCGTCGACCACTGGCGCACGATCTCGCACCAGATGCGCGGATCCTCGATCTCGTCGGCCGCGGCGCCGGCAAAGTGATCGGCGGTGACGTTGCGGATGACGTTGCCCGACGTCTGCATGGCATGCATGTCGACCTCGGCCAGCGCCGCCAGGGCGTCGGGCGCGTCCGCGAGCTTGATCCAGTTGAGCTGCAGGTTCTGCCGGGTCGTGAAATGGCCGTAACCGCGGTCGTACTTGCGCGCGATCTCGGCCAGCTTGCGCAACTGGCGGGAACTGAGCGTGCCGTAGGGAATGGCGATGCGCAGCATGTAGGCGTGCAGCTGCAGGTACAGCCCGTTGGTGAGCCGGAGCGGCTTGAATTGCTCTTCGGTGAGCTCGCCCGCGAGGCGCCGGTGCACCTGATCGCGGAACTGCTCGACGCGCTCGGCGACCAGGGTGCGGTCGAAATCGTCGTAGCGGTAGAAATGGGTATCAGGCATAGCGCACCGCATCGGCAGCGATGGCCTCGAAGGTCAAACCGGAGGCGCGTATCTTCTCGCGCAGCGACAGCGGCATCAGCGCGCCGTCATCGTCCTCGGCCACCGCGACCAGGAATGGATCGACCACGCTGGCGGCCTCTGCCCGGGCGCGTTCCAGCAGGATCTCGGCACCGCGCTTGTCGCGCGCCAGCGCCGCCCGGTCCAGACGCGCAGTCCACCGCCCGGCATCGTCGAGGAACACCACCACACCGTCGGCGAGACGGTTGGCGGACGCGACCTGCAGGTCGCCGGCAAGATTCTTGGCCATCAGGACACCTCGGCGAGCAGCGGTTGTTCGGCGGTCTCGGCCAGCGCCGCCACCTTTCCGACGATGATGAGACTGGGACCGGCGTCGCTCCGTGCGGTGTGCGCGAGAGCAAGCCGCGCCAGGTCGGCGAGCCGCCCGACCGAGACCCGCTGATCGGGCCGCGTGGCATTCTCGACGATGGCGACCGGCGTGGTCGGTGGGGTGCCGGCGTCGAGGAGGCGATCGCGCACGGCAGCTGCTTCCGTGGAGCCCATGTAGATCACCTGGGTCTGCTCACCGCCGGACCCGACCGCGGCATGGCCCGACTGGAAGCTGACGGAGGACGCGATACGCCGGTCGGTCAGTGGAATGCCCGCCGCAGCCGCCGCCCCCAGGGCTGCCGTGACGCCAGGCACGACCGACACCGGCAGACCGGCCGCGCGCAGAGCGTCCATTTCCTCGCCGCCTCGGCCGAAGATGAAGGGATCGCCGCCCTTCAGCCGCACCACGACCTGGCCGGCGCGCACGCGGCGGATCATCTCGGCCTCGATCTCGCGCTGGCTCCAGCCCGCCCGGCCCTTGCGCTTGCCGACGGACACCAGTTCGGCCTCCCGGCGCGAGCGGTTCAGGATCGCCGGCGACACCAGCTCGTCGTGCAGGATGGCGTCGGCGTCCTGCAGGAGCTGCGCCGCGCGCAAGGTCAGGAGATCGGGATCGCCTGGCCCGGCGCCGACGATATGAGCGATACCGACGGGCCGCAGGGCCCGGCGTGCGTCGTCGAGCTCGCCCAGCGCCACACGACGCGCCTCGGCGTCCTTGCCGGCGAGAACCAGGCGGGCCGACGGACCATCGACCAGCCGACGGAGGAAATCGCGCCGCCGCGACGGATCGGCGATCAAGGCCTTGGCCTGTGCCCTGAAGGTCTGAGCCAGGCGCGCAAGCGAGCCGACGCGCTCGGGCAGCAGCGCCTCAATGCGGGCGCGCAACAACGTCGCCAGGCTGGGCGAGGCGCCGCCGGTCGAGACGGCGACCACGACCTCGCTGCGGTCGATGATGGCAGGCAGGATGAAGTCGCTGAGCGCCGGCCGGTCGGCGACATTGACCGGCACGCCCGCCTGCCTGGCGGCACGCCGCGCATCGCTGTCGCGGTCGAGGTCACCGGTCGCCACGAACACCGCAGCGGCGCCCCTGAGGTCGGCAGCGGTCGCCGCCTCGAGCCGAAACACGGCAGCCCCGGCCGAACCGGCAAGCTCGGCCCGCCGGTCGGCCATGGCACCGGTGCCGACGACGACCACCCGGCGCCCGGCCAGGTCGAAAAACAAGGGGAGATGCTTCACGATGCCAGCGCGCGCAACAGGAAGCTGAGGCCCAGCAGGATAGCGCCCTGCAGGGCGGCCAACAGCCAGATGACGGCAGTGGGGTGGCGCTCGATAAACTGTGACATGACGCTCCAGGACCCTGCCTTTTCGATCTGGGCCTTTTTGCCATGACCGCCAGAGCGTGAATTTCCGAAGGTTTTCCAGGCTTGGGCAAAATCTTCCGTGCATTCGCCTGCGGGTGAAAATTCCCACCGCCCGGACCTTTTTGCCCCCCTTGAAGGCGGCAAAGCCCTTCCTATTTCTCGACAGTCAGCCGTGCCCATTGTGGGGCGGCGACATCTGACATCGCTCATCTAAGGAGGATGACAATGCGTGGATTCGACTATTCGCCGTTCTATCGCGCCACCGTGGGCTTCGATCGCGTGTTCGACCTGCTCGATTCGGTGGCCGGCCAGGCCAGCTCCAACGGCTATCCCCCGTACAACATCGAGAAGACCGGCGACAACGACTACCGGATCGTGATGGCAGTCGCGGGCTTCGCCGAGAGCGAGCTGAACGTGACCCAGAAGGAGAACGAGCTCCTCGTCACCGGCCAGACGGCGCCGAACGGCGAGAACGAGAAGCAGTTCCTCTATCGCGGCATCGCCGGCCGCAACTTCGAGCGCCGCTTCCAGCTCGCCGATCACGTCAAGGTGTCGGGCGCCAAGCTCGCCAACGGCCTGCTGACGATCGACCTGCAGCGCGAGATCCCGGAAGAGAAGAAGCCCCGTGCCATCGAGATCAAGGCCGCGGCGAGCAATCCGGCTCTCACGCACTAGGCGATAGATAGACAGTGCAGCAGCCTGCAGCCAGGCCGCTCCTGGGAAGAAGGCGCCGCGGAGAGCCGCGGCGCCTTTTTCTTGCTGGATCGCGGGCCAGAACCCGCGCCAAGCGCAGCCGAGGGTCCCCCGCTCATCGGTGAGCGTGCCACTCCAGTGGCGCGCTCCCACGGTTCATTGGACGGATAGGCGGCCCGCGATCGGCCGGACTTACTTGCTGGCGTACTTGCCCGCGGTCTGCGGCGTGTGGGGGCCTTCCTTGCCGCTTTCCTTGTGCTGCAGGCGGGTGATGCGCGCCCAGGTCCGCTTGTGCTCGTCCTTCACGTTGAAGGCGAGCGTGCCCACCTTCTCGATGGTGAGCTCGATCTTGTCGCCGTCCATGAACGGGTTCAGTCCGCGATGGTTGGTGCCGGTGGCGACCACGTCGCCCGGCTCCAGCGTGTGTATCGACGACAGCCATTCGATGCAGCGCGGGATGTGATGCGCCATATCGCTGGTGTTGAACTTCTGCATCACGTGGCCGTTGTTGCTGAGCGTGATGGCGAGATTCTGCGGGTCGGCGATCTCGTCGGCGGTGACGATCCACGGGCCGATCGGCGCGAAAGTGTCGCGCGACTTCATCTGGAAGAACACGTTGCCCGGCGGCGGCAGGCCGCGCGCCGAGCCGTCGATGAAGCCGGTGTAGCCGAAGACGTGCTTCATCGCGTCGGCTTGCGACACTCGCGTAGCCCGCTTGCCGATGATCAGCGCCAGCTCCGCCTCGCCCTCGAACACCGTTGCCGGCGCGTCGGGCAGCACCATGGTGTCGCCGTTGCCGATCACCGCATTCGACATCTTGTGGAAGGCGTTGATGTGCGGCTTCTCCTTGAGTGTGCCGTCCTCCATATAGTTGACGGCCATGCAGTCGATGTTGCCCGGCTTGGGAACCGGGGCGCGCAGGCGCACGCCCTTGAGTGGCACGCCGGCCGCCGCGGCAGCGGCAGCCGCGACCTTCCCCTTGTAGGCGTCCCAGCGCTCGATCAGCCCGATGATCAGGTCGCGGGTATGCAGATGCGGGATGTCCTTCACTGCGTCGGTGATGTCGACGACGTTGTCGCCCTTGACGACGCCGAGCCGGAAATCGTCGAAGTAGCAGAGTCTCACTTTTGTCCTCCCTCGAAAACCTTCTTGGCGACGTTGGCCGCCGACATGCTGACCGGCCAGCCGCCGTAGAACGCAAGATGGGTGATCATCTCGATGATCTCTTCCTTCTTGACGCCGTTATTGAGCGCCCGGCCAAAATGGCCCACCTGCTGTTCGGTGCGATTGAGCGCGATCAAGGCCGCGCAGGTGATCAGGCTGCGGTCGCGCTTGCTGAGACCGGGCCGCTCCCAGACATCGCCGAACAGCACGTCATCCGTGAGTTCGATGAACTTGGGGGCGAAGGCCCTGAGCGCGTCGCGCGCGGCCGATGATGGGACGGGTGGTTTGGACATCGGTTCTTCCTCCTGATGTTGATGTCATGTTCCTCTCCCCCTGGCGCGGGAGAAGAGAGGAGGTCACGGGCTGGCGCGCCCGATGAACTTCTCGGGCGGACGTTCGCCCCATTGCGACTGGAAGCCTTCCTCGGCGCTGATCAGGTTGCCGCCATTGGCCGCGTTGAGGCGGTCGGTGTCGGCCCAGCGCTCGTGCACGCGGCCCCACGGGTCCTCCCAGTAGTCGTAGACCTGGCTGCCGAGCAGGTGGCGGCCGATTCCCCACATGTGCTCGTACTTGCCGAGATTCTTGATGTACTCGTGGTCCTGGAAGACCGCATCGATGTCCTGAACCTCGTACGACACGTGGTTGAGCCCGGTCTTCTCGTTGTGCACGCAGAACAGCACGTGGTGGTCGACAAACTGCTCGCCGCAGTCGAGCCGGCTGAAGGCACCGATGACGTTGTCCTTGTCCCCGGCATAGACGTCGTCCGACCTGATCATGCCCAGGGTCTCGCGGAACCAGGCGACCGTCTCCTTGACCTTGGGTGTCGAGAGCACGCCGTGGCCGATGCGCTGGATCGTGGTCGGCGACTTGCCGAGGCGCATGACCCGGCCGGCGCGCCGCGTCGGCTCGCTGCCGGTATTGACC
>CAZHQA010000044.1:0-6846 GCA_964533955.1 uncultured Reyranella sp. | reverse complement strand
TGGCCGTCGGCGCCGCGCATGTAGAGGGCGTCCGGCGTCCGCTCGGCCCGCACCAGGCCGAAATGGGTGAGGAACTCCTCCATCGCGTCGAGATCCGGCGCTTCCATGCGCGGGAAACCGAACTCGGCAACTTTGATCGCAACCATGTGATCCTCCAGGCTCAGTGGACTTTCGCTTTGAACTTGTCGGGAAGACGCTCCTCGTTGCCGAGCGCCACCCGTCGCACGCCCTCGCTGTCGGGGCTCGCGGGAAAACCGTCCTTCGACCTCGGTGCCGGCGTCTCGACGACCTTGTTCGACAGCCGTCCCACTCCGGTGACCTCGACGTCGATCGTATCGCCTACCTCGAGCGGGCGCGAGTTGGCGGGCGTGCCGGTCAGAAGGATGTCACCCGGCAGGAAGGTCATGTGGCGCGCCAGGTCGGCGATCAGGTAGCCGCAGTCGAAGATCTGCTCGCTGATCGCGCCTTCCTGCACCATCTGGCCGTTCTTGTAGGAGCGGAGCACCGACTGCCGCACGTCGACCCCCGAGACCAGGCCTGGCCCGATCGGACAGAAGCCGTCCATTCCCTTGACGCGCAGCATCGAGCCGGCGTCGGTGTCGCGGAAGTCGTGGCAGCCGAAATCGTTCGAGGGTGCGAAGCCGGCGATGCACTCCCACGCCTCCTCGCGGCTGACGTTCTTGGTGACCTTGCCGAACACCACCGCCATCTCGCCTTCGTAGTTGACGTACTTGTAGCCGGCCGGCCGGATCAGTTCACCCTTGTGGGCGTTGAGCGCAGTCAGCGGCTTCTGGAAATAGGTCGGCGTCCTCGGCGGCGTGTGCGTGTTGTTGAACTCGAAGTAGCGCGAGATGTAGTTCACGTGCACGCACACGATCTTGGTCGGAGTACAGGGCGGCAGGTGGACAACTTCGCCCTCGTCAGCGGTGCGGCCGTCGGCGAACACGATCTTGCCGTCCTTGAACTCGACCCAATAGGCGCTGCCGTCCTTCATCACGTGACGGATTTCGCGACGCTTGCCCTCTAGAACGCTCATCTTCCCTGCCCCACTACTTCTTCGCCGCCTCGATGGCGCGCCACACGTTCTGTGCCGTCGCCGGCATGGCGACGTCCTTGACGCCGAGACCTGCCAAGGCATCCATGATGGCGTTCATCACAACGGGCATCGCGCCCACGGTCCCCGCCTCGCCCGCGCCCTTGGCGCCCAGCGGATTGTACTTGGTCGGCACCGGGTTGCTCTTTACTTCCATGTTCGGGATCATCTGGGCGTGCGGCATGGCGTAGTCGAGAAAGCTCGCCGTCAGGAGCTGGCCCGACTCGCGGTCCCACACCACCTGCTCGCACAGGATCTGGCCGATCCCCTGGGCGACGCCGCCATGGATCTGCCCCTTCAGCCCCGTCGGATTCATGACGGTGCCGACATCGTCGACCACGAAGTAGCGATCGGGCGTGACGTCGCCGGTCTCGGGATCGATCTCGACCTCGCAGATGTGACAACCGTTGGGATAGGTATCCCGCTCCGCCTTGAAGGTCGCGTTCTCGTACAGCCCGCCCTCGAACTTGCCCTTCGGCCATTTGGTCGGATTGAAGGCAGCCTTCGCGACCTCCTTCAGCGCGATCGACTTGTCGGTGCCCTTGACCGTGAAGCTGCCATCCTTGAACTCGATGTCGTGCTCTCCAGCCTCCAGGAGATGGCTGGCCAGCACCTTGCCCTTCTCGATCACCTTGTCGGCAGCGACGAACACCGCCGAGCCCCCCAGCACCGTCGAGCGCGAGCCGTTGGTGCCCATGCCGAAGGCGACGCGATCGGTGTCGCCATCGATGTATTGCACCTCGTTGGGATCGATGCCCAGCCGTTCGTTCAGGATCTGCTTGAACATGGTCTCGTGACCCTGGCCCTGGGCCTTGGTGCCCATCAGCAGCGCCGCGGTGCCACTCGGATTGAAGCGGATCTCGGCATATTCCGGTTGAGCGGGACCAGCCGCCTGCTCGATGGCGTTGACGATACCCAGCCCGCGCAGCCGGCCGCGCTTCTTCGAGTCGGCCTTGCGCGCCTCGAAGCCCGCCACGTCGGCGAGCTTCAGGGCCATGTCCATGTTCTGCTCGAACCTGCCGCAGTCGTAGTACGGCCCGACCGGGCTCTGATAGGGCAGCGCCGCCTCCGGCAGCATGTTCTTGCGCCGAAGCTCGACGCGGTCGACGCCGAGCTCGCGCGCTGCGTCGTCGATCAGACGTTCGATCAGGTAGATCGCCTCGGGCCGACCGGCGCCGCGATAGGGCGCCGTCGGGTTGGTGTTGGACAGCACGCCGATGACGTTGATGTAGGCGGTCGGAATCCGATAGACGCCGAGCACCGTGCCGATCATGCCGAACGGCGAGAGCAGATTGCGGTCCGAGCCGACATAGGCGCCGATGTTCGCCAGCATGTTGAGGCGGAGCGCCACGAACTTGTTGTCCTTGTCGAGCGCGAGCTCGATCTCGCCGACATTGTCGCGGCCATGCTCGTCGGCCATCACCGTCTCGCTGCGCTCGCAGGTCCACTTGACCGGCCGCAGCAGCTTCCGGGCGGCCCACAGCGTCAGACGATGCTCGATATATTGCCAGCCCTTGGTGCCGAAGCCGCCGCCGACATCCTGGGCGATCACCCGCATCTTGCTCTCGGGCACCTTGAAGACGTTCTGCGCCAGCATGTTGCGCACGCGATGGGGGTATTGGACGTCGGCATAGAGAACCAGCCGGTCCTCGCCCTGGTCGTAGTAGCCGAGCGTGCCACGCGGCTCCATGTACTGAGCGTGCACGCGGGTGATCACGTAGCGCCGCTTGATCACCTTGGCGGCCGACTTGATCGCCTCGTCGGTCTCGAGCTTCTTGCCGCGCTCGACGTTGTTGGAAATGTTGTCGGGGCAATCGTCCCACACCGCAGGCGCACCGGGCTTGACCGTGTCCTCCGTCAAGGTCACCGACCGCAGCGGCTCGTAGTCGATCTCGACAAGTTCGGCGGCGTCCTTGGCTTCGGCCAGCGTCTCGGCAATCACCATCGCCACCGGATCTCCGACATAGCGCACGCGGTCGGTGATCAGCGGCGGCCGCTGGGGGGCGTACATCGGCGTCCCGTCGGGCCGCTTGCGCGGCATGTTGGCCTTGGGCATGCCGAGGCCGTCGGCCTTCACGTCGTGCCCGGTATAGACCGCGAGCACGCCGGGCGCCGCTTTCGCCGCCTCGACGTCGATCCTGTTGATCCTGGCGTGGGCGTGCGGCGAACGGACGAACACGGCATGGACCTGCCCATGCAGATTGACATCGTTGATGAACTTGCCCTGTCCGCGCAGCAGGCGCGGATCCTCGAAGCGCAGGACAGGCTGACCGATACCGTACTTGCTCATCCTGCTCTCCTCAGACTTTTGCTGCGTTTGGCCAGTCGCACCGGTTGGCGGATGGGCCGGCCGTCGGTTCCACCCCGGGTCAGGCCGGGCACCTCGGATGCCGCCTGTTCGACCGTGGTGCGTATATGCTTCTCGATCAGGCCACAGGCCAGGTCGGCATCGCGCGCCAGGACCGCGTCGCGCAGGTCGAGGTGCTCGTTGCGGCGGCGCGAGCGCGCATGGATCATGGTCAGCCAGTGGTAACGCCGCGCCTGGTCGAACAGCTCGCTGCGAAAATGCAGAGACCATGGCGACGTACAGGTCGCCACCAGCGAATCGTGGAAGCGCTTGTGCCGCTTGCCCCACTCGCGCTTCACGCCGACCGGGTCGTCCTGGCGCGGCGGCGCGAGCTTCGACAACAGGAAATACGAGCTGACGATCTCGGCCTCCCAGGCGTCAGTGCCATGGCGAATTGCGTCGGCCAAGGTTCGCGTCTCAAGATAGACCCGCAACTCCGAAAGATCGAGGAAGTCGGCCAGCGAAATCGGCGCCACGGTAAACCCGCGGCCGGCCTCGGTGCGCGCCAGTCCCTCCGACACAAGGTGTGAAAGCGCCTCGCGCAAGGTGCCGACGGACGTGTCATAGCGCTGACGCAGTTCGCCAAAGCGCAGGCGCTGGTCGGGCTTGAGCACGCAGCACAGGATGTCCTCGCGCATGCGGCGCAGGACATCGAAGGTCGCGGCATCCTCGCTCAGCACGTCCTGCGGGGCGGTCGTCGCCTCGACGAGGGGCATCTTCAGGATCTTGGCCATCTTCGTCCTCACACTCCGAGATAGGCTTCGCGTATGTGCGGCTGGTTCAGCAGGTCGGCGGGCAATCCCTGTGCCACGATCCGGCCCTGCTCCAGCACATAGGCCCGGTCGGCAGCCTCCAGCGCCTTGAGGACATTCTGCTCGACCAGCAGCACTGCGGCGCCGTCGTCGCGCACCCGCCCGATAATGCCGAACATTTCGTCGACGATGGTCGGCGCCAGGCCAAGCGACGGCTCGTCGAACAGAACGATGCGCGGACGAGCCATCAGCGCGCGGCCGATCGCCACCATCTGCTGCTGCCCACCCGACAGCTCGCCGGCCGGCTGCTGGCGCTTGTCGCGCAGGATCGGGAACAGGCCGTAGACCCGCTCAAGCGATTGCGCCCGCGCCGCGCGGGCCGAGCGCAGGTAGCACCCGAGCTCGAGGTTTTCCTCGACCGACATCTTGACGAACAGGCGCCGGCCCTCCGGCACCAGCGCAATGCCGTGGGCGCAGTAGGCGTGCGCCTTGACGCCGTTCATGTCACAGCCGTCGAACCGGAGTTCGCCGCTGCGGCACCTCAGAAGGCCCGCGATGGCATTGATCAGCGTCGTCTTGCCGGCGCCGTTGGGGCCGATCACCGACACTATTTCGCCGGCGGCGACGTCGAGCGAAACGTCCCACACGGCCGACGCATCGCCGTAGCCGACATGCAGGTTGCGCGCCTCAAGCAGCATAGGCTTTGCCCAGGTAGATGCTGACCACGCGCGGGTCACGCATGACCTCGCGTGGCTGGCCCAGCGCGAACATGGCGCCCTCGTTCAGCACCGCGACGCGATCGGAGAGCTCGACAACGGCCCGCATCAGGTGCTCGACGAAGACGATGGTGGCGCCCTGGGCGCGGATGGCGCGGACCAGGCGGATGGCATTGTCGACCTCGGCCGGATTGAGGCCGGACAGAACCTCGTCGAGCAGCAGCAGCTTGGGACGGGCGGCAAGCGCGCGCGCCAGCTCGAGGAACTTGCGCTCGTGCAGGTTCAACCCGGCCGGCAGCACGTCCTCCTTGCCGGCCAGCCCGGTGAAGCCGATCCAGTGCAGCGCCTCGTCGCGGAT
Organism: uncultured Reyranella sp.; assembly: GCA_964533955.1. GTDB lineage: Bacteria > Pseudomonadota > Alphaproteobacteria > Reyranellales > Reyranellaceae > Reyranella. Next base: position 1,580 of record CAZHQA010000044.1, on the reverse strand, counting down.
CTCGCCGGCGGTGCGCTTCGGCCCGCCGAACGTCGCGGCCAGCGCCACGTTCTCCAGCACCGTCATGTTCACGAACGGACGCGGGATCTGGTAGGTGCGCGCCACACCGAGGCGGGCGATCTCGTGCGCCGGCAGATGGCCGATCTCTGCGCCATCGACCGTGATGGTCCCGCCGCTCAGCGGATAGAAGCCGGAAATGACGTTGATCAGGGTGGTCTTGCCCGAGCCGTTGGGGCCCACAAGTCCCAGGATCTCGCCCTCGCGCACGTCGAGGTCGATGCCCCGCAAGGCCTGCAGGCCGCCGAAGCGCTTGGCCGCACCCCGCACCTGCAGGATCGCCCGTTGACCGACCGGCCGGGCCGCGGGCACCACCGGCACGACCTCGACGACGGGCCGGGTCGGCGCGGTCCGGCGCCTGGCTGCCAGCCACTTGCGCGCCGCCGGCACCGCACCATCGGGCAGCCACAGGATCGACACGACCAGAATGACGCCGACGATGGCTCGACCGACCATCGCCTCGCCGCCGCTGATGAAGGCGTAGAGCAAGGTGGTGATGAAGGCGGCCCCGATCGCCGGGCCGAACCAGCTGCGCGCTCCGCCCAGCACGCTCATCAGCACGACGTAGAGCGGCACGGTGAGCTCGAAGGTGCCCGAGACGGTGATGAAGCCGACATACATCGCATGCACGCCGCCCACCGCGCCGGCGATGGCGGCCGACAGCGCGAAGGCCGCAAGCTTGTAGCGGAAGGTTGGCACGCCCTTGGCCTCCGCCACGTCTTCGTCGTCATGGATGGCGAACAGGCCCATCCCGAGCCGCGAATGGGCGACCTTCCAGGCGATGGCGAGCGTGGCGACGCAGAGCACGAAGCCCAGCGCGTAGATCGAGCCGGTCGGCGTCGGCATGATCGCGGGAAGAGGCACCGCGCTCATGAAGACGCCACCACCGCCGTCGATCGGCGTGTTGAGGATGATGGTCGCGATCACGAAGGTGACGGCGAGCGTCAGCAGCGCGAACAGCTCGCCGCGCAGGCGGCGCAGGCGAAACACCACGGCGCCGATGGCGACCGCCAGCAGTGCCGGCAGAAGCGCGGCAAGCGGCAGGGTGATGAGGAATGGCATCTCGAACTTCGTGGTCAGCGCCGCCGTGGTGTACATGCCGACGCCGAAGAACGCGGCGTGGCCGAGGCTGAAATATCCCGCGAAGCCGCTCAGCAGCGCCCAGCTCGTCGACAGCGAAACCCAGAAGAAGACGAGATAGAGGAAGGAATCGTAGAATGCCGGCAGCCGCGCCATCGGCAAGGCCGCGAAGACGCCGATGGCGATCACGGCGGTCAACCGTGACAGGTCGCGGCTGGCGTTCAGAGCCATTCCGGGTCCCACAGCAGGATCACGATCAGGATCGAGAACGACACGACCGGCGACCAGGCCGGGCTGAGCACGGCCTGGGCCAGGGATTCGCTGGCTCCCACCAGCATGCCGGCGAGCAGCGCGCCCAAGGGATTGCCGAGCCGGCCTATGATGACGACGGCGAACACCACGCCGAGATAGGTCCAGATCTGCGCCGGCGCGAGCGTGGCGAT
>CAZHQA010000043.1:3967-25743 GCA_964533955.1 uncultured Reyranella sp. | reverse complement strand
AGGTCTCGCTGATCTTCGCGACGGGCGGGCCGGTGCCGGCGCGCACGGCCATGGCGGCGACGAAGACGATCCCGATCGTGTTCGCCTATGGCGGTGATCCGGTGGCCGATGGGCTGGTGACGAGCCTCAACCGGCCTGGCGGCAACGTTACCGGGGCGACCTTCATCGGCGGCTCGCTCCAACCGAAGCGGCTGGAGTTCCTGCGCGAGATCGTGCCTGCGGCAAAGGCCGTGGCCTTCCTTGCCAATCCCGCGACGGCGACCCTGGCCGAACGGCAGATCAAGGAAATGCAGGATGCGGCCAACCTGCTCGGCATGCGCCTCGAGGTCGTCTATGCAAGCGACGAAGCGGCCCTCGAAGCAGCCTTCGCGACCATGGTGCAGAAGAAGGCCGACGTTCTCGTGGTCGCGGTCGATCCGACCTACGGCTTCATGCTCGCCAGGCAGATCACCGCTCTTGCCATGCGCTACCGGATGCCGTCGATGTATGACGGCCGCAGCATGGTCGATGTCGGCGGCCTGATCAGCTACGGCGCCGCCCTGCCCGACACCTGGCGGCAGGCCGGCCGCTATGTCGGCCGCATCCTGAAGGGCGAGAAGCCGCAGGATCTGCCGGTGATGCAGCCCACTACCTTCGAAATGGTGCTGAACCTCAAGACCGCCAAGGCGATCGGCATCGAGGTGCCGATCGGCGTGCAGCAGAAGGCCGACGATATCATCGAGTAGCGTGGATTTTGCCCAGTCTGCGGTCCGGCGCGGAGCTGGACTTCTAATGACCGGATTTGGGGCCTCGAGGGGTGCGGGCCTATAGTTGCTTCGTCGAGCCGGCAGCCCCGGGAGCGTAACGTATGTCCCTAATTTTCAACCTTTTGCGGCCCGGTGACTTTCCGGCATTTCCGGCATTTCCGCCGGTGCATCCCACCAAGGGTTTCGCCGACTTTCCGCACTTTGCGCTACCCCGCTACCCCTCTCATCACGCCTCGCGCGAGTAGGCCCCGTTATTTTCCCGTTATTTTAACGGTCACTTGCGGTAACTGCCGGCGTCTAGGTCGTGCGCCGCGTCGGACGGCAGTTGTAGGCCAGCGGCTTGGCGGTGCCGGTCTCGCGCAAGGAGGCGAGGTCGTCACGGCCGGTCCATTCGATCTTGGTGTCGGCATAACGGAAGCCGTCGCCCGTCGGCTGGTATTCGGTGCGCCAGGTCTTGTCGGCGAAGGTCACCGAGGCGCGGTTCTTGGCGTAGACCACCGCCACTTCCTTGCGGCCTTCGCAGAGATAGGCGATTCCTGCCGGCGTCGGATCGTCCGCGGCGGGACGAGGGATCGCCGTGAACATCGGTGCCGGGGCTTGCTGCACGCAGGCGACGAGGGGCGTCGCGAGAAATGCGACGGCAATCGACAGGCGAGCCATCTTGTTGTTACCTCCCACGCCGATCCAGGGGCGGGAGCTTAGCCGCCTCGCGAGGGAGGGCAATCGGGCAAATGCCGCATCTCAAACTCAGCGACGGCGCAGACCTCTACTACGAGACGCAGGGCAGCGGGCCGCCGCTCTTCCTGGTGCCGGGGCTGGGCGGCGACGGCCGGTTCTGGGACGCCAATGCCCGCGAGCTGGCAAGGAATTTCACCGTCGTCGTGCATGATCACCGCGGCACGGCGCGCAGCTCGCTTTCCAGGATCAAGTACACGGTCGAGCAGATGGCCGACGATGCGCGGCAACTGATCGATGCGCTGGGCTACGCCAAGGTCCATTGGTGCGGCCATTCGACGGGCGGCGCGATGGGCCAGGTGCTGGCGATTTCACAGCCCGACCGCATCGACCGGCTGGTGCTGAGCGCCACCTGGGCCAGGACCGACGCCTTCTTCCGCCGCCTGTTCGAGGTCCGCGCCCAGATCCTGAAGGAGCTAGGGCCGGCCGCCTACGTGAAGTCGAGCGCGCTCGCCCTCAACATGCCGGCCTGGATCCGCGACCACGACCAGGACCTGGCCGCCGCCGAGGCCAAGGCGCGCGAGGCCATCCCCGAACCGGAGATCGTGCTGTCGCGCATCGCCGCCATCGTGGCGCATGACCAGCGCGACCGGCTGCAGAAGGTGCGCGCGCCGACGCTGGCGATCTGCGCCCGCGACGACATGGTGACGCCTCTCTATTTCACCGAGGAACTGGTACGCTTGATCCCGCATGCCCGGGCTTACGTCCTGCCGGACGGCGGCCATTTCTATCCCAATGTGCACGGCGCGGAGTTTCGCCGCGTGCTGTCCGCTTTCCTGCTGGAGTCCTGAATGTCCGCCAAGATCGAGCCTCAGATCGCCGCCGCCGCCGCCGAGCTCACCGCCATCCGGCGCGACATCCACGCCCATCCCGAGCTCGGCTTCGAGGAGGAGCGGACTTCGGCGATCGTCGCCAGGAAGCTTAAGGAATGGGGCCTCGAGGTCACCACCGGCGTCGGCAAGACCGGCGTCGTCGGCACCATCCGCGTCGGCAACAACCCGCGGGCGATCGGACTGCGTGCCGACATGGACGCGCTGCCGATGGACGAGCACAACACCTTCGATCATCGCAGCCAACACAAGGGCCGCATGCATGCCTGCGGCCATGACGGCCACACCACCATGCTGCTGGGCGCCGCCAAGTACCTTTCGGCGACGCGCAACTTCGACGGCACGGTCCATCTCATCTTCCAGCCGGCCGAGGAAGGCCGCGGCGGCGCCGAGGCGATGGTCAAGGACGGGCTGTTCGAGAAGTTCCCCTGCGAGCAGATCTTCGGCATGCACAACAGGCCCAAGCTCGATGTCGGCAAGTTCGCCATCCGCTCGGGCCCGCAGATGGCGGGCGGCGGCCTGTTCGACATCAAAATCACCGGCAAGGGCGCGCACGGCGCGCGGCCGGAGACCGGCATCGATCCGGTGATCATCGCCACGCAGATCATCTCGGCGCTGCAGAGCGTGGTGTCGCGCAACGTGGCACCGCTCGATTCGGCGGTGATCTCGGTGACGCAGATGCACGCCGGCGACGCCTACAACGTGATCCCGCAGGAGGCGGTGCTGCGCGGCACCATCCGCGCCTTCCGCAAGGAGACGATGGCGCTGATCAAGGAGCGCATCGAGACGATCTCGAAGGGCATCGCCAAGACCCTGGGCGGCAGCGCCGAGCCCGACGTGCGCATCGCCTTCCCGCCGCTGGTCAACGACAAGGACTCGGTCAAGTTCATCGCCGACGTGGCCGAGACGATTGTCGGCAAGGACAACATGAACCGCGAAGGGCCCTTCGTGATGGCCTCGGAGGATTTCTCCTACATGCTCGAGAAGGTGCCGGGCGCCTTCATAAACATCGGTAACGGCGGCGGCGAGGGCGGTTGCGAAGTGCACAATCCGGGCTACGACTTCAACGACGAGATCATCACGCTCGGCGCCACCTTGTGGTCGCGCGTGGTCGAAACCAAGCTGGCGAAGGATGCCCGCTGAGCCTGGCACGGGGCGAGATCGCGCCCCTGGAGGGGCGCGCCTCCCGCGATGACCGCTGAAGTCACGCTCTGGGTCGACTATGTGAGCCCCTACGCCTTCGTCGCCAAGGCCGCGGCCTACGAGCTCGAGCGGGATTACGACCTGGCGCTGCACTGGCGGCCCTACACGCTCGACGTCGCCTCCTACATGGGGACCGTCGACGGGCGCGATCCGCATCACTGGCGGCGCGTGCGCTACTCGTACATGGACGCGCGGCGCTACGCCAACAAGCAGGGCCTGACCCTGATGGGGCCGAAGAAGATCTACTACGCGCGCCCGGCCAATGCCGCGATGCTGTTCGCGCAGAGGCACGGCGTGTTCCGCGCCTACAACGACCTCGCCTTCGACCGCTTCTGGCGCCGCGCCTTCGATCCCGAGAAGGTCGACGAGGTCGAGGCGCTGCTGGCCGAAGCCGGCGCACCGCCCGGGTTCGCCGACTTTCTGGCCGGCGAGGGCGGCGCCGAGCACGACCGGCTGCGCGCCGAGGCCGAGGCAGCCGGCGTATTCGGCGTGCCGACCTTCGTGTTCGCGGACGAGCTGTTCTGGGGCGGCGACCGAATCGGGCTGCTGCGCGAGCGGCTGGACGAGAAGGGCGTGACGCGCCGCTGAGGCTACGCCTCGTCGAGCGTGCGCTCGAGGCGTTCGTGCAGCGTCTTCACGTCGCCCCGCCGCTTGCTGGCGCGCTCCTTGAGCAGGCGCTTGGCGCGGCGGAAGGCGTCGGCCACGGCGAACTGGGGATCGAAGAAGCGGTCGTCGGCCTTGGGCGTGTGGTCGACGTTGAGGTCCATGCCGCCCGGCAGGCTCATGTGAACGTGCACCGCGAAAGGACCGTTCAGCTTGTCGGGAATCTGGACCGTGACGTGGCAGGCCGTCATGCGGCCGTAGATGCGTTCGAGGGCGGCAACGTTAGAGGAGATGCTGGCCCTGAGGGCGTCGCTGGTATCGCCCCCCTGGAAGCTGATTTTAAGCGGTGTCTCCATCGCGCCCTCCCTGGCTGACCGTTCCCTTCTCTGAACGTGGGACGCCGGGGAGCGGTTGCAAGGCCTATTCGGCGGGGACGACCTGCGGCCCGGCCGGGCGGACGGCGCGGTGGGTCACCATGCGATGGTGCAGGCTGCGGACGGTGTCGCTGCCGCGGGTCAGGCACAGCCAGGGGAACAGCCCGTGCACAAAGCAGGCGAGGCTGCCCAGCAGCATGCGGCTGCCGAATCCGAAGGCCATTGCCAGGTGCTGCAGATAGGTTTCGTTGAGCGCGGCAGGATGGTCGGTGAAGCGGTGGAACATTCCGGCGATTCTACCGGCTGCGGCGGGAAACGGCTTGCTAGCTTCGCGGCGCCTGCGGCAGTCTTGAGAAGCACATTCCAAGGAAATGCCTGTGGCCGCGAAAATATCGCTCGATTCCTTCGACCGCAAGATTCTGGATTGCCTGCAGGACGACGTCGACATGCCGCTGGCCGAGATCGCCCGCAAGGTCGGACTGTCGACCACGCCGTGCTGGCGGCGCATCAACCGGCTGCAGGCCGACGGCGTCATTCGCGCCCGCGTGGCGCTGCTCGACCGGCGGGCGCTCAATGCCGGCGTCACGGTGTTCGTGGCGGTGCGCACCGCCCAGCACAACGCACAGTGGCTCGGCCGCTTTGCGAAAGCGATCGCCTCGTTTCCCGAGGTCATGGACTGCTATCGCATGTCGGGCGAGATCGACTACCTGATCCGGCTGGTGCTGCCCGACATCGATGCCTACGACGTCTTCTACAAGCGCCTGATCGCCAAGGTCGAGCTGTCGGACGTCACGTCGATGTTCGCCATGGAAGAAATCAAGTCTACCACCCGGCTGCCTTTGTCGTATCTTCCTTGAGCAAGAACGCAAGGTAGGGAGAACGATGGCCACGAGTCCGAACAGCGGCAAAAACCGCAAGAAAGTGCTGATCGTCGGCCGCATGCCGCAGGCCGGCCTCGACGTCCTCAAGAAGCGCGACGACGTCGACTACGAGATCCTGACCAACGACACCGTTCCGTCGCTGCACCCCAAGCTCAAGGATGCCCATGCCGTGACCCTGGGCGGCACGGCGTTCCGCCAGGCCGAGCTCGATGCCGCGCCGGAGATGATGGTGGTGGCGCGGCTGGGCGTCGGCTTCGACGCCGTCGAGGTGCCGGCGCTCAACAAGCGAAAGATTCCGCTGATGACCACCGGCATCGCCAATTCGGTGTCGGTCGCCGAGCACGCCATGTACATGCTGCTCGCCTCGGCTCGCCTCACCAGGAAGATGGACCGCTTCGTGCGCGAGAATACCTGGGGCCAGCGGCTCTCCGACCTGCCGTCCGATCTCGCCGGCAAGTCTATCGTGGTGGTCGGCATGGGCCGCATCGGCTCGCGCACGGTCAAGCGCTGCGTCGCCTTCGAGATGGAAACCTACGTGCTCGATCCGAACATCTCCGAGGCCGACATCAAGAAGGCGGGCGCCACCAAGGTCACCGACCTCAAGGCCATCCTGCCGAAGGTCGACTTCGTGTCGATTCACTGCCCCAAGGCGCCCGAAACGATCGACATGTTCAACGCCCAGACGCTCGGTCTGATGAAGCCGGATGCCTTCCTGGTCAATACCGCGCGCGGCGGCATCGTGAACGAGGACGCGCTCTACACCGCGCTCACCACCGGCAAGCTGCGCGGCGCCGGGCTCGATGTGCTCGACAAGGAGCCGCCCGACCCCGCCAACAAGCTGTTCGGCCTGGAGAACGTGATCTTCAGCCCGCACATGGCCGGCGTCACCCGGGAGGCGAGCGATCGCATGGCGGTGACGGCCATCGAGAACATCCTGTCGGTGTTCGACGGCCGACCCAATGCTGCGCACTGCGTGAACAGGGAAGTGCTTTCCTAGACGAGGCCCTCGATCTCGGCGTCGGTCGGGAAGCGACCGGTCTTGCTGCGGGTGAATTTCAGGACGCCGTCGACGGTGACGTCGAACTGGCCGGACTTTCCGGGGCGCAACTCGATGTCGGTCGCGCCCTGCTTGGCGAGGCTATCCCTCACACGGAGGGCTTGCGGCTTGTAGCCTCAAGCGCCGCAGTATTCGATCAGGACTTTCATGCCATTAACGTGACGGCGTAGGCTGCCGCCAGCAAGGGGGAATCTGCGATGAAGTACGGACCTTTGGGCCGCTCCGGCCTGATCGTGAGCCGCATCTGCCTCGGCGGCAATTCGTGGGGCGCCAAAGGGCGCCGCGGCTGGGGCAAGTTCGACGAGGCCGAGGCACCGCAATACTTCAAGCGCGCGCTCGACGTCGGCATCACCTTCTTCGATACCGCCGACGCCTACAATGCCGGGCGCTCCGAGGAGATCATGGGCGCCACGCTGATGAAGATGGTCAAGCGCGAGGACGTCGTAATCTCGACCAAGGTCGGCATCCGCATGAGCCCGTCGCACAACGACCAGGGCACCGGCCGCAAGCACCTGATGTCGGCGGTCGACGAGCAGCTCCGGCGCCTGCAGACCGACTACATCGACGTCTACCAGGTCCACCGGCTCGATCCCCATACGCCGATCCAAGAGACCATGTACTCGCTCGACCAGATCGTGCGCTCGGGCAAGGTGCGCTACATCGGCGGCTCGACCATGCCGGCCTACAAGTTCGCCCAGATGATCATGCTGGCCGACTGGAAGGGCTACTCGCGGCCGATTGCCATGCAGAACCTCTACAATCTCATCCAGCGCGAGGAAGAGCGCGAGATGAACCAGCTCTGCCACGAGCAGGGCGTCGGCCTCATTCCCTATTCGCCGCTGGCGCGCGGCTTCCTCGCCGCCAACCGCAGCAAGGAAGGCGGCGGTGCCACCGAGCGCTCCAAGAACGACACCAACGTGCAGGCCGGCACCTACCGGGACTGCGATTGGGAGATCGCCGAGCGGCTGAAGAAGGTGGCGGCCGGCAAGAACGTCTCGGCGGCCCAGGCGGCGCTGGCCTGGATGCTGAGCAAGCCCTACATGGCCTCGCCGATCATCGGCGCCACCAGCCTCGACCAGCTGACCTCGGCTGCCCAGGCGACCGAGGTCTCGATCAGCGCCGACGAGGCAAAGATGCTGGAGGAGCCCTACCAGTTCCGCGTGTCACCGGCGAACTGAGCGGCGCTCTGTGACGCTCAACGATTGGCTGCTCTGGTTCTTCGACCCCGCGGCCTGGGCATCGTTGGTGACCCTGGTGGTGCTCGAGATCGTTCTCGGCATCGACAACCTGATCTTCATCTCGATCCTCACCAACAAGCTGCCCGAGGATCGCCGTGCCGAGGCGCGCCAGATCGGCATGGGCGTGGCGGTGGTGCTGAGGCTCGCCCTGCTGAGTGTCGTCGCTACCATCGTCAGCCTCACCGAACCGTTGTTCACGGTGGCGGGGCATGACTATTCCTGGCGTGACCTCGTGCTGGTTGCCGGCGGGCTGTTTCTGATCTGGAAGGCCACCGGCGAGATCCATCACTACACGCTGGGCGATGACGATGCCGAGATCACGGCGGCTGGCGCGGCCGGTGCAACCATGGTGGGCGTCGTCGCGCAGATCATCTTGCTCGATGCGGTGTTCTCCATCGACAGCATCGTCACCGCGATCGGCATGACCGACCATGTCGACGTGATGGTGACGGCGATCCTGATCTCGGTCGGCGTCATGATGGCGGCAGCAGGGCCGCTGTCTCGCTTCATTGGCGCGAACCCGACCATCATCATGCTGGCGCTGGGCTTCCTGTTGATGATCGGCATGGCGCTGCTGGCCGACGGCATGGGGTTCCGCGTTCCCAAGGAGTACATCTACGCCTCGATGACATTCGCCGGCCTGATCGAGGCGCTCAATCTCGTGCGCCGGGCGCGCCGCCGCCGGAAGACGGGGAAGACGGCCGAATACTAGTGTTGCGTGCGACGCCGCATGGCGCCGACGAACCACAGGGCGAGCGCCGGCAGAAAGAGCGCAGCTGCCCAGAAGATCGGCACCGCACCCCAGCGATCGACGATCGGCGCCGCCACCGGCACGCCGATCGCCTGGCCGACGAACAGGCAGAGCGCGAACAGCGCCAGCGCCGAGCCGCGGGCCTCGGGGGCCATCTGCGTGCCGTTGGTCTGGAGCGTGTTGTGCAGCATGTAAAAAGTAACGCCGATCCCGACGATGGCCGCGAAGGCGATTGCCGCGTTGGGCGCCAGCGCCAAGAGCGCAAAGGAAAGACCAAGCCCTGTGCCGCCCCAGCGCACGAGACCGCGCTCGCCCAGAAGGCGCACGAGAGGTGCCGCGACCGTCACGTAGAGGAAACCGCCGGCGCCGAACGCCGCCACAGCAAGGCCGACGGCCGCGAAGCTGAGGCCGAAGCGCTGGTGCAGGTCGGCGCCGACGAAGGTGAAGGCGCCCCAGAATACGCCGCCTTCCAGCGCCACCACGATGATCACGGTGCGCGCCCAACGCCGCCGCAGCACCCCCAGCATCTGGCTGGCCATCGAGCCCGCCGCGCGAAGCCCGGGCCGTGCGATGTCCGGTCGCACGCGCATCACCGCGACCAGTGCGCCGCCGGCGGCAAGATAGGTGGCGGCCAGAATCCAGAACACGATGCGCCAGCCCAGCCAGTCGCCGATCGCGCCGCCCAGCGCTGCGCCGGTCATCAGGCCGAGCGTCTGGCCGGTCAGGAAGCGTGCCAGCGTCGCCTGGCGCTTCTCATAACTGACGTTGTCGCCCAGCCAGGCAATGGCGAGCGGGATGATGGCCGAGCTCGTGACGCCGGTCAGGAAGCGCGCCCCGGCCAGCAAGAACAGCGAGCCCGCCAGCGCACTCAGTGCGCAGCAGCCGGCGGCCGCCACGCAGGCGACGGCGATGACCGGCATCTTGCCGTAGCGATCGCCGAACGGCCCGTGCACCAGCACGAAGACGCCATTGGCGAACAGGAAGAAGGTCGAGGCGATGGAGGCGGCGCCCACCGTCACGCCAAACTCGACGCTCAGCTGGATCAAGAGCGGATCGATCACGCGCATATTGGCGGCGGAGGCGAAGGCCGCTACCGCCAACAGGGCGATGGCAAACCGCGGCGCTTCGGAAGGCATCGGAGATGGACTTAGCGGCTCGGTCGTCGAAAGGAAAGCGGTGTTGCGATCAGGAACCATTCAGGAGATCAGCCGGACGAGCACGACCTTTCGGACTGTCGTGCACGTGGCCCGCGCCACGGCTTGTTGATGTGTTGCCAAGTTCCCCGGCGGCGGCCGCGACGTCGGTCGTCGAGTGCAAACGCCGTGCCTTATGGCCCTGCATCTGCGTCTCGAGGCGCTGAATCTGTTGCGCCGGCGTCGTCGGCAGCGACGTGGAAGGGTGACGGAGGACTGAACACCCGAGCGTGCACAGACTCTTGAACTGGTAGATCCTGCGTCGGCCGGAGTGCTGTGCCGGCAATCTTGCCTCTCTGGCTCTCCCCAGCCTTTCGGTCCGGTTCGCGAGCTCGCCGAGCAGAACCGCTTGGCCGGCTGGCCCAGCACTACCCTAAGAGCGCGACACCAGCCGTGCCAGGATTTCCGCCTTTTGCTTGTTCGATCGTGGCGGCCTGCGCAGGCGCGCGAGCTTGCCGTCCTCGAAAGCTGTGACGACGGAATCGTGAACGTAGCTGGTACGACACACCGTGGGCGTGTTGCTGAGCTCATCTGCTATTGGAATGACTGCCGCGCGAAGCTGCGCTCGTCTCTTCCTTTCGCTGGTTTCCGGCGCCGTCTTGGCCAGCGTCTCAAGCGCACCGGCTGATGCGACGAGCGTACGGAAGTCCTTCAACGAGATTCGTCGCCCCGCAATGGACCGCAAAAATCCATTTACGTCGTCAGCCCGAACCGCGCGCATTACGCCGTCTGCACCGCGATATTGGAAGAGCCGTCGGCCTGGCAATGCCATCAGCCGCTTCATGGCGGCTTGGAGGCGGCGATCTCGGATCTCCTTTGACACGGGTTTTCCACCCTTGGCTTTGAACTCGAGCACAATGGCACCGCCGACTACCCTGACGTTGGACTTCAGCAGGGTCGTTGCGCCGCGGGTGCCGTGTTCCTTGGCGTAGCTCTCACCGCCGGCCCGGATCGCGGTCAGGTTGACCAGATGAACCACCGCCGCGATCGCGAACGAGGCGCTGTCTTCCTTGGAAGACAGCGCTGTCGCGACGGCGCGGTTGATGCCGGGCAGGGCCCGCGCCAGCCCGCCAAGGTGCCGAGCCTTTATTGCTTCGCGCACGGCCGTCCAGTCCGGATGGTAGCGATACTGTAGGCGACCGGCAGCATCCGTTCCGACCGCCTGCAGGTGCGCCGTGGGATCTTTGGCAAAACGCACGTCGATATAGGCGGGCGGAACTGCAAGCGAGCGAAGTCTGGCAAGCTCGGCCTTCTCGCGCACGGGCCCGGCGCCGTTGCGATAGCTGAAACCCTTGCCGCGGCGTACCCGCCGGATCGTAAGCTGATCTACGCTCACGATCTTCAGGCCGTGTTGGCTGGCCAGTGACTCGATCTTCTTGGAACGCCGCATTGAGAAATGGCAACGCATGCAGTCGACCGACGTTCCCTGGACGCGCTAAGGTTGCGGCATGAAGCTCCAGGACCAGGTCGCGATCGTGACGGGCGCCGCGTCGGGCATCGGTGCCGCATCTTCCAAGCTGTTCGCCGCCGAAGGCGCCAGGCTCGCGCTGGTCGACCAGAACGAAGTCGGGCTGAAGAAGGTCGCGGCTGAGATCAAGGCCAAGGGCGGCACGGCGATCACCATCACCGCCGATGTCCGGAGCGACGCCAAGGCGCGGGCCGGGGTGGAACGCGTGATCAAGAGGTGGGAGCGGATTGACGTGCTCTTGACGGCGGCCGGCGCCTCGACCGGCGGCACGGTCGACGCGATCGACGAGGCGGCGTGGGACCGCACCTTCGCCATCAACGTCAAAGGCACATTTCTCTGGATCCACCACGCCATCGCGCACATGATCGCGGCGAAGAAGGGGTCGATCGTCACCATCGGTTCGCAACTCGCCCAGGCGAGTCCGGGCAAGAATGCGGCCTATGTCGCGTCGAAGGGCGCGATCGCCTCGCTCACCAAGACGATGGCGGTCGACCACGCCCGGCAAGGCATCCGCGTCAACGCCCTGATGCCGGGCGTCATCGACACGCCGATGCCGGCCCGCTCCCTCAAACGCTATGCCGACCCCGAGGCCATGAAAGCCTACTGGAACGAACGCCATCCGATGGGCCGCATCGGCCAGCCCGAGGAAGTGGCTCAGGCCGCGCTGTTTCTTGCCAGCGACGATTCCTCGTTCGTCACCGGTCATCTTTTGTTTGTAGACGGCGGCTGGACGGCACACTGACATGCCAAGGAAACTTACTCCCGGGCAGATTGCCCAGTACGAGCGCGACGGCTTCGTCTGTCCGGTCGATGCCTTCTCGGCCCAGCAGGCGCGTGCCTGGCGCGACAAGCTCGAGGCCTTCGAGCGCGCCGAAGGCCTGAAGATGACGCGCGGCCACAATTTCAAGCCGCATCTGCTGTTTCCCTGGGTCGACCAGATCGTTCATGCGCCCGCGGTGCTGGACGCGGTCGAGGACCTGATCGGCCCCGATATCCGGCTCTTCCATCTCAGCGTCTGGCCGAAGGATGCGGGCTCGGGCACCTATGTGAGTTGGCATCAGGACGCGACCTATTTCGCGCTCCAGCCCGCCTGCCACGTGACGGCGTGGGTGGCGCTGACCGACGCGCCGGTCGAATCGGGCTGCATGGAGGTGGTTCCGGGCTCGCACAAGCTGGGACAGCTGCGCCACGCCGAGATGCAGGATACCGACAACCTCCTGTCGCGCGGCCAGACGCTGGCCGTCGATTTCGATCGTCGCAAGACCGCGTTCATGCCGGTCACGGCGGGCCAGTTTTCGCTGCACCACACCCATCTCGTTCACAATTCACGGCCCAACCGATCGAATGACCGGCGCATCGGCCTCGGCATCAGCTACATACCGACCTACGCCCGATGCACCGCGCCGCGACGGATCAGTGCGATGCTGGTGCGCGGGACCGACAATTACGGTCACTTCGACGACGAACGCCGGCCACTGGTCGAAGCCGGACCCGAGGAGCGCGCCTTTCACGCACACGCCGTTGCCACTTTCCGTGCCATGAACGCCGAACTTGCCGCCGGAGCGACACCGAGATGACCCACGACCTTCGCCTGCCGTATCACGATCGCTACGCCTATTCGCCGATCACCGAGCGCAAGGACTATTCCTGGCCGGCCGGCAAGCGGCTCGCCGTCTATCTCGGGCTGAACATCGAGCATTTCGCCTTCGGCGCGGGCGAAGGCCATCTGCTCACCGTCGCCAATCCTCCGCCGGACCCGCGCACCTTCGCCTGGCGCGACTATGGCAATCGTGTCGGCGTCTGGCGCTGCCTCGAACTGTTCGACGAGCTCAACCTGCCGGCGGCGCACCTGATCAACACCACCGTGTTCGACTATGCGCCGCAGATCGTCGATGCGCTGAAGGCGCGCGGCGACGAATTCATCGGCCACGGCCGTACCAACGCCGAACGCCACGGCCACATGTGGGAGGCCGACGAGAAGCGTTTCCTCAAGGAGGTGCGCGACTCCATCGAGAAAGCCTCGGGCCAGCGGCCGCGAGGCTGGATGGCGCCCTGGATGGCCTCGACGCGTTGGACGCCGGACCTGCTCAAGGAGGTCGGTTTCGACTTCCTGATGGACTGGCCCAACGACGACCAGCCGCTGTGGATGAAGACGCGCTCGGGGCCGCTGATGAGCGTGCCCTATCCGATCGAGATCAACGACAGTCCGCAGATCCTGGTCCGCCATCATTCGCCGGATGATTTCCGCGATTTCATCATCGGCCAGTTCGAGGAGCTCTTGCGCCAGTCCGCCAGGCAACCGCTGGTATGCGGTATCGCGCTCCACACCATGATCGTGGGCCAGCCCTATCGCCTGCGCGCGCTGCGCGAGGCGCTGCAGCACATCGCCAATCATCCCCAGAAGGACAAGGTCTGGTTCACGCGGCCAAGTGCGATCTACGACCACTGCGCGGCGTTGCCCAAGGGCACGATGGTACCGCCGCCCGCCTGATCGGGCGGCTCTTCGGACACTCGCCGGATTGCACGAGCGACGTGAGATTTATCACAGATGCCGATGGCACCCTCGTGAGAAGGTGATTTCCGGCCCCGACAGGCTGACAAGAATGGGGAGAGGAAATGACCGACGTTGCCCGCCGTGACCTCGTTGTGACCCCCGCCGGCGCAAACGATGCAAGCCCGTCGCCGCTGGAGGGTGCCGGTTGCGATCGCGTATGGAGCGAGTCCGCGATTTCCGGTTTGACGCAGGTCATGCTGGCATTGTGCTTCGACCAGTGGATCGAAGAGCCCCTGCGGCTGGGAGATTTCGTCGCTTGAGTGGACTGCGCGCGCGACGTGCCTGCTGCTGCCCCCGGGTGAAGGAAATCGCCTCCCGACTCTGAAGTGACGGCGGCTTTGGGTGTATAAGCGCCTGCGCACATGACGACGTCTCTCGCCACGTGGCTCGCCGATTCAGGTCTGCGCAACTTGCCGCTTGAGGAGCTGATCGAGGGCTTTGCCCGCCGACTGAACGAGTCGGGGGTGCCGGTCGCCCGCATTTTCGCCGGCATGAACACGCTGCATCCCATGATTCTGGCGCGTAGCCTGATCTGGGACCGCAAGACCGGGCCGGCGACGCATTTCGAATTCGAGCATGCCGACATCGACGAGCCGATCATGCGCGAAAGCCCTTTTGCCGACATGCTGCGGCGAGGCGCGACCGAGCAGCGCGTCGATCTAAGGCCGCTGGTGCCGGCTGGCGAGGTGCCGGTCTTCGCCGAGTTGCGGGGGCTCGGCATGACGGATTGGCTGGGGTTCACGTTTCCGTTCGGCGAGCTCGTGAAAAGCATCGTCGATGCGCAAGCCAGCGGGGGCGTGGGTCAACTCTGGTTTGTCTGTTCCCTGGCGACCAATCGCGCGGAAGGTTTCGGAGCTGACGATCTGGCGGTATTGCGGCAAGTCACGCCGCTGTTCGCACTGGCGGTCAAGGCGATCACGATGCGCTCGGTCGGCCAGGGGCTGCTCGAGGCGTATCTGGGCAAGGACCCGGCTGCCCGCGTGCTTGCGGGAACGGTCCGTCGCGGCGAGGTGATGAGCATGGAGGCGGTGCTGTTCTATGCCGACCTGCGATCCTTCACGCCATTGGCCGACAGGTTGCCAGCCCCGCAACTGCTGTCGATGCTCGACGATTGTTTTGACTGCGTGGCCCGCCCGGTGACTCGGCTGGGCGGCGAGATCCTGAAATTCATGGGCGACGGGTTGTTGGCAATCTTCCGCACAGATGACCGCCGGCGCCCGACGACCTGTGGTGCGGCACTGGCCGCGGCGAGCGAGGCGCTCGACCTGATGGAGCTGCTGACGCGCCAGCGCAAGGAGTCCGCGCAACCGACGCCCGGCCTCGACATCGCGCTGCATGTCGGCACCGTCCAGTACGGCAATGTCGGCACCGCCGCGCGGCTCGACTTCACCGTGATCGGTCCGGCAGTCAATGAGGCGGCCCGCATCGAGGCGCTGTGCGGACCGCTCGACCGGCCCTTGCTTGTGAGCCAGGCCTTTGCTGCCGCGGCGAGCGCCAGCCGGCACCATCTGGTGTCGCTCGGTCGCCATCGCCTGCGCGGCGTGCGCGAGGCGACCGAACTCTTCACTCTGGCTGGCGAGAACGGTCCGGGTCAGCCGTCGTAGACCGCCTTCTCGAAGGCATAGAAAAGCGGCAGGGACTTCACATCGGCGAAGGGCAGGAGCTGAGTGGCATAGACGCCGCCCAGCCCCTTCGCCGGATCGATCCAGTAGTAGGTGTTTGCCAGCCCCGCCCAGGCGAGGCTGCCGGGCGAGCGGCCGGTCGGCGCCTTCTCGTTGTTGATCATGAAAGAGAGGCCCCAGCTCTTGTCCATGCCGGGAAAGAACTCGGCGTCGTTGGAGAAGGGCGGAGCCGCGGTCTTGAGCAGGCATACCCGCGAGCTGCCCATGGCGTTTTTGGCCATCAGGGCGACGGTTTCGGGCCGCAGCACCGGCTCGCCTTTGTCGGACTTGCCCTGGTTCAGCATCATGCGCACGAACTTCAGGTAGTCGCCCGCCGTGCTGTAGAGCCCGCCGCCGCCCATCTCGAACTCCGGTTCCTGCGGCAGCTCTAGGGCGGGATCGGGCACCAGCTTTCCATCGGGTCCGCGGTGATGGATCTTGGCCAGGCGCTTGCGCATGTCGTCCGAGATCCTGAACGCGGTGCTGCTCATGCCGAGCGGGCCGAAGATGTGGTCGGCCATGTATCGGCCGAGTTTCTTGCCGCTCGATGCCTCGACCATCTTGCCGGCCCAGTCGATGTTGATGCCGTAGAACCAGCGCTCGCCCGGCTCGAACAGGAGCGGCGTCGTGAGCGCCACGTTCTGGCAGCTGATGATGCCCGGCACACCCATCACTTCCTGGTACTTGCCGAGCTCGGGCGACCAGATGTCGTAGCCGAAGCCCGCGGTGTGGGTGAGCAGGTGCCTCAGCGTGATGTCACGCTTGGCTTTGCGCGTCCTGGGTTTGCCTGCCGCATCGAAGCCTTCCAGCACCACGACATCGCCCAGGCTCGGGATCACCGACTTGGCCGGCGCATCGAGGGCGAGTTTGCCCTGTTCGACCTGCTGCATGGCGGCAGCGCCCGTTATCGCCTTGGTCATCGAGGCGATCCAGACCACGGTGTCGGGGGTCATGTCGTCCGGCTGGCCGAGCACTCGCTTGCCGAAGCCGCCTTCGTAGGTCGTGCCCTTGGAATCGGTCGCCGCCGCGACGACGCCCGGCACGTCACCGCGCGCGACCGCATCCTTCAGCACCTTGTCCGCTTGCGCTTTCATGGCGTTCCTCCTGACTTTTGTGGTCAGGCCAGTCCCACCGTCTGCAGGGCAAAGGCGTAGGCGATTGCCACTTCTTCCAGGCGATTGAAGCGACCCGAGGAACCACCATGGCCCGCGCCCATGTTGGTCCGCAAGAGGATGGGCCCGCCGCCTGTCATCGTGGCGCGCAGCCGGGCCACCCACTTGGCCGGCTCCCAGTAGGTGACGCGCGGATCGGTGAGACCTGCCATGGCGAGGATCGCCGGATAACTTCTCGCCGAGACGTTGTCGTAGGGTGAGTAGGCGAGGATGGTTCGGAATGCCGCGGGATCGGTGATCGGATTTCCCCATTCCGGCCATTCCGGCGGCGTGAGCGGCAGGCTGTCGTCGAGCATGGTGTTCAGCACGTCGACAAACGGCACCTCGGCCACGATGCCGGCAAACAGCTCGCCGGCCCGGTTGGCAATCGCGCCCATCAGCATGCCGCCGGCACTGCCGCCGTGGCCGACGATACGCCCGGGCGAAGTGTAATCGGCCGCGATTAACGCGCGCGCCGCGGCGGCGAAGTCGTCGAACGTGTTGGTCTTCTTCTCGCGCTTGCCGTCCACGTACCAACCCCAGCCCTTGTCCGAACCGCCGCGGATGTGGGCGATCGCATAGACGAAACCGCGATCGACCAATGACAGGCGGTTGGCCGAGAAGGAGGCCGGCATTGCCATGCCGTACGAGCCGTAGCCGTAGAGCAGGAGCGGCGCGCGCCCGTCGAGCGCAAGGCCACGCCGATGCAGCAGCGAGATCGGCACTTCGGCGCCGTCGTGCGATTTCGCCGTGATGCGCCGCGTGACGTAATTTGCCGGGTCGTGGCCGGACGGGACGACCTGGCGCTTGCGCAGGATCCGCTGGCGGTTCGTCATGTCGTAGTTGTAGATCTCGGCCGGCGTGGTCATCGACGAGTAGACGAAGCGCAACGTCGCGGTGTCGAACTCGAAACCGTCGACGACGTCGAGCGCGTAGGCTTCTTCGTCGAACCTGATGACATGCTCGTCGCCGGTCGCCAAATCGCGAATTACGATCGAGGCCAGCGCGTTGGCACGCTCCAGGCGGACCAGATGGCCCGCAAACAGCGAGAGGTCGAGGACATAGATGCCCGGGCGATGCCGGATCAACGGCCGCCAGTGCGCGCGGTCGGGTGCGGCGAGTGGTGCGGTGTCGATGCGAAAGTCGATGGCGCCCCCCTCGTTGGTCAGAATGAAGAGATCGTCGCCGCGATCTTCGACGCTATAGCGAACGCCTTTCTCGCGCGGCGCCACGAGCCTCGGCACGCTGCCGGCGTCACCGAGGTCGACCAGGTATTGCTCGGAGGTGTCGTGGTCACCGCCGCCGATCACGCAGAACCGGCCGCTCGCGCTTTCGCCGATCGAGACGAACCAGCCCGTATCCTTCTCTTGGTAGACCAGCACGTCGTCCGATTGGGGCGTGCCGAGCCGGTGGCGGAAGACCTTGAGCGGACGGTGATTTTCGTCGCGCTCGACGTAGAAGAAAAACGAGGAATCCGCCCCCCAGACGACCGAACCCGCGGTCCTTTCGATCGTGTCGGCAAGGTCCTGGCCGGTCGCCCAGTCGCGCACCCTGATCGTGAAATATTCCGAGCCGCGCAGGTCGGCAGCCCAGGCTTCCAGCCTGTGATCGGGCGAATGCCGCGTTCCGCCGAATTTGAAATACTCGGAGGCCTCGGCGAGTGCGTCGCCGTCGAGGATGGTGTGAAAGTCGCCGCCGTCACGGGACTGGCGGCCGACCTGTTCGTGCTGTCCGCCCTGTCGGTATTTCCAGGTGTAGGCAAACGGGCCGTCCGGCATCGGCACGCCGGAATCGTCTTCCTTGATCCGCCCGCGCATCTCTCGCACCAGCGCATCCTGCAGCGCCTTGGTCGGGCCGAGCAGCGACTCGGTATAGCGGTTCTCTGCCTCGAGATAGGCACGAATGTCCGGCGCCAGTCGCTCGGGCTTTCGCAGCACTTCCTGCCAGTTGGGATCCTTCAGCCAGCCATAGTCGTCGACCAGCGTGGTGCCATGCAGCGTGCGCCTGGATTCCCGGCGCGACGCGACCGGTGGCTCAGGTGTAGTTGCCGCGGACTTGGGTTCGACCATTGGCCTTGCGATTGCTGGGAGGGGTCGGGGCCTGCTTCGCCGGTGCTGCCTTTCGGGGCTTGGCGCGCAAGAGCTTGCGCATCTCCGCCCCCTTGGTGTCCCACCAGTCGGCGAGGATGCGCACGTCCCAGCCGATGCAGAAGTGCTTCACGCCCATCTCAAGATACTTGCCGGCCTGGCCAGGGTCGCGCAGCTCGACGCGCGGATGCTTGCCCTTCTTGAGCGCGGTCCTGATCGTCTTGAGCTCGGCCTCGAGCACCTCGGGATGGCCGTACTGGCCGGTCTTGCCGATGCTCATGGAAAAGTCCGAAGCGCCGAACTGAACCATGTCGATTCCGGGGACGGAGAGAATGCGGTCGAGATCATCCACGCATGACTTCTTCTCGACCATGATGGCGATCACCACGTCGTTCAACGCATCGACATAGTCCGGCGTCCCACCGTGCCGGACCGTGCCGACGTCGCGCCGCATGCCCACGCCCAGCCGGCCGCGGCCGCGAACGCCGCGCACCATGGTGCTTTCCGCCCGAACCGCGTCCACCGCGAGCTTGGCGTCCTCGACCGATCGTATGTCGGCGAACAGCACACTCTGGAAGCCCGCGCCGATTGCCCGCATCGCCTGGTGCGTGTACTGCGTCTGCTCGATCTTGATCATGCCCGCCATGTTCATCAGCTCGAACGAGCGGCCGAGATTGTCGAGGTCGTGCATGGTGAACGGTGCGTACTCGGCGGTGAACTCGACATAGTCGTACTGCTTGGAGTGCCCGATCAGCTCGACCAGCGTCGGCCAGGCGGAGAGGATGTGCGTGCCGACGGTCGGCTTGCCGGCGTCCAGGCGTTCACGAAGCAGGTTGCGGCGCATGGCCATGTTCTTTCCCCCAATCTGTCGCCCGCATAGTAGGCTAGCGGCGGGAAAGCGGGGAGGGGATTCGCCTTGAAGCAGACAGCGACAGTGATTGGCGCGGGCTTTGTCGGCGTCTGCTGTGCGCTTTACCTGCAGCGCGAGGGTTTCAGGGTCCGGCTGGTCGAAAAGGGCGAGCCGGGGCGGGCCGCGTCATTCGGCAACTCCGGCAGCTTCGGTACCGCCTCGTGCGTGCCTTTCGGCCTGCCGGGGATCCTCAAGAAATTGCCGCGTATGCTGTTCGATTCCAGTTCCCCGCTGAAGCTGCGCTGGAGCCACGTGCCTGCCGCGCTGCCGTGGTTCCTGCGCTTCGTCGAGGCGGCGAGGCCGTCGCGCGTCGAGGCGATCGCCGCGGCGCGCAACAGCCTCCTGGTCCATACGCATGACGGCTATGCCCCGCTGATCGAAGGCGCCGGCGCCGGCAAGTGGATCAGCGACCAAGGCCTGCTGATGACGTTCGAAAGCGAGAAGGCGTTCCGCAACGCGGCCTATGCGCTCGATCTTCGGCGTCGCAACGGCGTGCACATGGACATGCTCGACGGCAACGAGGCCCGGCAGATGGAGCCCGCCCTGTCGCCTGCGGTCATCAAGGCAGTGTCGTTGCCCGACGTGCATCGCACCATCGACCCTTGGCGACTGTGCGATGCGCTGGCCCGTGACTTCGTGCGCCGAGGCGGCGAGATCCTGAACGCCGATGTCCGGGGCTTCCAGATCGGCGCCGGGGGACCGACGCATATCGTGACCGACCGCGGCCCGATCGAGGTCGAGATGGTCGTGCTCGCTGCGGGCGTCTGGTCGCGGCCGCTGGCCGCCCAGCTCGGCACCAAGGTGCCGCTCGAGGCCGAGCGGGGCTACCATGTGATGTTCGCCAACCAGGATTTCGGCCTCAAGCGCGCCCTCGTTTCGGCCGATCGCAGCGTGTCGCTGGCCGACATGCACGAGGGCATCCGTGCCACCGGCGTGGCGGAGTTCGCCGCGCCCGACGCGCCGGCCGACATGCGCATCGCCGACAGGGTGATGCGCCACGCCAAGGCACTGGTGCCGGGGCTCAAGGGCCAGCCTGCCTCGCGCTGGATGGGCCCGCGGCCCTCGCATCCGGACTCCAAGCCGGTGATCGGACGCTCGCCGCGCTACCCCAATGTATTGTTCGCCTTCGGCCACGATCACCTCGGGCTCACCATGGCCGGCATCACCGGCAAGCTGATCGGCGAGCTCGCGACCGGCAAGCCGACCACTGTTGATCTCGCGCCGTTCCGTCCGGACCGGTTCTGATAGTGAAGGAGTGTTGAGGGATGTTTCCGCCAAAGCAAGACGTGACGATCTGTTTCGCTCACGCGGCCTACCAGATGAAGGCTCGCTTCGATCTGCGCGCCGCCGGCGTCAACAATTTCCAGGCGTGGTCCTATGACGAGCTGCAGAAGCGCGTCGGCGAGGCCGACGTCGTGGTCGTCTCGGGCATGTGGAAGAACGAACTGATCCCGACGGCCGGCAAGCTCAAGTTCATACAGTCCATCAGCTCAGGCATGGATCAGTATTCCAGGGAGCAACTCGCGGCCAGGCAGGTCCGGCTGGCGAGCGCCGCCGGCGTCAATGCCCGTGCCGTGGCCGAGCATGCGATTTCCCTGATCCTTGCCGTGGCGCGGCGGCTGCCGGAGGCCCGCGACAATCAGCACAGGAAGATGTGGCGCGGCATGATCGGCGATCTCACGCAGCGCGAAGACGAGCTTGGCGGCAAGACGCTTCTGATCGTCGGCATGGGCCGCATCGGTGCCCACCTCGCCAAGCTCGCCAAGGCGTTCGACATGAAGGTGATCGGCATCCGCCGCGATCCCGGGCAGGGGCCCAACGGCGCCGATGCGATCCATGGCATGGCCGAGCTGGTCAAGCTGGTGCCGCAGGCCGACATCGTCGCGCTCACCTGTGCCCTCACGTCCGAGACGACCGGCCTGATGAGCGCGGCCGCGTTTGCCGCCATGAAGCCGTCGGCCATGTTCGTGAACGTGGCGCGCGGCAAGGTGGCCGACGAGGCCGCGCTGATCGAGACGATGAAGGCGGGGAAGATCTGGGCGGCGGCCCTCGACGTGACCGTCGAGGAGCCGCTGCCCCCGGCATCGCCCTTGTGGGCGATGCCCAATGTTTTTGTCACCCCGCATACGGCGGGCGAAACGCGAGCCTACGAAGACAACGTGATCGATATCCTGATCGAGAACCTCGACCGCCTGTGGAAGGGCGAGGCGACGTTGCGCAATCAGGTGCTGTGAAGACCCGCTATTTCTTCTCCTCCTGCTTCTGACCCTGCTGAGGCGCAGGGTGCTGCGGCTGCTGCTGTTGCGGCGCAGGTGACTGGGCCTGCTGCGGCTG
>CAZHQA010000043.1:0-3867 GCA_964533955.1 uncultured Reyranella sp. | reverse complement strand
CGCCGGTGCGCGGAGCGAGCGGCGGCAGGCCGGGATGGGCGCTGTTGGCGGGCGCGTTCGGCTCGTTGGCTCGAGTCGTTGCGGTCTGCGGACCGGGCGCTTTCGGCTTGTCGGCGGCGTTCCGTTCCGGACGCGCAATCTCCTCCATGTTGGCCAGGCGCGTCTGCGCGGTCGGCACATTTGCCTGACCCTGACTCTGGGCTTGCCCCTGTGCGCGTGCGTTGGGTTCGTTCGGGCGGTTGGGCTCGTTCGGACGATTGCCCTGTACATTGCCCGGCTGATTGCCCGGCGCCTGCACGGCACGGAGCGACTGGTTCGGCGCGGGAGGCGCCGAGACCGGTGCCACCGGAGCGGTCGCGAGCTTCTCGGGCGCGATCTTCAGCGCAGTGCGCGCGACCGACCGCGAATGCGCGAAGTCATCGGCGGGCACGACGGTGGCGAAGCGGCGGTTCATGAGGGCCGCCTCGCGGTTGTCGGCAACTACCTCACGGCGCTGCGCGCGTTCCCAGCGATCGTTCATCACCTGGTCTTGTACGCGCGCACTGAGGTTCAGGCGGCGGTAGTAGTCGCGGTCCGTCGTGTAGGGCGGCACATATGCTTCACGCGGGCCGAGCGGGAACCAGCCGACCGGCGCGCGGCTCTGCTGGCCGATCGCCACACCGAGTTCGACGCCGCCGACGAATGCGACCAGCGCCGGAGCGTAGACCGGGCGGACATCGCGCTGCGGCGGCACCCAGACCCAGCGGTTGTTGCGATTGGCCCAGCGGCCGTAGTGATAGGGCGCGAAGCCCCATGGCTGTTCATCGACCCAGGTCCAGCCCCACGGCTGCACGTAGGACCACTGGCCGGTGCGATAGGGCTCCCAGCCGGAAACCACGGTGCGGGGCGACCAGACATAGCCGTATTCGGAATCGTTGCTCCAGCTGCCGTAGCCGTTCAGGTCCTCGTAGCCGGTGACGGCGGCGGTGACGTATTGCGGCGGCTGGTCGTAGATGACGGTGCGGTCACGCTCGGCCCAGTAGGCCGGCATCGGCGGCGGCGCGCTCGGGATGGTGCGCAACTGCGGGCTGCCATTGTCGTCGAAGATTTCGCCCACTTCGCCGGCGCGCACCGCCAGCACCTGGCCGTTCGGAGCCTGGATCTGGGCGGCGCCGGAGCGGACCCCGAGTCGGGTCGGATCCTGGGTCGAGCCGGCCTCGACGTAGTAGTCGCCCTGCTGTTGCAGGGTGATCGTCCCGCGCGGCGTCAGGATCGCGTACGGCTGGTGGCTATCGTAGGTGAAGGTCTTGATGTCGAGCCGGCCCTGGTCGAGCTGCATGCGGGTCTGCGTGTCGTCGATCGCCAGCAGGTCGAGCTGGGTACCGCTATCCAGGCGCACCCGAGTGCCGGCGATAGAGACCTCGCTGCGCGCATTCGGCTCGGTCCAGAGCGCGTCGCCCGAGGTCAGCGGCGTATTGGCCACCGCCGGCGCCCAGTCGCTCTGGTCGCGGTCGTGGAACGACACCGTGCCCTGGAGGAACGCAAGCCGACCGACGCGGGCCGGCGGATCGCCCAGCGGCGCGGAAACGGGCGCGGGCTGCGCGTTCGCAGCGCCGGCAATACCGACGACCCCCGCGAATATTATGGCAACACTGCAACGAAAGATTTCGACCATTGACGGCCTCCTGATACCTTCAGCCGGCACCATCAACGCGCCAGCTGGTTGCACCGTTCCTAAAAGGGGAAGACCAAAATGAGTGTCGCCGACACAAACCGCACCATTCTCACCGGCGAGAACCCGTTCATTCGCCTGAGCGCCAACGACGGCGATCCCAATTCGACCGATGCGAGCTTCTGGCGGATCATTCTTTGCCCGGCCGGCCCGGGACATGTGCTCTATCTCAAGAGCGAGCTGACCGAGGGCCGTTGGCGCATCTATTCCGACAACATCGCCATGGCGCGCTGGCTGCAGAAGACCGTGCAGGGCATGCTCAACCCCGAGCTCAAGAATCTCTCCATCCCGGTCACCGACGCCGTTTTCGACAAGTCGGGCGACGTCCGCGACTACTGGACCGAGCATGTCTCGGCTGCCGACGCCGAAATCGCGCTGACTTGGCACGATATCGGGGAACCGCTTCTGATCCATACCCAGCCCAATCAGGCACCTAACCCTAGGCCTTACGGGGTCTGCACGCTGCTCATCCCCGCGTTGGGGGCGAGGCTCACGCTTAACGGCCAGCAGGCCAAGGGCCACCCGTGGAAGCGAGAGCGCGAGGGCCAGCCGTTCAGCACTTGCGCCCTGGCCTTCTCGGAGAGCTGGACGGAGCCGCGCTAGGCCATTTGGCCTCCGCTCGGCTTCGGACCAGGGGTCCGGGTCAGAACTGCTTGGCGAGCTCGGCGTAGCTCTGCCGGCGTACCTCTTCGTCATGGGTCCAGGTGACGACGGCCATCTCGTCGACACCGACGCGCTGCTTAAGCTCGACGATGCGCGCCATGACTTCGGGGCCGGTGCCGGCGAAGGTGTCGCGGCGGAACCTCGCGATGCGTTCCTGGTCGTGGGGTTCGAGCTGCTTTGCCGCATCGTCGGGAGAGACCAGGGGGCCGAGCAGCCCGCGATCGCGGTTGATGCGCGACAACACGCGCGGGGTAAGGTGGTACTGCGCCTCCTCCATGGTCGGTGCAGCCAGCGCCCAGACGCAGAGGCCGCAATGCGGCGTGGGATGGCGTGTGCTCGGCCGGTAGGTGCGCTTGTAGAGATCGATGGCGCGCTCGCCGCCTGCGCCGTCGCTGAAGAACCAGGCGTAGCAGTAGGGCAGCCCGAACAGGGCGGCGACCTGCGCGCCATAGTCCGAACTGCCCAGGATCCAGACCTCGGGTGCGGTCGGACCTTGCGGGAACGCCTTCACCTTGGCGAAGGGATGACGATCGACCAGCGGCTCGTCGTGCACCCAGGCGATCAGGTCGCGCACGTCGGCCGGGAAATGCTCGGGCCGTTCGTTGGCCATCGGGTTTAGGGCGAACGCGGTCAGCCCGTCGGATCCCGGAGCGCGACCGAGCCCCATGTCGATGCGGCCCGGAGCCAGCGCGTCGAGCACGCGGAAGACCTCGGCCACTTTGAACGCCGAGTAGTGTGGCAGCATGATGCCGGCGCTGCCGATGCGGATGCGCTCGGTGGTGGCGGCGATAGCCGCCATGATGATCTCGGGCGCGGTGCCGACGATGGTCGGATGGTTGTGATGCTCCGACACCCAGAAGCGCTGGTACCCCAGCACTTCACAGTGCCTGGCCAGCGCCACCGTGTTGCGGATCGATTGATCGTGCGGCCGGTCGGCCACCGCGATTGACTGGTCGAGAACTGAAAGACGCATGAGGCGTTGAACTTAGAAGAAGGAGGCCGCCATGCCCACATCCAAGGTCGTCGGTATTGACCACATCTCCATCAGGGTCAGCAATTACCAGAAGTCCCGGGTGTTCTATTCGAAACTGTTCACCTTTCTGGGATTCGAGATCTCGGAGGACTACGGCAGCACCATCGGCTGGACCAACGGCAAGACGCGGTACTGGATCGCTCCGGCGGAGGGCCGCAAGTCCTACAAGATTGGCGATGTGGGAATTCACCACTACGCCTTCGAACTGCGACATCGCCGCGACGTCGATGCGCTGCAGGCCTTCCTCGAGAAGGAGAAGGTGAAGATCGTCGATCCGGCCGACGAGTACTACGAGGACTATTACGCCGTTTTTTTCCTCGATCCCGATGGGCTGAAGCTCGAGGGCATGAAATACGGAGAGTTGACGGCCAAGAAAAAGGCAAAGACCCGCTAATCCAAGGAATGAAGGAATTCTTGACGGTGAGTTGCGAATAACTTGCAATCCAGGGTGAGCAGCATA
>CAZHQA010000042.1:17112-26476 GCA_964533955.1 uncultured Reyranella sp. | reverse complement strand
AAGCGGGACCTTTCGATCATCGAGCAGAAGACCGTGCCGCACGATGTCGCCGCCAAGTCGATCGAGCTGATCCGGGATCACGGACTCGACGTGTGGGTCTATCGCGGCAATGACTGGCTGGTCGCCAAGGCCGATGCGCCGCACGTCGCCCACGAAGCCTGGACCGTCAAGTTCGAGCCGAAGATCGTGACGGATGTCTCGGCGCAGCTGGATCAGGTCTCCAAGGTCGTCGGTGTCAGCGACGATCTGGAGGCGGTGCAGCGCTGCGAGGCCGACGCCCGGGCAGCCTTCGGGAAACTTGCGACGGCGAACCGGTCGCAGCCCTACTATCTCGATGTCACGAACAAGGAGGCGAACAAGGGTGCGGTGGTGGATTTCCTGTCGCGGCGCCTCGGAGTGCCGGTCGAGGAGATCGCCACCATCGGCGACCAGCCAACCGACGTGCCCATGTTCAAGCGCTCGGGATTCAGCATCGCGATGGGCAATGCATCCGACCAGGTCAAGGCGCAGGCCAGCGTTGCCACGGAGTCCTACAACGATGAAGGTTTCGCCAAGGCGATGGAACGCTTCATTCTGGGTTGATTGGATCGAGGTGAGGCATGGCGATGAATGGGCGCATCGAAACACTTCCCGACCCGGCGGCGCTCGCGCGCCACGTTGCCGACTGGATGACGTCGGCGGCGCTTGCGACGAAGGGCGACTTTCGCGTATCGCTTTCCGGCGGCTCGACCCCGAAGGCCCTCTTCGCCCTGCTGGCGTCCGAGCCGTTCATCGGACGCTTTCCCTGGAGTCGGGTGTCGTGGTTCTGGGGTGACGAGCGCTTCGTTCCCTACGATCATCCGGAAAGCAATTACCGGATGACCCGCGAGGCGATGCTGGCCAAGGCGCCAGTCCCGCCGGCGAATGTTCATCCCGTGCCGGCCGACGGCACCCCTGAGGATGCCGCCGCCCGCTACGAGCGCACGCTGCAGGCAGCCTACGGCGCCACAGTGCTCGACCCGGCGAGGCCGATGTTCGACATCACTTTGCTCGGCATGGGCCCGGACGGCCACACCGCCTCCTTGCTGCCCGGAGAACCGGTGCTGGAGGAGCGCAAGCGCTGGGTCGCCGCCGTGTCGCACGGCCGGCCCGAAGTGCGCATCACCATGACCTATCCGGTGATCGAGAGCAGCCGACAGGTCGCGTTCCTGTTGGCGGGAAAAGAAAAGGCCGCGATGTTCAAGACGATCCGCGCCGGCGACAGCGATGTCCCGGCGGCACGCGTAAAGCCCGTCGGCGAACTCATCTGGTTCGCCGATCGGGCCGCGGCGGGACAAGGCTAGGACGATGGCGGCCTCGATACTCGTGGCGCCTTCGGTGCTGTCGGCTGATTTCACGCGACTGGGTGAAGAGGTCCGCGCCGTCGATGCCGCCGGTGCCGATTGGATCCACGTCGACGTCATGGACGGCCGTTTCGTGCCCAACATCACCATCGGTCCCGTCGTGCTGCAGGCCATCCGGCGCACGACGGCCAAGCCGCTCAATGTTCATCTGATGATCGTCGAGCCGGAGCGCTATCTCTCGGCCTTCGTCGAGGCCGGCGCCGATCATCTGCTGGTCCAGGCCGAGCCCGGCTCGACCATCCACCTGCATCGGGTGTTGGGTCGGATTCGCGCCCTCGGCAAGAAGGCGGGAGTGGTGGTCGACCCGGCGAGCCCGCCCGAGCTGATCGAATACGTCCTGCACCTCTGCGACATCATCCTGGTGATGACGGTCAATCCCGGATTCGGCGGGCAGTCCTTCCTGCCCGAGATGCTGCCCAAGATCCGGCGCATCCGCGAAATGTGCGCACAACGCGGGCTTGCTCCGGTGATCGAAGTCGATGGCGGCGAAAACGCGACGACGGCGCGCGAGGCGGCGTCAGCAGGCGCCACCGCGATCGTGGCCGGCTCGGCGATCTTCGGCACCGGGGACTACAAAGCAGCAATCGCGGCGATCCGGGCAGGTGCCGTAGCGGGCGCGGCCGAGCGATGAGCGCCGATGCAAGCGTAACCGATGCCGATCGTGACGCGCTCAAGCGCGCGGCGGCGGAGGCGGCGGTCGAGCTGGTCGAAGATGGCATGGTCGTCGGGCTGGGCACCGGCTCGACGGCGGCTTTCGCGGTCGAGGCTCTCGCGCGACGTCATGGCCTGGGTTTGCGCTTTGTCGGCATTGCCACCTCGCAACGAACCGCGGCGCAGGCGGCAGCGGCAGGTATCCCGCTCACCTCGTTCGCCGAACATCGGCAGATCGATCTCACGATCGACGGCGCGGATGAGGTGGAGCGCGGTACCCTCAATCTGATCAAGGGCCTGGGCGGTGCGTTGTTGCGCGAGAAGATCGTCGCCAACGCAAGCCGCCGCCTCGCGATCATCGTCGACGGGGCCAAGCTGGTGGATCGGCTGGGCATGCACGCACCGGTTCCCGTCGAGGTCGTGGCCTTCGGGCTGGAGGCGACCCAAGCGGCCCTCGAGGCGCTCGGCGCCAGCGCCCGGCTGCGCTTGTCGCCAGCGCACGACCCGTTCGTCACTGACAGCGGCAACAACATCCTCGATTGCAGCTTCGGCAAGATCGCCAATCCCGCGGGGCTGGAGGAGCGCATCGGGCGCATCGTCGGGGTGGTCGAAAGCGGCCTTTTCATCGGCCGTGCCGGTCCGGTCTTTGTCGCCGATGCGGCCGGCGTCCATCGTCTCGAAAGACCAGCGGAGCGCGCAGACACACGAAGGATCGGCCCATGAGCGACCCTGCAGTCCCCCATCCGCAGACCCTGGCGATCGATATTGGCGGCACCGGGCTCAAGGCCTCGGTGCTCGACGACTCGGGGAAGATGGTGGAAAAACATGTGCGGACTCCGACACCCTATCCCTGTTCGCCGGCCATAATGGTCGCGGCGCTGGTCAAGCTCACGGCGCCTCTTACGTCCTATGACCGTATTTCGATCGGCTTTCCTGGCGTCGTGCGGGACGGCCGGGTCATCACGGCGCCGCACTTCAAGGGCAAGACCTGGGCTGACTATCCGCTGGCGGAGACCCTGGCGCGCCGTCTAGGCAAGCCGGCGCGCCTGCTCAACGACGCCGAGGTCCAGGGACTGGGGATCATCAAGGGGGAGGGGCTCGAGGTCGTGCTGACGCTTGGTACCGGCGTCGGCAGCGCGATCTTCAGCAACGGCGCGCTCACGCCTCACCTCGAGCTGGCCCACCATCCGATCCACAAGGACGAGACCTACAACGAGTATGTCGGCAATGTCGCGCGTCAGGCGATCAGTGGCAGGAAGTGGAACAAGCGCGTGCTCAGGGTGATCGAGCAGGTCTATTCGCTCGTGCACTATGACACCCTGTATCTGGGCGGAGGGAACGCCGCCCGCGTCACTGTCGCGCTGCCGGACAACATCCATATTGCGTCCAACGACGCCGGCATCACCGGTGGAATCCGTTTGTGGGACGAAGCCGTCTGGAGCGCCGTCCTGGGCCGGCGCGCCGAGCCCCCGGCGCATTGACGCGGCCAGGCGTGCCGTGGATCTGTCGAAACTACCAGCCGATGGTGCGCGGCCGGTCTTTCATTTCTGATACTGGTCGAACAGCGGCTTGATCCGCTTGACCGCCTCGTCGGTGGCCTGTTCCGGGCTCATGTTGCGTTGCGTGATATTGGCTTCCGCCTGCGGCCAGATCTGCTCGGACAGCACGGCCGAATAGGCGGGGTTGTAGGACATCCACCACGGCACCGTCGGCTTGATCAGTCCCATATCCACCGCGACCGGGCGATGCGGATCCTTCGGGTCGGTCCAGTACGGATCGTTCTTCACGATGGAGGCCATCACCGGCAAATAGCGGGCGCGGGTTTCCTTCAGATAGGCGTTCAGGTTCGCCGGCTGAATGAAATCGCGCAGCAGCGCCTTTGCGGCGTCCACGTTCTTCGCGCCTTTCGGGATGATGGTGGGGGAAATCGCCAGCACGCTCGGCACCGGCTTGCCGTCATTGCCCAGGGGGACGCCGAGCGTAATGATCTCCTTGTAGTAGAGATCGGGCTTGTCCATCTGCGCCGCGGCAATGGAGATGGTGGCGTTGGGCGTCATCACGATCTGTTTGGCGAAGAAGGCATTGTTGTTGTCGACGTCACCCCAGTTGATCGCACCTGGCGGCACATAACCCTTCTTGAAGGGCGTGGTCAGCCGCTCCAGGGTCTTGGTCGCCGCCTGGCGTACGGCCGGATCGTCGATATTGAGCTTGCCATCGGGCGTCACGATGCCGACGCCGCCATAGGCGACCAGGAACTGGTGGAACAGATTGCCGGCATCCGCTTCCTTCGCCGCCATCGAATAGCCCAGGCCGAAGATGCGCTTGCCCTTGGAGCGAAGCTTGTCCTGCACGACCTCGAAGAAGTCGTGGAACTTGTCCTGCGTCTTCGGCATGTCGGCCGCGGTAAAGCCGGCTTCCTGCAGCAGCGGCAGCCAGACCGACGTCAGCAGCGAGGAGGCCTTGGTCGGCACGCTGTAATACGAATTCTTCTTTTGCTTGGCGTTGTAGAGGCGGGCAGAGACCAGCGCGGTCTCCGTGAACTCGGCCTTCTGGGTTTCCACGACGTCGGAGACATCCTCCAATTGATCGTTCCATGCCGCGCGCGGCACCAGGAAGCGGTCGCCGGTGACGGTGTGCACCACGTCCGGTACGTCGCCGACCTGCATGCCGGCGATCAACTTGGTGATCACATCCGGCCCGTTCATGATGGTCAGATTGACCTTGGTGTTGTTGCGCTTTTCCCAGTCTGCCATCCAGGCAATCACGGCATCGTTCTCGGCCTTGTAGAAACCCTGGGTCCACCAGACGGTGAGATCCCCGGCCGCCCTGGCGTAGCGCGGCATCAGGCCGGTACCCGCTGTGACCACGGCTCCCACGCCGCCCAATGCCTGCCGACGTGAAATGCGCTTCATCTTGTTCTTCTCCCTCGACGCCTTGGGCGCCGTATTCAGCCTTTGACGCCGCCCATGGTGAGCCCGCTGCTCATCTTGCGCCGGAAGCCGTAATAGATGAGCAAGGGTGGAATGGCGTAGATGATTGCCGCCGCCATCAGATAGTTCCAGGGGGCCTCGTCTCCGACCAGGAACTTTCCGAGTGCCACCGGCACGGTGACGACCTTGCCGCCCGACAGCAGCAGGAACGCATAGAGATATTCGTTCCACGACAGCAGCAGCGCATAGGTGCCGATCGCCACCAGGGCGGGGGCCATCAGCGGCAGATAGATGCGGAAGAAGATCTGCGGGGGTGAGGCACCATCGATGCGTGCCGCCTCGTCCAGTTCGAACGGGATCGAGGCGCCGTATTGATGGAAAATGAAAATCGCATAGGGCGTGGCGAAGGTCACTTCGACCGCGATCACCGCGAGCGCATTGTTGGTCAGGCCATATTTACCCATGATGCCGTAGAAGGGGATGGCCAGGAACGACATCGGGATCACATAGGTCAGCAGCGCCGCATTGGTCAGCATCCAGCCGCTGCGGATGCGCATCCGGCTGATGGTGAAGCTGGTCAGGGACCCGATGGCGAGGGTCAGGAACGCGACGACGATACCGATGTAGAAACTGTTGCCCATCTGGTTCCAGAATGTCTCCAGCAACCAGAAGGCCTGGCGGATCACGACACTGAACGCATGCGGGCTGGGTGCGATTGGATAGACGGAGGTGCTGAGCACTTCCTCCTTGTCCTGCATGGACACGCGGATGATGTTGTAGATCGGCAGCAATGTCCAAATCAGCAGCGCCGCCGACAGCAACGACACGCCAATACTGTTGAGCGCGCGGTTCCGGCGTTGTGCGGTCATATCGTGACCTCACTGCGCCGCAACTGGCGCATCAGCAGGATCACCAGCGGGATCAGCAAGGGCAGCGCCGTCAGCACCGTCGCCATGCCCAGCTTGGGATCGCCCAGTTCGAAGGCGTTGCGGATGCCCAGGGTCGCCAGCACATGGGTCGACAGCGCCGGCCCGCCGCCGGAGATGAAGCGTACGGCGTTGAAATCGCCCAACGCCCAGATGGTTGAGAGCATGGTGCAGACCAGATACATCCCCGCCATCAGCGGCAGGGTCACGTGCCTGAACTTCTGGAGCCGGCTGGCGCCGTCGACATCCGCCGCCTCGTACAATTCGACCGAAACGGCCATGCGCCCGGCGAGGAAGATCAGGGTCCAGAAGGGCAGCCATTTCCAGATATGGCCATAGATGACCGAACCCAACGCGAAGCCCGGACTGTCGAGCCAGGGCGGCCCATCGACCTGCGCGACCTGCCAGATGATGTTGTTGATCAGCCCCCACTGCCCGTTCAGCATCCAGTTGATGGACAGATAGCTGGGCAGTGCCGGCACCGCCCAGGGCAGCATGAAGACCAGCAGCAGGATCTTCGTCCACCAGCCCTTGCGCATGAAGAAGCCCGACAGCAGCAGCGCCAGCAGCAATTTCAGGTTCACGCCGAACAGCAGATAGAGCAGCGTATTTACGACCGTGCGCGGATAGACCGGATCGCCAAACAGTGCCCGATAGCTGGCCGGGTCGCTGCCCAGCCACAGCCCGTAGCCGATCGGGTAGATCACGAAGGCCACGAATACCGCGACATAAGGCGTGACAAAGGCCAACGCCCAGAGTCGGTCGGCACCAAAGGTGCCGCGCCGCCGCGCCACCGGCGTGGTGTTCGTGGCCGC
This sequence comes from uncultured Reyranella sp., assembly GCA_964533955.1. Taxonomy (GTDB): domain Bacteria; phylum Pseudomonadota; class Alphaproteobacteria; order Reyranellales; family Reyranellaceae; genus Reyranella. Next base: position 19,772 of record CAZHQA010000042.1, on the reverse strand, counting down.
GGCCGGGCTGTCGACCGTGGTCGTGACCGCCATCGTTCGGCTCCTTCCCTGGCCCCGCGTTCTGGTGCGCGGTGGCATTTCTGTCCTTCCGGCGATGGCAACCCGGTTCGTCGCGGTCTGCCTCGGCCAGCTCAGTCCTACTGCAGTGTGGCAATTTGGCCAGCGCGGCACAACCAGTCTTGCGCCGGGGCAGCGCCGTCACGTTGTCCACCAGAGAACGTGGAGGCCGAGCAGGATCAGTTCTTCTTCTTCTTGTCAGGGTGAGCGTCGAGACCGCGGTTCGGCGGCGATGACGCGGCGGCAGGGATCGCCTGCTGTTTCACGTCGTACGGTACGCGAGCGTGGCGCGCGCCACTCTCTTGTCGGACCTCGCGAGCAATGTATTGAATGCCGCTGATTCCATGCATCTGATTTATGTGGGCAATCACATCGTGAAGACTGCCGGTGAACGGGTCCCAGCCCGGACGCCCGCAACGGCTCACCATCCAGTGCTGCATCTTCTCGTGTTCGGGTCGCTGGCTCATGGATACCTCCAATGAGGCCTCCCCCTCGGTAGTCAGTATGTCACCTTCTTCTTACGAGCTCCTGACCGCGTGGTAGCAAGCGCGTGATGGGTACCCTCGCGAGCGCAGTCTTACACACTGCTTGCGCCGAGGCCGAAGAGTCGTCTACGACCACGATTGCCGCGCACCTGAGCATGGCGTAGGCGGCGAAGTGAACACGGCCCTCGAGTCGACTGATATCGGTTGTTTAGGGAGATATCGATGCCGTCTTATCAAAACGGTGACGTTCGCATTCGCTATGAGGAGGTCGGTTCCGGATTCCCTCTGCTCGTTATCCCTGGCGGCGGATTGAATTCGCGCATCAGCAACTGGCAGACCGCCGTTATCAATGCGATGGAAGAGTTCAAGCACGACTTCCGCTGCATCACCATGGACCAGCGCAATGCCAATGGCGGCGAGTCCGCCGGCCCGGTACCGATCGAGAACGCGTGGGACGCATTCGCCGACGACCAGCTTGGGCTGATGGACCATCTCGGGATCCGTGAATTCTTCTTCATGGGTTACTGCATCGGCGGCTGCTTCGCCGGCAAGCTGTTGCAGCGGGCGCCGCAACGCGTCGTTGCCGCGGTGTTCTGCCAGACCGTTGGCCACAGGCCCGAAGACCCGGACGTCCTGGTTCGACACAGCGAGCAGAATTGGCTCGCGGGTTTCCGGGCACGACGACCCGAGATATCGACTGAAACGATCGACAAATATTTCCACAGCCTCTGGCGCGCGCAGCCCGACTTCCTCTACAGCGTGCCGCGCGAGTTCATCGGCAACTGCCGGACGCCGATCCTGGTCCTGCCGGACGACACGCCGTCGCACCCACTTGCGACTTCGATCGATGTTGCATCGCTGGCCCCCAACGCCGAGATCACGGTCTTCCCGTGGCGTGAGCCGCCGGACCTCAAGGCGCGCACGATCAATCGCGTGCGCACGTTCCTCAAATCGCACGTTCCGATGCGCAGTGCAGCACAGTAGCCGGCGCCTCGTTGGAGATTGCCTTCGGCCTGATTGGTCGCTCACTATCCGCAATGCACATCCCGGAGATTCACTGGCCATGTCCCAGATGCGATACGAAAAGCTGCATCCCGAGTTCGGCGTCAGCCTCCGCGGCATCGACCTCGGCAAGCCGCTCACCCCCGACCTGATCCAGGAGATCAACGCGGCGATCGACCAGTACTCGTTCGTCTGCTTCCCGGGTCAGTCGATGGACGACGACCGTCAGCTCGCCCTCACGCGCCAATTCGGCAAGCCTGAACCGAGCCATACCGCGGTCGGGCAGATCGAGTATTTCGGTACGATCGGCAACGTGCAGAAGGATGGCACGGTGCTTGGCAACTCGCACAAAAAGACCATCTTCCTGACCGGCAACAACATGTGGCATTCGGATGCCTCGTTCAAACCGGTGCCGGCGTTCCTCTCGATCATGTGCGCCTACGAAACGCCGGCGGAGGGCGGCACGACGATGTTCGTCTCTCTGCGCGCCGCCTACGATCGTCTTTCGCCCGAGCGCAAGGCCGAGCTCGACCCCTTGATCGCCATCCACGACTACGTCTATTCGCGCTCGAAGGTTGCTCCCGACGCCGTATCGCCCGAGCTGGCAGCCTCGCTGCCACCGGTACGGCAGCGGCTCGTCCGGACCAATCCGATGACGGGGGCCAAGAACCTGTTCCTCGGCAGCCACGTCCGCGAGATCGAGGGCCTGAGCGAGGCCTCCAGCCGCGCCCTGATCGACGAACTGACCGAAGAAGCGATCCAGCTCGAACACATCTACGACCACGCCTGGCGACCGGGCGACGTCGTCTTTTGGGACAACCGCTGTCTGCTTCACGCCGGAAGCGGCTACGACGCCGACCGCCACCGCCGATACATGCGTCAGACCCGCGTCAGCGGAGCGTGCTCGACGCTGCGGGAGGTTGGCTGACAGACGCGGTGTCAGGTTGAGGATCGCGGGACGCAAGAGATCCGCGTCCTGGATTTGGCTCGTCAGCGACCCAGAACCTCGCCGGCCAGGCGTAGCGCCTGGATGCCGACATGGCCGTCGGCACGCACCGCCAGGTCGACGGTGAGCGCACCCGGTCGATCGCGAATCAGCCGTTCGAGTTCGCTTGC
>CAZHQA010000042.1:0-17012 GCA_964533955.1 uncultured Reyranella sp. | reverse complement strand
GTGACACGGTAAAGCAGCCATTCCTGCTGGCCGATCATCGCCGCCAGTGCCACCACCGGAAGTGCGAGCGCCGCGATCACCAGCCCCGTGATCTTGCGCCTCACGGCACCCGCCCATGTACCAGGCGTCGTGTCAGCCGCCAGCCGACCCAGGTCAGCGCGAGGCAGAGCACGCCGCCGCCGATCAGGCCGAGGCCGGTCGCGGTCAGCCCGCCGATCGCCTCGAAGTAAAGGATCAGCAGGCGCGCGCCGATCACGGTGAAGGCGAAGCCGAACACCACCCGCTGGCCGCCCTGCGCCGCCAGCCAGCCGATCGCCGCCCAGTAGGCGATGAACAGCAAGCCGAAGATCGCCTCGAGAGCAGACCTGCTCTCCGCGTGCCAGGCGCGCGCGAGCAGCAGGGCGGCGGCCCAGACCGCGAAGCTCACGGCCAGCAACGCAATCGCGCGGCGCCGGGGCAATCCACCGCTGCCGAACCGCAGGGCCATTGCGACCAGCAGCGTGGCGACGCCGCCCAGCCAGACCTCGAGCGGAGCGACCGAGCCGGCGAGCCGAACATTGATGACGACCACCGTCGCGCTGACGGCGGCTGTCAATCCAGCAAGCGCCAGCTTGAGCAGCAACTCGCCTTGGTCCGCGGCAGGCGCCCAGCGTCTCCGTAAGACCGCCGCCACGATCATCAGGCAGGCGGGCAGGTAGAGCAGCAGATGAAAGGAGTGGCCGCGGGCAGAGCCGGAGCCCAGAGACGAAATCAGCCGCTCGAGCGGGTCATACGCAGCGAACCACGTCAGTACCGCCGCCGACAGCCACAGCACGCCGACCAGGCGTGAAAAGGTGACCAGCGCAAGAAACGGCGTCGAGAGCACGAGCCAGGTCACCAGAGCCTGCCACGGATCGCTTTGCAGCTGGTAGACTTGGCCGATCAGCGCGAGAGAGCCGATCACCAGGCCGAACAGCAACAGCGCGCCGATCTCGCGTGACCAGGCGCGGTCGCTCCGCCAGGCAAGGAACACGAAGACTGTGCAGAAGCCGGTCACCAACAGATCGGCGACGAGCTTCGGCTCCGGCGGGATTTCCTCCCAGTTCGCGGCGACCACCGCCAGCACGCCGAGCCCGATCGCCAGTGCGCCCATGCCCGAGAGCGCCCACAACCAGAGCGGCCGGCGATGTGTAGCCTCCCAGGCATTGATCCGCGCCACCGCGCTGTCGTCGATCAGGCCGGCGTCCCGCCACCGCTTCAGGTAGTGCTCGGCAATCACCACGGCATCTTCACGCAATGGGAGGCGGCCCACAAGGCGCCCGCACCTGCCGCCGTCGCAACCCCCGGGGCCGCAGCGCTTTACTCTGTCGCCACGTCGAGGTTGTCGACGGCGATGCCGCTGCTCCGGTCGAAGCCGGCGTTGGAACGCAGAAGCTCTCGCGTGTAGTCGTCCGTCACCTGGTTGTTCGCCATCGCCGTTGCGGTGGTGGCTTCGACCAACTGGCCGCGACTCATCACGCCGATGCTTTCGCAGAGATGGGCGATGACCGCGAGGTCATGGCTCACCATCAGCAGGGTGAGCCCGTGGTCGCGGCGCAGGCGGGCGAGCAGGTTGAGGATTTCCGCCTGGACCGAAACGTCGAGCGCGCTGGTCGGTTCGTCCAGCAGCAGGATGCGCGGCTCCAGGATCAGGGCGCGGGCGATGGCGACCCGCTGGCGCTGACCGCCGGAAAGCTGATGAGGGTATCGGTAGCGGTACTCAGGGCCGAGGCCCACTTCGGCGAGTGCCTGGACGATGCGTGCTTCGCCGCGGTCCAGCCGATGGATGGCGACTGGCAGGGCCAGGATCTGGTCCACCGTCTGGTTGGGATGGAGCGATCCGTAGGGGTCCTGGAACACCATCTGAGCCATCTTGCGCTGCGCCGTGGTGCGGCGTCGGTCGACGCGCTGGCCGGCCAGCGTGATCTCGCCGGACGCGTACGGGATCAGCCCGGCGACGGCTCGCAGTACCGTGGATTTGCCCGATCCGGACTCGCCCACCAGGCCGACCGCCTGGCCCTCGGGGATGGCGAGCGTCAGGTTATGGACAGCCACCACGGCGCGCGGGCCGGTGCCGTAGGTGATGGTGACGTCGCTGAGCGTGATCATGCGAGATCCGCCATCCAGGCGGGGTCGCGCTGCAATTGCGGCAGCTCCGCCCGGCGATGGCCGAGCTGGGGGAGTGCCGCGAGCAGACCGCGCGTGTAGGGGTGCGTCGCCTCCGACAGCTTCGCGGCCGCGCAGGTCTCCAGCACCTGGCCCGCGTACATCACCAGCACGCGGTCGCAGAACGAGGAGACCAGGTGCAGGTTGTGGCTGATCAGCAGCAAGCCCATGCCGCGGCTGCGTACCAGCTCGTCCATGATGGCCAGCACCTGGGTCTGCACGGTGACGTCCAGCGCCGAGGTGGGCTCGTCGGCGATCAGGATATCGGGACCCGCGATCAGCATCATGGCAATCATTACCCGCTGGCCCATGCCGCCGGATACCTGGTGTGGATACATCGTGTAGACCCGCTCGGGATCGCGGATATGCACGGCCTGCAGCATCTCCAGAGCCGCACGCCTGGCGTCGCGCCTGGTGCTGCGCAGGTGGCTGCGATGCGTCTCGGCGATCTGCTCGCCGACGGACATCACCGGGTCGAGCGAATATTTCGGGTCCTGCAGCACCATGGCGATGCGCTTGCCACGCAGCTTGCGGAAGCCGCTCTCGGACAGAGCGCGCAGGTCGGTATCGCCCAGTCGCAATTCGTCGGCGTCGATGCGGCCCGGATGGCCGACGAGGCCCATGATGGCGCGTCCGGTCGTCGACTTGCCGGAACCGCTTTCGCCCACGATGCCCAGGCGCTCGCGACCCAGGGTGAAGCTCACGTTGCGCACGGCTCGGACATCACCGTCGTCACCGGGGTAGGTGACGTTGAGGTTGCGCACGGTGAGCAGGGGGGTGGTCGTCATGAGCGTGCATCGCCTGCGTCGCGCAGTCCGTCGCCCAAAAGGTTGAAGCCCAGGCTGACGATGAAGATGGCCAGTCCCGGGATGGTCGCGACCCACCATTGATCGAGCAATACCTGCCGGCCGGAGGAGACCATCGCACCCCATTCCGGCGCCGGCGGCTGCGCGCCCAATCCGAGAAATCCGAGGCCCGCGGCGGTGAGGATGATGCCGGCCATGTCCAGGGTCAGGCGGATGATCACGCTGGGCAGGCAGAGCGGCACGATCTGGGTCGCGATGATGCGCAGCGCCGAGGCACCTTGCAGTTCCGCGGCCTGGATGAACTCGGCCCGCCGGCTGGTCAACGTCTCGGCACGGGCGAGGCGGGCATAGGGCGGCCAGGCGGTCAGGGCGATGGCGATCACGGCGTTCTCGATCCCCGGGCCCAGGGCGGCGGCGAAGGCCAGTGCCAGCACCAGGCGCGGAAATGCCAGGAAGATGTCGGTGATGCGCATCAGCACCTTGTCGACCACGCCGCCGAAATATCCGGCGGGCAGGCCGATGGCGAGGCCGACGGGCACCACGATCACGGCCACCATGGCGACGATGGTGAGCGTGATGCGCGAGCCGAAGATCACGCGGGCGAAGATGTCCCGCCCCAACTCATCGGTGCCGAACGGGTGATGCCAGCTCGCCGGCTGCAAACGGTCTGCCAGCACCTGCAAAGTGGTGGCCTGTCGATCGGCGATCAGCGGGGCGAAGATTGCCATCAGCACCAGCAGAGCCACGATGACGAGCCCCGTCATCGCCAGCCTGTTGCGGCGGAAGCCGAGCCAAGCGCGGAACCAGCGGCCGCAGCGCGCCTGCAGCCGGCTGTCAGGTGCGGGGCTCAGCAGCCAGGCCCGGGTCGCCGTCACTGATCCCTCGCGCGCGGGTCGACCAGCGGGTAGATCAGGTCGGAGAGCATGTTCAGAGTGATGAAGACGACGCCCACCAGCACCGTGCCGCCGAGCACGGCGTTGAGGTCGGCGTTGAAAAGCGAATTCTTCACGTAGAGGCCGAGGCCCGGCCAGGCGAACACCGTCTCGGTGAGCACGGCGCCCTCGAGCAGGTTGCCGAAGGTGAGCGCAATGACGGTGACGAGTTGCACCCAGACATTGCCCAGCGCATGCACCCAGACGACGCGCCAGGGCGAGAGGCCCTTGGCCAGCGTCGCCAGCACATATTCCTGCCGCAACTGGGCCAGCATGAAACTGCGCGTCATGCGCGCGATATAGGCGAGCGACAGGTAGCCGAGGATGGAGGCGGGCAGCAGCAGGTGCGAGAGCGCGTTCCAGAACACGTCGTATTCACCGGCCAGCAGGCTGTCGACGGTGATCAGGCCGGTGACCGGGCTCACGATGTCATCGAAGGCGACGTCCAGCCGGCCCGGCCCACCGGCCCAACCGAGCGTGGCGTAGAACAGCAGCAGGCCAACCAGGCCCAGCCAGAACACCGGCATGGAATAGCCGAGCAGGGACAGCAGGCGAATCGCCTGATCCTGCCAGCGGCCGCGATGAGTTGCGGCCACCACCCCCATCGGTACGCCGAAGACCACGCCGATGAACAACGCCGGCAGCGCAAGCTCGAGGGTGGCGGGGAACACCTGCAGAAGGTCCTGCAGCACGGGATGCGAGGTGATGACGGAGTTGCCGAAATCGCCGTGCACCACCTTCATCAGGTAGCGCCAGTACTGCACGGGGAGGGGCAGGTCGAGCCCGATCTCGGTCCTTACCCGCGCATAGGTCTCGGCCGAGGCCTTGTCGCCGACGATGGCCAGCACCGGGTCGATCGGAATGACCCGGCCGATGAAGAAGGTGACGCAGGTGAGCCCGAGGAAGGTGAGCCCCACAGAAACGAGGATGCTTACCGATCGGTTGGCGAGACTCCTGGCGCTCAACGCGTCAGGACTTCCGGATGTTGCGGAAGTAACTCAGGTCGCCGGAGATGCCGGGATTGTACCCCGTCGTCGTTGCCCGCCGCGCCACCTGGATGTTGTTCTGAAACATGAAGATGTAGGGGCCCTCGTCCGTCACCATCTTCTGCAGCGCGGCGTACTGCTGGGCGCGCTTGGCGGTATCGAGCTCCTTCGCCGCCGCCAGCATCTCCTTGGTGATCTCGGGGATGAACCATTTGTTACGCCAGGCGATCGGCTTGACCTTCGGGTTGTCCGAGTTGTCGTCGTTGTGAACGAAGCTGTCGGCATTGGTGTGCGGGTCGAAATAGTCCGGCCCCCAGGACAGCATGGCGATCTGGTGCGAACGGGCGCGATACTGGCCGATCACCGCCTTCAGCTCCATCGGCTCGATCGACACCTTGATGCCGGCCTGGCCCATGGTCTGCTGCACGGATTGCGAGATCTCCGTCCAGGGTGGAACGTTGGGCGCTGCCATCTTCACCGCAAAGCCGTCCGGGTAACCGGCTTCGGCCAGCAGGGCCTTGGCCTTCGCCACGTCGAGCTTGAAGGGCGTGTAGGCGATGGCGCCGAAGAATCCGATCGGCAGGAAGCTCTGCTGGACGAAGAAGCGGCCGGCCAGGAAGCTCTTCACCATGCCATCATAGTCCACCAGCATCTTCATCGCCTGGCGCACCTTGGGATTGGCCAGCGGCTCGTAACCCAGGTTGAGGCCCATGTAGAAGGTGTTGGCCGCCTTGAAGGACTCGACCTTGATGTCCGGATTGCCGGCCAGCGGCTTGATCTGGTCCGGCGTCAGATCGCGCGCGAAGTCGGCGTCGGCCTTCTCGAGCAGCAGGCGCTGCGAGGCCGGCTCCGGCACATGACGGACGACGATGCGCTTCATGGGTGGGGCGCCCAGACGGAAGTTGGGATTGGCCTCCAGGGTGACGCTTTCGTTGGCCTTCCATGAGACCAGCCTGAACGCGCCGGAGGCCGCCGAGTTGGTCTTCAGCCAGCCGTTCCCCAGGTCGCCGTTCGTCTCATGCGCCAGCGCCACCTTCTTCTCCACCACGGAGGCCACGATGGAGGTCATCAGGCTAAGCACCAGGGAGGGCGCGAGATCGGCGGTGATCGTGAAGCTCAGGGTGTCGCCGTTCGACTTCACCATGTCCTTGACGTTGGCCTTCGACCAACCGAGCTGGGTGATCAGGAAGGCCGGTGTCTTGGCGTTCAGCACGACGCGCTGCAGGGAAAACTCCGCGTCCTCTGCCGTCACCGGCGCGCCGGAGTGGAACTTGAGGTTCGGGCGGATCTTGAAGGTGAAATTCTTGCCGTCTGGCGACACGGTCCAGGATTCCGCCACGCCGCCGACCAGCTTGCTCATGTCCTCCGCCTCGAAGCGCAGCAGCCGGTCGTAGACATTCGTGGCGATTTCCCCGCCTGAGATCTCGTAGCTCTCGCCCGGGTCGAGCGAGATGAGGTCGTCGATCTGCTTTGCGAAGACGGCGGTGTCCTTGGGGATGGCGGCGTCGGCAAGGCGCACCCAGCCGGCGAATGGCGCGCCAGCAGTCCCCGCCAGCAACAGGCGCCTTTTCATCTCGGTCATGGCGAACTCCCCTCCTGGTTCACGGTCGGCCGAAGTATGCCGCATACCGGCTGTACGCCGCGATAGGCTGCGACCTGTGAAATACACCGCAGCTGATCATGCATCCAAACAAGCATACCGCCTACAGGCGCCAACGATTGAATCCCGCCAACTCGTACATTGCTGGCGCTGAGCTCGCCAGCCGGATGCGGCGTGCTCCGCACTTCCTCGCCCCGTCGACGAAGGCGGAGTTGACTCGCCCGAAGACATCACTTCGCCGATCGATGGCCTCTCGGACGAGACGTTGTCCTGCTCGCTGCCTTGCAAGGTGCGGTTGATAATTTGTTGCAGGAGAACGCAGGCCGGACATGCAGCGGCCGGCGAACGAAGCACAGTCAAGGACCAAGGGATGATCGGAGGGCGCTGCACGTATTACGAGTAATTGTCAGAGACGACAGTACGGGCACGCCCCCGCGATGGATAGCCGAGGTTCGCCGTGTGCCGTCTCCAGGAGGAAGCGATGTTTCACAGACTGGTGATTGCGGCTGTTGCAGCCGTCCTGTTGGTGGGTTGCGCTGCCCGCCAGACCGGGCAGGAACCCATGAGCAGAGCCCAGGTCGACAGCATTCAGAAGGGTGCCACCACGCGAGCGCAGATCGATGCCATGTTCGGTCCGCCAATCTCCGTCGCGATCGTCGACAACGGCGACCGGCTCGCGTCGTATCGCGCGCACCAGACCACCACGCCGCCGGTGAATGGCGCCTCGTTCATCCCGTTGGTCGGCCCCTTCATTGCCGCCAGCCAGGACGACGGTACGGCCGTGCGCCGGCAAACCCTGCAGGTGCGCTACAGCGCGTCCGGTGTCGCTCTGGACTACGAATTTCTCGACACCACGACCGTCTACAATACCGACGGCACCGTCCTGCGCGGCAACACGGATCCCACACCTGCCTCGAATCGAGCGCAGGTCAGGTAGGTCTAGAAGAAATCGCGCACCACGACCTCTTCCGTCACCGTGTCGAGCACGGCGCAGCTCAGCTGTCCGCCATTGTGCGGGTCGCGGCCCTCGCCGGCCGAGCCGGGATTGACGACCAGAACCCGGCCGATCCGGCGGACGAGTTGCCGGTGGGTATGGCCGTAGAGCACGATATCGGCGTCGGCCTCGCCGAAGCGTTGCAGCTCGGAGCTGGTCGGCAGCACATAGCTGCCCCGTGGCTCCCACGGGGTCGAGTGCACCATCAGAATACGCTTGCCGCCGATTCTCAATTCGCGCCGATGTGGCCGCTCGGTGAGCCAACCGAGCAACGACCGGTCGATATCCCCCTCGGAGCGCGCCCGCACGCCAGCCGCGCCGAGGAAGACCTCTTCGTGGTTGCCCAGGATGGTGAGCGCATCGAGCTCGCGCAGCCGGCCGATCACCTCATTCGAGAAGCGATATTCGTAGATGCTGTCTCCCAGACACAGCAGCGCCTCGATCGGACCCATGGTTTCGAGAGCCCGATCGAGACCACCGATGTTGCAGTGCAGGTCGGAGACGATACCGAGCTTCAACAGGGGCCTTTGTTTCGACGGGCGTGGCGCGCCGATTGTTCACCGGCAGCGGCCGGGGCACAAAGGCATTCTTCGCGCGCGTGCCGGGCAACGGTCGTCATCGGCTCCGGGCTGGGCTACGATGGCGTGTTCGGATAGCCCACGGGTGAGGAGACGCGAGCGATGCGCACGAGCTTTTCCGTCAACGACATGACCATCCACCGCATCGTCGAGCAGGAAGCCGGCTTCACACCGATGCTCGACTTCCTGCCGACGTTGTCGAAGGAAATCCTCGGCGAGAACCTCGCCTGGCTGGCGCCTGGCGGCTATGACAGCGCGAGCGGGAATGTCGTGTTGTGCTTCCAGTCGTATGTCGTCAAGACGCCGCACCATAACATTCTGGTCGACAGCTGCATCGGCAACGACAAGAACTTCCCGCTCCGGCCGACCTGGAACAAGAAGAGCGACGGCAACTGGATGACGGCGCTGAAGGCGGCCGGCCTCGGGGTCGAGGACATCGATTTCGTGATGTGCACGCATCTGCACGGCGATCACGTCGGCTGGAACACGCGGCTGGAGAATGGCCGCTGGGTCCCGACCTTTCCGAAGGCGCGCTACCTGTTCTCGAAGAAGGAATACACCTACTGGAGCGAGATCCATCGCAAGACGCCGCTCGACCAGATCACCGACAGCGTGTTGCCGATCATCGAGGCCAATCGGGCCGAACTGGTCAGCAGCGATCATGCGCTCAACGATCATATCCGATTGAGCCCGACTCCGGGCCACACGCCCGACCATTTCGCGGTCTGCGCCGGCAAGGGCGGCGACGCCGCGGTGTTCACCGGAGATCTGATCCATTCGCCGATCCAGGCCCGCTATCCCGAATTGGTCATGCGCGTCGACACCGATCGCGACCAGGCTGTCCGGACGCGCCGGAATTTCCTCGAGCGCTACTGCGACACGGACACATTGTGCTGCACGATGCACTTCCCGTCTCCCTCGGTCGGCCAAATCAAGCGCTGGGGCGACGGCTTCCGCCTGGAATACGCAAAGACCTGAAGGCGCGGAACGTCGCGATCGGCGAACGACCTTCAGCGTCCAGGATGCCAGCCTGCCGCGGCCGCGAAGCGGGAGAAGAACTGTTCCTCGTAGGCGTGATCGGGGTCCTCGCGCACCATGCGGTCCATCAGCTGGGCGTCCGTTCCGACCAGGATGCGCCACCGGTCTGCCTTGACCCCGTCCAGGATGGTCCGTGCCGCCTCGGCGGCGCTGGTCGGCGCATCCGCCAGAAAGCGCCGGGCGCGTTCCGCGAGCATGGATTTGATCGCGTCATCCGACAGGGCCGACGCGTCCTTGCCCATCGAGGCGAGCCGCGCCCGGGCTTGGGCGATCTGCCGGGCATCGAGTTCATCCGAGTCGTTGCCGGTCTGGACCTTGAGCGAGTTGGTGCGAAAGCTGGTGCCGATATGGCCGGGCATGACGACGGAGACCTTGATGTGTGGCGCGTTCAGCCGGAGATCGGTCATCAGCGCCTCGGTGAATCCTCTCACCGCGAATTTCGCCGCCGAATAGGCCGTGTGTGGCGCGCTAGGGCCGATCGAGGCCCAGAAGCCGTTCATGCTGCTGGTGTTGACGATATGGGCTTCGTCCGCTGCCTGCAGCAGGGGCAGGAAGGCACGGGTGCCGAGGTAGACGCCGCCCCAGCAGATGTTGAAGGTGCGCTCCCACTCGTCCCGGCCGTTGACGATCATGCTGCCGCCGCCGCCGATCCCGGCATTGTTGAACAGCAGATGGATACGGTCGGTCGCGTGCTGGACGGCGGCTTCGTCGCGAAAGCGCAGGACGTCGGCCTCGCTGGACACGTCGGCGAGATGCGAGGTGACGCGCAAGCCCTGGGGCAGCCCCGTCGCCTCGCACTGTCGTCGCGTCTCCGCCATGCCCTTCCTCGAGACGTCGCACATGGCGACATGACAACCTTCGGCCACCAGCAGGCGTACCAGCTCGCGCCCCATCCCCGAGCCGCCCCCGGTGACGACGGCAATCCTGCCGGAGAGCTCTTTCATTGGATTCCTCCCTGTGGTTCGACGGGCCGGTTATTCTTACCGCCGATCGCGGTCCCGTGGCAGGATCGACGCATGCGCTGGAACGGACTCTCCCGGAAGGCTGGCGGACGGCGCGCGATGAGCGTTCCGACCGTGCCTTCGATGGCGGATCCGGTCGGGCCCGCACAACCAGGCGGGCTCGCGGGTGACGCCGATCGACAGCCGATCGACCGCACCGCGGTCCAGTATCTCGACCGCGTGCGCGCCGTCTACCGTCCGCCGCAGAGCGACACGCCGCCAGGCCTCGAGCGCTTCGTCGGCCGCGAGGACATCTTTCGACACGTCGGCACAGGATCCGACGGCGAACAGCCGATGATGGAATGCCCGGTGCATTGGCCCGCCGGCGCTCGCTGGGTGCCGATCGGCGATCTGGAAATACTGGAGATCCTGGAAGACCAGGACGTTCGAGCGGGCTGATGGGAAAGAAACGTCTTCCTCGAGCGGGCGAGCGGGTGAAGGTTGGCCGGCGGTTGGTCACGCTGCCCGGCGTGAGGTCGATGACCGCGCCCGATCCCGTCGTGTCGACGGCCAAGTCTGTTGTCGGCGAGCCGGAGAAGCCGACCGATGAGCTGAGCGAAGAACTCATCCGGACGATCAAGGCAGCCTACCAATAGCAGTCCGGAGTCACGACTTGTCGCCGGGGGAGGAGAACGTCATGCAGATCGGCTTCAACGCGCCGACCACGGGTCCATTGATCGACCCCGATAGCCTGGGCCGGATCGTCACGGAAGGAGAGGCGCTGGGCTTCGACTACATCACGATCAGCGACCACATCATGGTGCCACGCAATCTGCAGTCGAAGTATCCCTATACCGGGACTGGCGAATTCCCGGCAGGTGCCTCGGCGGCATGGCTCGAGCAGCTGACGACCACGGCCTATCTCGCCGCGCTCACCAGGAAGCTTCGCTTCGTCCTGTCGGTCATGGTTGTGCCGCACCGCCCTGCCGTGCTGACCGCCAAGGTGCTGTCCACCATCGACTACCTCTCCAAGGGTCGCCTCACGCTGGGCATCGGCGTCGGCTGGTGCCGCGAAGAGTTCGAGGCGATCGGCGCAGCGCCGTTCGACGATCGGGGCAACGTGACCGACGAATGGATGGCAGCGTGCCAGGAGCTCTGGTCCGCCGAGGCGCCGAAATTCGACGGCAAGTATGTGAGCTTCGACGATGTCGTCTTCACGCCCAAGCCGGTCCAGAAGCCGGTTCCGATCTGGGTCGGCGGGGAAAGTGCGCCGGCGCTCCGTCGCACCGTCCGCTATGCCCACGGCTGGTATCCGGTCGGCACAAACGCACAGCACCCGATGAACACGGTATCGACCTTCAGGCAGGGGCTGGAACGCTTCCACGGGTTCTGCAAGCGCGGCGGCCGAGATCCGAAGGAGATTGCGCTGGCCTATCGGATTCTCTCCGGCCCAGGCGTGCGTCCCCGCGGGAGCATCGAGGGCGAGGCTGAGCTGTTCACTGGAGGCGACTCCGACTGGGTCGGGGATATCAAACGGCTCGAGGACCTCGGCGTCACCTCGGTCGATGTTCGGCTGTTCGGTTATGGCGATGCGCAGACCTTGCAGGGGACGATCGACAACATGCATCGCTTCCGCGACGGCGTTCTGTCGAGGCTCGCCTGAGGCCGGGAGTGTCGTCCCGGATGCTGGTCCGGGTAACTTTTCCGCTGGCCGCGGCAAACGTCATGAACCAGGCCGCGCGCATGGTGATGGCGATCGTCGGTCCCGTGCTTGCCGTGGAGTTCGGCCTGTCCGCGATGGAGTTGGGCGTACTGGCAGCCTCCCTGTTCGCTGCCTATGCGGCCGCGCAACTGCCGCTCGGCGTGGCGCTCGACGGATTCGGGGCCCGAAGGGTGCAGACCGTGCTGATGTTGCTCACGGCAATCGGCTTCGCGATCTTCGCGCTGTCGCCGGGCTTCGTCGGGCTCGCCGTGGCGCGGATCGTCCTCGGCATCGGGGTTTCGGCCGGTCTGATGGCGGTGATCAAGGCGCACGCCGATTGGTTCGAACGGAGCCGAGTCGCGCACGTGACTGGTATCGCGACGGCAATCGGTGCCCTCGGCAGCGCGCTTACCACCTCACCGGTCCAGGCACTGCTGCCGGCTCTCGGCTGGCGAGGTGTGTTTTGGGGGTTGTGCCTGCTGGCGCTTGGCGTGGCGACCTGGATATTCCTGTCGGTGCCCGACAAGCCGCGCATCCCGGGCGCGGCTCGAACCCTGCGGGGCGACATTGCGTTGAGCGGGCGCATCCTCGGCTCGCGGACCTTCTGGCGGTTCGCTCCGGCAGTTGGCACTCTGTCTATGTTCAACTTTGCCTACCTGGGCCTGTGGGCAGGCCCCTGGCTGCGCGACGTCGCCGGCATGGACGGGACCGCCCGGGCCGGCGTGCTGTTCCTCTACACCTTCGCCATGGTCGCGGGCAGTGTGCTCACCGGCAGCGCCGCCAGCCGGGCGAACGCAGCCGGCTTGCCGTCCTTCCTCGTTCCGATCGTATCGCTTGCAGGCCTCGTGCTGCTGCAGGCGGGCCTCATGCTGCAGCCGAGCCAACCCTCGGTCGTGCTCGTGCTCTGGCTTGCGATCGCGGTGTTCGGCGCGGCGGGACCGGCTGGCTATATCGTCCTCTGCCAGATGTTTCCTCCCGAGCAGACCGGGCGGGTCTCGACGGCCGTGAACACCCTGACGCTCGGCTTTGCATTCCTGGTCCAGGCGGCGATCGGCTGGATCCTCGATCTTTGGCCGCGCACGCCATCGGGCGGGTGGGATCCGGACGGCTATACCTGGGCATTGGCGTTGACCGCGGCGCTTCAGGCACTCGCGGTGCTCGCGATGGCGACTGCCTCGCGACGCGGGCACTGACGCCAGCCCGGGTGCAGTTTCGGTCAGCGGGCCCATGGACGCACGTGTCCTTGGCCCGTGGCACATTCCAGCGCAGAAAATGACCTGTACAGGACGGTCGAAATGGAAACACGCGATGTCAGGGGGGTTCCGCTCGAGATCCATAGCGAAGGCTCGGGCCCGCCGCTGCTGTACCTGCACGCCGAGCAATATGTCGAACAGGTAAGGCCGCATCTCGCCGCATTGGCAAGAAAGTGGACGGTGATTGCGCCGCGGCATCCGGGCTATGGCGCTGCGTCCGCTGCCACCGACTTTCGATCGGTCGACGATCTGGCCTACCTCTATCTCGATCTCCTCGACGAGCTCGATCTCGACAACGTGGTTCTGGTCGGCGTGTCCCTGGGCGGGTGGATTGCGCTCGAGATGTGCGTGCGCAATCGCACCCGATTGTCCAAACTGGTCCTCGTCTCGTCGGTCGGCGTGAAATTCTCGGGCCGGGAAGAGCGTGACTTCGCCGATCTCTTCTACATGCCCGACATCGAGGCCTTTCCGATGCTGTTCGCCGACCCGAAGCGACACGCGCCGAACTACGCGGCGATGTCCGCCGGCCAGCTCGAGGAACTGGCACGCGAGCGCCAGATGCTCGCCCATTATGGGTGGCGGCCATACCTGCACAATCCGGCCCTGAAACGCTGGCTGCATCGGGTCGATCTGCCGACGCTGGTGGTTTGCGGGGCGGCCGACAGGTTTGCCAGCCGGTCCTACGGACAGTCGCTCACCTCGGCCCTGCCTGCTGCAGAACTGACGCTCATCGACGGGGCGGGACACTATCCCGAGATCGAGCAGTCCGAAGCTACCCTCCGAGCCATCGACGCCTTCGTGCACAAGTGAAGGGACGATCACGATGAAAGTCTGGCATTTCAGCGAGCTCGCCTACTTTCCCGCGTGGGAGGAACTCGGCGCCCAGCTGCGTAACGTCGTCCCGAGCCGGCTCTGCGATCCCAGGACCGCCGCCGACCTGTACCACCGCGGTCTCGACGAGTGGGCCCTGTGCGACGAACTGGGACTGAACATCATGGTGAACGAGCACCATGCGACGGCGACCTGCATCGACTCTGTCTGCACGATCCCGATGGCGATCCTTGCCCGCGAGACGAAGAAGGCCCGGCTGCTGTGCCTCGGCATGCCGATCGGCAACCGCTTCGACGCGGTCCGGGTCGCCGAGGAATATTCGATGCTCGACGTGATCTCGCGCGGCCGCGTCGAGATGGGCTTCGTCAAGGGAGCTCCGTTCGAAGTGACGCCGGCCAATAGCAACCCGGCCGACCTGATGCCGCGCTTCTGGGAGGCGCATGACCTCATCCTGAAGGCGATGACGACCCATGACGGCCCCTTCAACTGGGAAGGACGCTATTTCCAGTACCGCCAGGTCAACGTCTGGCCGCGCCCCTATCAGCAACCCCATCCGCCGGTGTGGCTGACGGTGAACAGCCCTGAATCCGCGCAAACCGCCGGCGCGCGCGGCTATGTCATCGGGTCGCTCAACACCGGCTATGTCCGGACGCCGGCGATCTATGCCGCCTATCGCAAGGGGGCGGCGAGCCAGGGCCGCGAAGCGACGCGCGACCGGTTCGCCTACATGGCGATCGTGGGCGTCGGTTCCAGCAAGGAGGAAGGCTACCGGCGCGCCGACCAGATCCTCGACTACAGCCGTACGGCGCTCCGCGTCGGCGCCCAGTTCGCCTTTCCGCCCGGCTATCAGTCGGTGGCAGCCACGGCGCAGGCGCTGAAGGGGCCGAGCTACGGCTCAGGCGTCCCCACGCGCAGCATCGCGCTGCGCAATGGCCGACAAGTCGACCCCAATGAAGCGAGTGTCGAGGAGTTCATCGATGCCGGCATCTGCTTCGCAGGCACACCCGACATGGTCGTCGAGCAAGCCAGGGCCTTCCACGACCATGTCGGCGGCTTCGGCCACCTCCTGATGATGGGCCAGGGCGGTCACCTCACTCACGCCGACACGGTCGATAATCTGACATTGTTCAGCAAGGAGGTCCTGCCGCGGCTTGCCGAGCTCGTATGATGGCTTGCTGGCAGGACGGGTCACGCGCACCCGTCGCGACCCGGGGGCAACAGGAGGTGCCGATGCAGACCATGATCGAAGACCGCCGTTTGCCGGTCGACATCGATGCCCAGCCGGTGGTGCGGGCAGCCGCCGCGCTCAAGCCGACAGTGCGGCACTACCATGACGAGATCGAGCGCGAGCAGCGGCTGTCGCCCGCGCTCGTCGAGCAGATGCACGCGGCGGGCTTTTACCGCCTCCTGCTGCCGCGGTCGCTCGGCGGCCTGCAGGCCGATCCGCTGACCTACATCCGCGTCATCGAGCTCCTGGCCGAAGGCGCGGGCTCGGTCGGCTGGAACGTCGCCAACAACGGCGTTGGCAGCCTGGTCACGCTCGGCCTCCCCGACGACGGCGTGCACGAGATCTATCCGGAGGGCCATCGCACCGTGATCGCCGGCACCGCGGTGCAGGGCGGTGGCCAGGCGGTGCCGGTCGAGGGCGGCTATCGCGTCAGCGGGCGCTGGACCTTCGGCAGCGGCTGCCATGAAGCCGCGTGGATGCTGGGCAGCTTCCAGATCCTCGACGGCGATCAGCCGCGCCGTCGCGACGACGGTGGCATGTTCTGGCGCGGACTGTTCCCGCGCGCCGAGGTCGAAGTCATTCCCGGCAGCTGGGAAGTGAGCGGCCTGCGCGGCACCGGGAGCTTCGATTGGACGGTGAAGGATTTTTTCCTGCCGGAGCGGCGCACGATGGTCCATGCCGGCGTACCGCTCGACAACCAGTGGGGGCATTGGCCGGGCATCACTTACGCCCTGCCGGCACAGGCCTGGGTCGGGCCGCACCAATGTGCGGTCATCACCGGGCTGGCGCGTGCCGGCATCAATGCGCTGGTCGAGCTTGCCGGCGAGAAGACGCCGCGCGGCCGCACGGGCAGGCTGTGCGACAATCCGCAGGTGCAGGATGCGGTCGGGCGCGCCGATGCGATCCTCAATTCCGGGCGCGTCTATCGCAACGCGATGATCGCCGAGCTGTGGAACACGCTGGCCGAGGGCCGCGAGACCACGCTCGAGCAGCGCGCCCGCTGCCGGCTCGCCGCCGTGCATGCAGGCGACTGCGCACGCCAGGCGATGGATCTGATGTTCCGGCATGGCGGAAGCACCTCGTTCAAGACCGAGAGTCGCCTGGCCGAAGTGTGGCGTGACCTCCAGGTGGTCGGCCAAGCGGCGACGCTCGCTCAGGAGTGGTATCCGATCGGCGGCCGCGCCTTCCTCGGGCTCGACCCCGGCCCGCGGCTGCGCTAGCGGAATCGTGTTTCAAAGCTGGGCGGTCGATGTTGCGCCCACCGGTGGAAACCAGACAGGGGACCGAAGTTAGAAAATGTTCTCGGGCGACACGCCGAGCATGACCTGACCGACCGTCTCGTAGTGCAGTATGCGCCCCTGGCCCTGCTGCGCGACGGTGTCGATGTCGCGCAGACGGCGTTCGAACGGATTTTCCTCGAACACCGCCATCGAGCCGCAATCGTGAAACAGCGTATTGACGATCTCCCGCGACGACTGGATCGCCCAGGTGGAGGCGAGGCGCAGGCGGGTCCGTTGATCGAGAGCCATCTCGCCGCGTTCCTCGATCGTTTCCAGCGCCTCGTCCGACGCGGCGTGAAGGAAATAGCGAGCGGATCGCCACTTCGCCTCAGCCTGTGCCACATGGCTCTGGACGACGTTGTTCTCCACCATCGGCTTGCCCGCGCCGCGGCGGGTCTTTTCCCGCGGCAGGGCCAGAAACGCGTCCATCGTGCCCCGGGCGATGCCAAGGGCGACGCCTCCGAAGCCGATCGAGTAGAGCTGGGTGCTGGTGAAACGGTAAAGCGGACTGTCGCTTTGACGGTTGCGCGACTCGTCGCGATAGATGGCGCGCTCGTGCGGAATGAACAGATTGTCGACGGAATACTCGTTGCTGGCCGTGCCACGCAGTCCCAGCGTGTGCCAGATATCGTGGAAAGTGGCGCTCGATTTGGGATACA